>DATLUM010000050.1 GCA_035533095.1 Acidimicrobiales bacterium | reverse complement strand
TACAACGCCACACCTCGGGCTCGGCGCCTACGGCGGGAACGTCTCCCAGCCCGCGAGCCCGGTGGACCTCGCAGCGGACGCCATAGGTCAGGGAGGTGTGACCATGTCCCCCCTCGCGATGGCAGTCGTAGCAGCGACGGTGGACAGCGGCGCTCTTCACGAGCCGCGCCTCGTCAGCGGTGCCCCGGACGATTCGGTGGCGCCGGCCCCGTTGGATCCCACCGTCGACACCCAGCTGAAGACACTGATGGCGCAGGTCGTCACCAGCCCTGCCGGGACGGCCGCGCAGGCCGGCCTTCCTGCCGGAACATACGGCAAGACCGGTACAGCCGAGTTCGGCTCCGGCCCCAACCCCCCGGAACACGCGTGGTTCATCGGCTTCCGTGGTGATGTCGCGTTCGCCGTGTTCGTCTACGGCGGCGGGGTCGGCGGGACGGTGGCGGCGCCTCTCGCAGCCAAGCTCCTGAAGACACTCGGAACGTACAACCCGTAGTCTTCGTGATCGTCACGGTGTGGGAAACTGGCCCGGCGACCCGGGGACCCACGAGGTGAACATGACCGCCTTCTGCCGCACGTCCATGCACTACCTGAGCCCGACGGGGGAGGGCCCGGCTGACCTTGCTACGGAGGTCACCGTTCTCGACGGCAGGGCCGCGAACCTGCCCGGATGGCAGGTGTGCGGCTTCGAGTTGGTCCAGCACAGTTCGGCGGTGACGGACTGGACGGACGATTCGCAGATCTCGGCGGTCCATTACGAAGAACTCGAGAAGCTTGCCCGGGAGATGACCGGGGCCGACTTCGCGCTCGTGGCCACGCACATCAAGCGCAGCCCCGACGACGCACGCCGTCACGAGCAGCTGTCACCCATCACCTTCGTCCATTCCGACTTCGCAGCCGGGCACGAGAACTTCGTACGGCGCACCTACAGGCAGCCCGGTGAGAACGGCAGGGCAGCACTGGACCGGAACGGCGCGACACCACTGGCGGTGGTGAACGCGAAGCGCACCGTCATCCTGCAGTTCTGGCGCAACACCGGGGAACCGAAGATGGACTTCCCGATCGCCTTCTGCGACGCACGGACCGTCATGCCGGTGGACGCTCGGGCGTTCCACGTGACGGATTACGCCGGGACCGGTGCAAGCTTCGACGCACTCGGTGTAGTCGAGCCTGCTGATCCCGGGACGCACCGCTGGTACGCCTTCCCTGAACTGACCGCCGACGAGGTGGTCGCGTTCCGGACCTACGACACCGAGCTGGTCGCCCAGGGCAAGACCTACTTCACCCCGCACTCGGCGTTCCGCGACCCCGAGGTCGAGGTCGGAAAGCCCGCGCGGTCGAGCATCGAGTTGCGCGCGACCTGCGTCTTCGTCTGAGCCGGCTCGGGCGCCCGCTCGCCGAGGTCCGCGGCTAGTGCCGATGCGCCGCGCCAGCACCAACCAGGTGGTGTGCGGCACCTGGACAGTCCCGCCGTGCCCGTCGACCAGTCGACGCACCTCGGCGAACAGCCCGGTGCTCGGGGTCCTCGCCGAACACGAGTCGCTGTTCCCTCGCTATCAGGTGCCCCTTCCGATCGCGTGCGGAGCTACACCAAACGGCGCAGCAGCTTCTTGGCCCGCTCCGAATACGGGGGGTAGATGATCTTCAGATCCGGACGCGACTTCATGAACAGCGTCGACTTGCGGTGGCTGAAGCATTCGAAGCCCCACCTGCCGTGGTACGCGCCGATGCCGCTATGACCCACCCCTCCGAACGGTAGTTGCGGTGCCATGACGTGCATGAGCGTGTGGTTGGCTGTGGCCCCACCGGAAGGCATTTCCTCGAACACCCTCTCCACATCCTTGCGCCTCTCCGAGAACACATACGCAGCGAGCGGTTTCTCGCGCGAGTTCACGAACGAGATGGCGTCGTCGAGCGAGTGCACCCCTACGACGGGGAGTATCGGTCCGAAGATCTCGGACTTCATGAGCTCGGACTCCGGGTCGGCGTCGACCACGATCGTCGGCTCGATCGCATTTCCGTCGGAGCCCCCGCCGACGGCGACGTCACCGGGCTTTTCGTCGAGCAGGCGGGTCAGGCGGGCGAACTGGCGGTCGTTGACGATCTTCTGGACGGGCGACTCGCCGGCGCGCATCTCGCGGACGCTCTTCTCGAGGGCATCGACGAGTTTCTCCTTGACCGGTTCCTCGACGAGGACGTAGTCGGGGGCGATGCACGTCTGCCCGGAATTGAGGAGCTTGCCGAACGCGATCCGCCTGGCTGCGACCTCGACGTCGGCGTCCTTGGTCACGATGGCGGGGCTCTTGCCGCCGAGTTCGAGCGTCACGGGAGTGAGGTGGGCCGCGGCGGCCTGCATGACCTTCCGGCCGATCTCGGTCCCCCCGGTGAAGAACACGTGGTCGACCCGAGCGTCGATCAACTGCTGCGTCACCGCAGCGTCGCCTTCCACGACCTTCACTGCGTCGGCGTCCAGGTACCTGGGGATGAGCTCGGCCATCGTCGCTGAGGAAGCCGGCGCGTTCTCGGAAGGCTTCACCACGACGCAGTTGCCTGCGGCGACAGCGCCGACGAGGGGCGCGAGGCAGAGGTAGAACGGGTAGTTCCAGGGCCCGATGACGAGCACGACGCCGAGCGGCTCGTAGCGGTAGTAGGCCTTGCCCGGCATCACGGCGAGCGGGACCGGTACCCGCTTCGGTCGCATCCAACGCTTCAGGTGCCGGATGGCGTACTTGACCTCGCCCCGTGTCGAGGCGATATCGCCGAACCAGGCGTCGTGTTGGTTCCGGCCGAGGTCCGCGCCGAGGGCCTTGGCGATCGCCGGCTCTTCCTGCGTCAGGAGGCGGGATACTCCCTCCAACTGACGCAGCCTCCAGTCGAGCGGTCTGGTGCGCCCGCTGGCAAACGCGTCGCGTAGGGATGCCACCACCTCGATCGGCGACGCCCCTGGGCCGTCGCCGTTGATACTCGTGCTCTGACCCAGCGTCGAAGTCATGAGGCAGACCTCCTCAGTAGCAGTCTCAGTTGACATTCCATCCGGTCACCACAGCCGCTCAGGCATCCACTATCACGAACAACATGCCCGCCTGGCAGGCGATCTGACCGCCGACCCGGGCGGTCCCGTGGCCCCGGCCGGCGGAGGAGCCCAGGTGATCGAGCTCGACCTCCAGCTCCAATTCATCGCCCGGCACGACCTGGCGGCGGAACCTTGCCTTGTCGACACCGCCGAACAGCGGCAGCTTCCCCCGGTATCGCTCGTCGGCCAGCAATGCGATTCCACCGAGCTGCGCGAGGGCCTCGACCATCAACACTCCTGGCAGTGTCGGGCGCCCGGGGAAGTGGCCCGAGAAGAACGCCTCATCTCCCGTCAGCCTCCAGACACCTCGCGCCGACTTGGCGGGCACCACCTCCGACACCGAATCCACGAAGAGGAACGGCGGCCGGTGGGGCAGCACCTCGTCTGGTCGCATCAGTGCCCCATCCCCAAACCGCCGTCGACGGGGACGACCGCCCCCGTGATGTAACCCGCCTCGTCGGAGGCGAGGAATCTCACCACGGCTGCCACCTCCGCAGGCGATGCCATTCGCTTCAGCGGGACCTGATCCAGGATCTCCGCCTGGCGTGCCTCGCTCAGCTGCGCGGTCATGTCCGTGGTCACGAACCCGGGCGCCACGACGTTCACCGTCACGCCACGCCCGCCGATCTCGCGCGCCAGGCTGCGCGCCAAGCCGATCAATCCTGCCTTGGACGCGGCATAGTTCGTCTGTCCGGCCGACCCAGTCATCCCGACGACGGACGAGATGAAGATGATGCGGCCCCTTCTGGCCCGAATCATCTTCGACGTCGCCCGGCGGGCTACCCGGTACGCGCCATTCAGGTTCGCGTCGATCACAGAGCGCCACGCTTCCTCTTTCATCGAAAGAAGCAGCTGGTCCGCGTTGATGCCCGCGTTGGACACCAGCACCTCGACCGCGCCGGCCTGTTCCTCGACCTCCGCGAACGCTCGCTCGACGTCCTCGCCAGACGTCACGTCGCACTGCACGGACAAGAAGCCTTCGACCGGCTTGTCGCGGTAGGTGACCGCAACCGTGTCGCCGGCGTCCCTGAACGACTCCGCGATCGCCAGCCCGATCCCGCGGTTTCCTCCGGTCACGAGCACGACACGACCGGTCATGGCCGCGGGTCCATCGTGTCAGACCCCCATTGCGTGGTAGCCGCCGTCCACGTGCACCATCTCGCCGGTGGTAGCAGGGAACCAGTCGGACAGCAACGCCACGCAAGCTTTCGCCACCGGCGACGGATCGGTCACGCTCCACCCGAGCGGTGCCCGGTCGTCCCACACCTCCTCGAAACGGGAGAACCCGGGTATCGACTTGGCGGCCATGGTCTTGACCGGGCCGGCCGCGACGAGGTTGACCCGGATGCCGTCGGGCCCGAGGTCGCGCGCGAGGTAGCGCGCTGTCGATTCGAGCGCGGCCTTGGCGACGCCCATCCAGTCGTAGCCCGGCCAGGCCACCGTCGCGTCGAAATCGAGGCCGACGACCGACCCTCCGCCGGCGGCGCGCATCAGTTCCCGGAAGCCGGCAGCGAGCAACTTCAACGAAAACGCCGATATCTCCAACGCCACCTTCACGTCGTCCCACCCGGCTTCGAGGAACCCTCCTCCGAGGCAGGAAGCTGGCGCGAAGCCGATCGAATGCAGCACACCGTCGACCCGGCCCCAGCGTTTCTCCAACTCAGCGGCCACCGCCTCGACGTGGCCGGCCTCGGTTACGTCCAGCTCCAGCACATCGGGGGGACCGTCGAGCTTGCGCGCGATTCGCTTGGTCAAGGAAAGACCCCGGCCCGCGCCGGTCAGGATCAGCTCGGCACCCTCGCTCTGCGCGAGTTCGGCGACGGCGAACGCGAGTGAATCGCTGGTCAACACGCCGGTCACGACGATCCGTTTGCCTTCGAGCAGCCCGGGCATGGTCCGCCACGATAGGCGCCCCGGGAGCACCGGCCGCCTGTTCGGATCCCCTTGCCGGTCTCGCTACCATCGGCGGGATGCCGCCAGCCGACGGGGTTGACCCCCGTTTCGACGAGCGCATGACCGACCTGGAAGCCCTCATGTGGGGGTTGGAGAGGGCAGACCCGTCGTTGCAGACGGTGATGGTCATGGCGGGCGTGCTCGACCGGCCGGTCGATCCGGCGGTGATGATCGAGAGGCTGGAAGCGACCTGCCGGTCAGTCCCCAGGCTGACCGAGCTGCCCCAACCGGGGCCGCTGCCGATGGTGCCGCCGAGGTGGGTCGGAGATCCCGGGTTCGACGTCGCCAACCACCTGAGGTCCGACAGCGTCGCCGGCGGCGCCGATTTCGGCGCTTTGTCGCGGGTCGTCGAGCGATCGATGTCCGAGCCGTTCGAAGCCGGGCGCCCGCCCTGGGATTTCACTCTCGTCGACGGTCTCGAAGGTGGCCGCGGCGGGTTCGTGGCCAGGCTGCACCACAGCTACACCGATGGCCAGGGCGCGGTGCAGATAGCGCTCGGGCTCTTCGACTCACCCGAGGGTGCCGCACCGCCCACGGACGCCCAGGTGACGGCACCCGCGACGACGCCGGCGGGCATTGCCGTCGAGAGCCTCGTGTCGGACGTCGTTCACGAGGTAGCCGCGGGACTCTCAGCGGTTCGCAAGCTCGCTCCGTGGGCCGCTGGAGCACTCAGGGACGCTTTCGACAACCCGGCCGACGCCGCTGCGCGCACAGCCGAGTTGGCGACTTCGCTCGCGCGCACCGCTCGCGCCGCCATGCTTCCCGGTAGCCCGGTGCTGTCCCGGCGCTCGGGGGAGACCCGCGTCGCGGCGGTCCGGTTGAACCTCGACGAGCTTCGCGCCGCGGGGAAGAACTGCGGCGGGACGGTCAACGACGTCTTCCTCGCCGGCATTCTCGGCGGGTTGTCCATGTACCACGAGAAGGTGGGAGCGCCGTTCCCCGCGGTCAAACTCGGCATCCCCGTGAGCACTCGAGGTGGCGGCGACAGCCTTCACAACCAACTGCAGGGAATGCTGCTTCGGGCACCTCTCAACCTCCGTGACCCGAAGGAGAGGATCCGTTTGATCCATGCGATGGTCGCCGAGACGAGGCAGCAGCCCTGGTTGCCGCTCATCGACGTCGCCGCGGCCGCGGCGGTGCGCCTGCCGTTCGCTCCGAACGCACTGGCCGGTATGGTCCGCTACACCGAGGTTCTCGCCTCCAACCTGCCCGGCCCGCCAGAGCGTCTGTACCTGGCCGGCGCCGGGGTCGATGTCCTGGTCCCGTTCGGTCCCCGGGCGGGTTCGGCACTGAACCTCACGCTGCTCAGCTACGCGGGTGGCGTGGCGATCGGCGTCAACGCGGACGCGGCCGCGCTAAGCGACCACGACCTGTTCGTCGGCTGCCTGAGCGAGGGATTCGACGAAGTCCTCGCGTGAGCCGGCCCGGCGCTTTCAGCCGCCGGCCCGCGGCTGCTTCGTGAACCTCTGCCTCGACTCCTCGACGATCCGCTCAGCTTCGTCGCGCCCCTGCCAACCTCCGAGCTCGGTTCCCTTGCCGGGCTCGAGGTCCTTGTAGATCTGGAAGAAGTGGCCGATCTCGCGCAGCTCGTGGGCGGGAACGTCTTCCAGCTCGTTGACGCCCTCCCACCGAGGGTCGCTCGCAGGGACGCAAAGGAGCTTGTAGTCCTGCCCCTCCTCGTCGCGCATGCTGAAGACCCCGACCGGCCTGGCATGGATGTGGCAACCCGGGAAAGTGGGCTCCTCCAGCACGACCATCGCGTCCAGGGGATCTCCGTCGTCCGCCAGCGTGTCCGGGACGTACCCGTAATCCTCGGGATAACGGGTGGCGGTGAAGAGCATCCGGTCCAGCCAGATGGCGCCGTTCTCATCGGCCTCGTACTTGTTGCGTGTCCCCTTCGGGATCTCGACGATCACCTCGATCTGCATGATCGTTGTGTTACCACGCGGCGCGCCCGCGCTCGCCGACAAGGTTGGCTCCGCGTAGTCCGGATTGCCGGGTTTCAGCGTTATGCCCACCACTGTGAGTGGGAAATTGCGTAGTCGATACTGACGCCGTAAGCAGTGGGCGCCCCTATTGTCGCCACTGTGAGGGGCAAAATTCCAGTTTTCGTGTACGCAGCGGATCCGCTGTCGGCCGCTGGGGCGAAGGCACAACTGATGGGCGAGCCTGGCATCGAGTTGCTCGGCCCGGTGGACATCGATCGTGCTCGAGTGGCACTGCTCGTGACCGAGGCCGCGGACGCCGCGACCGCGCGGGTTGTGCGTGCGATCCAGCGCGATGGCGTGCCGGGCGTCGTGCTGGTAGCGGGTCGCTTCGACGTGGAGGGCGTCGTGGCCGCCGCAGCGGCCGGCGTGTCCGGTTTCCTCCGCAGGACCGACGCCACGAGTTCGCGGTTGGTTGCGGCCATTCGCGAGGCCGATCAGCCGGGATGCCACCTGCCCGAGGGTTTGATGAGGAAGGCCGCCGCCATGAGGGGGCATCTCGGCGAGGCATCCGAGGTTGTCGACGTGACCGATGACGGGCCCGTGAGCGCCTCGCCGGCGGATGGCAGTGTGTCGACCATTGCAGCCCCACGCCTTTCCGTGCGCGAGGCCGAGGTGCTGCGCCTCGTGGCCGAGGGCTACGACACGGCCGACGTCGCCGAGAAGCTCGCCTATTCCGAGAGCACGATCAAGGGAATCCTCGCCAAGGTGATGACGAAGATCGAGGCCCGGAATCGTTGCCATGCCGTGGCGATAGTCATGCGGAACGGTCTCATCTAGCCGCGACACTCGTTCCGGCTCGCCCGGCGCCAAGCCCGGCGCCGAACACGACGGGATGGAGCGGCCATGCACAGACAAGCGGCCGGTGGCACCGGACGGCTTCTGGCATGCCCGGTGTGCGGGGTCAGGCTCGATGCTGGCTTGGTTGCCTGCCCGAATGCATGGTGCGGCAGGGCCGACCGCGGCTTCTCGGTCGCGTTCTCGGTCGGCGTTCACACCGGTGCGCTTCGCCATGCCCTGCTGCGCTACAAGTACAACCGGGAGCTCTGGTGGTCCGAGGTCTTCGCCGGAAACGTCGCGCGGTACCTGCGCGCGAACTCCACCTGGTTCGAGGAGTTCGACCTGATCACCGGCGTGCCTGCCTACACCGGTTCTGGCTCGCGCCGCGGATGGGATCCTGTGGGGACGATCCTGGAGAAGCTCGAGACCCTCGTCGGACACGAGTGGGAGGTCGCCGGCGGCGTACTCGCGAAGACCGCCGAGACACGTCCGATGCAACGGCTCTCCGCTGCCGGCCGCCGCGCCCTGGCAACAGGCCCGCTGAGACGGGTCCTGGCCGTCCCGAGACCGGAGGTTGTCGACGGTGCCCGCGTTCTGGTGTTCGATGACGTGATGACCGGTGGCGGCACGCTGCGCGAAGTCGCTCGAGCGTTGCGGGCTGCCGGCGCGGAGGAGGTGGCAGGCCTGGTGCTCGCACGCCTCCCCTGGGCGGGCCGGCCGCCCGTCTAGGTTGGCGGCGATGGCAGGGGATCTCGTCAAAGTCTCCGTGTCGGACGTACGAGTGGCGGTCGCAGCCGGGCCCGGGGTCGAGGCAGGGCTGGTCACCCTTCGCGAGGACGATCCGCCCCATCGATCGGTGCCGATCATCATCGGGCAGCCCGAGGCCCGGGCGATACAGGGCGCTTGGACGGGTGCGGTGCAGGTTCGGCCGTCGACCTGGGACCTCTTCGTCAGCGCAATCGCGAGTGTCGGCGCGCGCCTCGACCGGGTCGTCATCAACGACGTCGAGGAACACCGACACTTCTTCGCGACGATAGAGATGGAGGCGGCAGGTGACAGGCGAGTGCTGCCTGCACGACCGTCGGACGCGATCGCGCTGGCGCTGCGCGCTTATGGGGCCGAGATCTACGTGGCAGAGCCGGTCATGGAGAAGCTCGGGCTGCCGGCCGGGCCGGGCGCCTAGACCTGCGGCTCGAGCCGCGTCGAGCCGGCGCTACACCTGGTAGCTGAAGCTCCCGCCGTCGATCACTACGCCGCTCGGGGTCGAAGTGCGGAACATCGCACTGCCATCGCCGGTCACCCACACGCTGACGGTCAGGTCCTCACCGGGGAACACCGGCTTGGAGAACCGGGCGGCCATCATCTTGAACCGCTCGGGATCGGAGCCGCAGAGGGTGTGGAGCAGGGCACGGCCGGTGAAGCCGAAGCTGCACAACCCGTGGAGGATCGGCTTGTCGAAACCACCCATCGCAGCGAACGACGGGTCCGAGTGCAACGGGTTGCGGTCACCGGAAAGCCGGTAGATGAGCGCCTGGTCCAGCCGGGTGTTGTAGGTGACCGTGTTGTCAGGACCCCGCTCCGGGAAGTCGGCCTTCGAGGACGGGCCGCGGTCGCCGCCGAAGCCACCCTCGCCGCGGATGAACGCGGAGCTCGTCGTGGTCCACAGCTTGTCTCCGGTCTTGGCGTCGGTAGCGACGGTCTCGGTCGCGACCACCGCTCCAGAACCCTTGTCGTAGATGCCCGCGATGGTGGTCGTCGCCGACACGGTTCCTTCGACGGGCAGGCTGCCGTACAGCTCTACCGATTGCTCGCCGTGCACGAGCATCGCGGGGTTGAAGTCCCCGATCTTTCCGAAGGCGCCGGCACCCCCCGGGACCACGACCGGGAACGTCGGCAGCACCTTCTGGGTCACGCCGTTGCTGTTCTCGGTCGTGAACTCGAGTTCGAATCCGGTGGGGTCGATCGCACCTGCGCCCACACCGAGGGCGTAGAGGAGGCAGTCCTTTGAGCCCCACGACGACTCGCGTGGCTCGCTCGAGTATCCGACGGCATCAGGGTTGATCGGCATGCCAGGACTGTATGCCGGGACAAGCCGCCGGCGCTCGTCCGGCGTCGGCGGGGGGGCGAAGCCAGCGGAAAGCGGCCACACGATGCAGTATCGGACAGAGAAAGCGCAGAGACCTATGCACGCCTGCAAACCCTGTCCTCTAGCGGCCCATCCCAAGCGGGGCGAGTGGACACAGAATGCAATGGCCCTCATCGCCGGTCCGAACCCTGGCCGCCTAGGGGCCGCGGATGCCGCGGATGGGCGCGGATGCCGCGGATGCCAAGGCGGACGGGCCGCCGGGCCGCCGCGCGGTCGACCTCGGGTCAGGCCAGCCGGACTTCCACGTCGAATCCGCCGGCGCTCCCGGCGCCGCCACTCCCGCCGGCCCGGACCTCGACCCTCAGGTCCTCGATCACGCCGGCCTGTCGAAGGTCGTCGGCGACGCTGCGCAGGAGGCCCGCCCGACCCGCATCGGCGGCGCGGACCGTAGTGGACGCAACCGGCGCTCGCAGGGACACGCCCGCTTCGGTCTTGGCGCGGCGGATCTCCGCGAGCACCTGGACTGCCGCCTCCAAGACCTCCAAGACCGCCGCGTCGCCGCCGGCGGGGATCTCGTCGGGCGCGGGCCAGGCGGAGCGGTGGATCGAGCCCCCGTCGTGCCACCACGACCAGACCTCTTCGGTGACGAATGGAAGGATCGGAGCGAACAACCGGAGCAGCACTGACAGGCACGTCCTCAAGGCGGCCCGCGCGGACACCGCCCGGTCCGAGCCGAGGGTGCCGTACGCCCGGTTCTTGACCAGCTCCAGGTAGTCGTCGCAGAACGACCAGAAGAACGCCTCAGTCCGCTCCAGCGCCCGGGCGTAGTCGTAGCCCTCGAACGCGACCGTCACCTCGGTGACCAGCGACCGCAACGACGAGAGAACAGCGAGGTCGACGGCCTCGCTGGCGGCCGCACCCTCCGGGACGTCGCCGGCCTCTAGGACGAACCTCGAAGCGTTGAGGATCTTGATGGCCAGCTTGCGGCCGATCTTCATCTGCCCCTCGTTGAACGCCGTGTCGGTGCCCGGCCGGCCGCTCGCGGACCAGTAGCGAACCGCGTCCGACCCGTACTTCTCGAGCAGGGCCATCGGGGTGACGACGTTGCCCTTCGACTTGGACATCTTCTTGCGGTCCGGGTCGAGTATCCATCCCGAGATCGCCGCGTCGGTCCACGGGAGTGAGTCGAACTCGAGGTGGCTGCGCACGACCGTGGAGAACAGCCATGTCCGGATGATGTCGTGGGCCTGCGGGCGAAGATCCATGGGGAACACACGCGAGAACAGGTCGGGGTCGTCCTCCCATCGCCCCGCGATCTGAGGTGTCAGAGAAGAAGTCGCCCATGTATCCATCACGTCCGGGTCCGCCATGAACCCGCCGGGCTGACCACGCTGCGACTCGTCGTAACCGCTCGGCACATCCGTCGTCGGATCCACCGGCAGCGAGGACTCGTCGGGCAGCAACGGCGACGAGTACTCGGGAGCGCCCGAGGCGTCCAACCGGTACCAGACAGGGAACGGCACGCCGAAGAACCGCTGCCGGCTGATCAGCCAGTCGGTGTTCAGCCCCTCGACCCAGTTGGCGTAGCGGCTCTCCATGTAAGGCGGGTGCCAGCGCAATTCCCGGCCGCGCTCGAGCAGCTCGGCGCGGTGCGCGAGGGTCCGGTAGAACCATTGCCGGCTCGTGACGATCTCGAGGGGCCGCTCGCCCTTCTCGTAGAACTTGACCGGGTGGGTGATCTGCCGTGGCTCTCCGACCAGCTCACCAGACTCGCGTAGCAGCTCCACCGTCCGTGTTTGGGCCTGGCGCACCGTGCGCCCCGCGAGCTCCGACTCATACAGCGCCGCCGCTTCACCCTCGACACCCGCCGGCGCCGAACCGGCCAGGCGCCCGTCACGCCCGACGACCGCCCTCACCGGCAGCCCCAGCTCCCTCCACCAAACCACGTCGGTGACGTCACCGAAGGTGCAGATCATCGCGACGCCCGTCCCCTTGTCGGGCTGGGCCAGCGGATGGGTGACGAAAGGAACAGAGACGCCGAACAGCGGCGTGCGCACAGATGAACCGACCAACCCCGAGAAGCGTGCATCGTCGGGGTGCGCGACGACGGCGACGCACGAGACCAGCAGCTCGGGACGGGTCGTGTCGATCAGCAGGTCCGACCCGTCCGCCAGGTGGAACACGAGTTGGTGGTACGCCCCCGGCCTTTCACGATCCTCGAGCTCGGCCTGCGCCACCGCGGTGCGGAAGTCGACGTCCCACAGCGTCGGCGCCTCGGCCGAGTAGGCCTCCCCGCGCTCGAGCAGCCGCAGGAACCCGCGCTGGGAGGCGCGCCGCGCCCCCTCGCCGATCGTGGTGTAGTGCTGCTGCCAGTCGACCGAGAGCCCGAGATGCCGGTACAGGGCCTCGAACGCCTTCTCGTCCTCTGCAACCAGGCGCTCGCAGAGCTCCACGAAGTTCGGTCGCGACACGGCGACCGGGTCTTTTCCACTCGGAAGACCACCCTCCACGGGCGGCCGAAAGGAATCGTCGTACGGCAGCGAGGGATCACAACGAACGCCGTAGTAGTTCTGAACCCTCCTCTCGGTAGCGAGCCCGTTGTCGTCCCAGCCCATCGGATAGAAGACGTTCAGGCCGCGCATGCGCTTGTAGCGGGCGATCGTGTCGGTGTGGGTGTAGGAGAAGACGTGCCCGACGTGAAGCGACCCGCTCACCGTCGGCGGCGGCGTGTCGATCGAGTACACCTGTTCGCGCGTCGTGGCCCGGTCGAACGCGTAGACGCGCTCGGCCTCCCAGTGCTCTGCCCACTTGTCTTCGAGGCCGTCGAGGGTGGGCTTGTCCGGGACTGCTTGCGGCATGATCCCGCTACGGTACTTGTGTGCTGCGCCTCTTCGACACCGCATTGGGGGCGGTCGCGCCGCTGGAGCCCCGGGACCCGGGTCGTGTCTCCATGTACGTGTGCGGCCCGACCGTCTCAGGGGAGCCGCACCTGGGGCACGGCCGCTTCAACGTCGTCTGGGACGTCTGCCGGCGCTACCTCGAATGGAGCGGTCTGGAGGTCCGCTACGTCTCCAACGTCACCGACATCGAGGACAAGATCATCGCCCGCGCCGCAGAGGAGGGCCGCCCCGTCGAGGAGGTGGCGGACCACTACGAGCGCCTCTGGTTCGAGACCATGGAGAGGCTCGGCGTGGCCCGACCGACCGAGACACCGCACGCGACCGCCTACGTCGAGGCGATGATCGAGCTGATCGGGCGGCTCGTGGCCTCGGGCCACGCGTACGTGGGGGGCGACGGGGTGTACTTCTCCGCGTCGAGCGTCGAGGGGTACGGGTTGCTTGCCAGGCAGTCGATCGAGTCGTTGATGGCGGGGGCGAGGGTCGAGGCGGGAGAGGAGGCGGGCAAGCGCTCGCCGGTCGACTTCGCCCTGTGGAAGGTCGCCAAGCCGGGGGAGCCGAGCTGGCCCTCGCCGTGGGGCGCCGGCCGCCCCGGGTGGCACACCGAGTGCGTCGTGATGTCGCTCGATCTCCTCGGGGAGGACTTCGACCTGCACACCGGTGGCCTCGATCTCGCCTTCCCCCACCACGAAAACGAGCGGGCGCAAGCCCTCGCCGACCACCGCCGGTTCTCCCGGCGCTGGGCGCACAACGGGATGGTGGAGGACGAGCGCGGGGAGAAGATGAGCAAGTCGGTGGGCAACACCCTGTCGCTGCTGGAGCTCCTCGACACCTACGACCCGCGGGCGTTCCGGCTGCAGGTCCTGCAGTCGCACTACCGCGGCCCCATGACCGTTGGCCCGACGACGCTCGCGGCGGCTGCCGCCGGCGTGGAGCGCCTGGACTCGTTCGCCCGCGAGTTCTCGTCGGCCCGGGGCTGCTCGCCGGAGCCCGCGGCGCTGGATCGGTTCAGGGAACGCATGGACGACGACCTCGACACACCCAACGCGGTCGCTCTCGGATTCGAGTTGGTAAAAGACGCCCGCGCCGCGCGGGGTGGCGAGGCCTCGGCGAAGGCCGCCGCGGTGTTCGAGATCTTCGAAGCGGCGCTGGGTGTGCCGCTACGCGATGTGAGCGAGGGCCCCACGCAGGAGGCGCTCGCCAAGGCCGCCGCGCGCGACGAGGCCCGGGCCGCCAAGGACTGGGCCCGCGCCGATTCGTTGCGAGCCGAGCTGCAGGACGACGGCTGGATTGTCGAGGACGGACCCCGGGGGACCACAATTCGCAGGTGAGCTTCGAAGAGGACACCGCCGTCCGCTGGGACGACCCGGTGTGGAGGGCCGACCTCAACCCCCGCTGGAACGTCGGCAACAACCCGAACGGCGGCTACCTCTTGGCGGTAGCCGTGCGTGCCATGCTCGCCGACGCGGGCCGCGAAGACCCGCTGTCGGTGACCGCCCACTACCTCTCGCCGCCGGTGGGTGGAGACGTGGAGATCCGCACCGAGGTGTTCAAGTCGGGCAAGACGCTCGCCAACGTGTCTGCTTCCGTGGTGCAAGCCGGTCGTGAGCGTGTGCGCGTGGTGGGCGTCTTCGGGGACCTGTCGGACCGGCGCGGGCCGACGCGCATCAGCGCCAGACCCCCTGATATCCCGCCTCCCGACGAGTGCGCCAGCCTCCTCGACCTCACCCGCCAGGCAGGGCGGGCGGTCCCCGAGGTGATGAACCGTTTCGACCTGCGCCTCCCGCCCGACAGCCCGTGGGGCAGACCGGGCGAGGGCGACCCGTTCGAGATCACCGGCTGGATCCGCTTCAACGACGGCACCCAGCCCTCCGCCCTCTCCTCCGTCGCTTTCGCCGACGCGTTCCCGCCGACTCTCCTGGGTGCCCTCGCCGCCGGCTGGGTGCCGACGATCGAGCTGACCGTCCACGTGCGTGCAAGGCCCGCGCCCGGGTGGCTGCTCGGCACCTTCAAGACCCGTGTTCTCGTCGACGGTCTCATGGAGGAAGACGGCGAGCTGTGGGACAGCGACGGCAGACCGGTCGCGCTGTCGCGCCAGCTCGCCATGGTGCTCGGTAGTTGAGTTGCCCGCGACGTTGAGGCCCGGTTGAAACGCCGGCAGCAGGGGCGGGGGCGGGGGCGGGAAAGCCTGCCGGCCGGGTTCGGCACGATCTGGACCGCGGTTGCGGTCGACCTCGTCGGGTGGGGGATCGTCCTGCCGATCCTGCCGATCTACGCCAAGCGTTTCCACACCTCGTCATTTGACGCGGCGCTGCTCGTCGCAGCCTTCTCGGCCGCCAGCTTCGTCTTCTCGCCGCTGTGGGGGCGGGTGTCGGACCGGTTCGGCCGGCGACCCGTGCTCCTGGTATCGCTGGCGGGGACCGCGGTCGGGAGCCTGCTCACGGGAGTCGCGGGAGGCTTCACTTTGCTGATGGTGGGGCGCATCGTCGACGGTGCCTCGGGTGCGAGCGTGTCGGTCGCCCAGGCGGCGGCCGCCGACCTCGCCCGGCCCGAGGACCGTGCCCGGCTCTTCGGGCTGCTCGGCGCGGCGTTCGGGCTGGGATTCGTCGCCGGGCCCGCTCTCGGGGCGATCGCCGCGCTGAGCGGGCCCCGGCTGCCGTTCTACGTCGCGGCGGCGATCGCCGCCGCCAACACGCTCGTCGCCTTCAAGCGCCTGCCGGAAACCCACGTTCCATCCACAGCTGGAGCGGAGTCACCGGTGACGCGCGAACCGCTGCTCGGCGGGCGGTTCTCCGACGTCGCGCCGCTCCTGGCCGTGGCCTTCGCCGCGCTCGTCGCCTTCTCCGGGTTCGAGGCCACGTTCGCCTTGTTCGGCCAGCGCCGGCTCGGCTTCGGGATAGCCGGTGCCGCCGGCGTCTTCACCGCGGTGGGTGCCGCGATCGTGCTGGTCCAGGTGGGCCTGGTGGCCCGGGTGGTGCGCCGGATGGGGGAGCGCGTGACCCTCATCGGCGGTCTGGTGACCAACGCCGGCGGCCTCGCCTTGCTGGCCGCCTCCGACTCGTGGGCGCTCGCCGCGCCGGCGTTGTTGGCCCTGACCGTTGGCCAGGGACTCGTTCAGACGACCATGGCTACCGTGCTTGTCGGGCGCGCCGGTGCCGGCGCGCGGGGCAGGGCGCTGGGCGCTCAGCAGTCCGCCGGCGGGCTGGCGCGCATCGCCGGCCCGGCCGCGGGTGGGGCGCTGCTCGGCTCGCACGCCTCGGGGTGGCCGTATGCGGGCGGGGCGGCGCTGACGTTGATCGCCGCAGTCCTCGCGGCAGGGGCGCTAACGGTCAATCGCGAAATAGCCGCGTGACCGGGAAGGGTCGGAGCCGCGATTACTCCGCGCGGCCGAGGGGGTATGTTACCTTTCGGTAACCTCAGTCCTTCCTTACGCTGCGGAGGCGCCTCCATGCCCGATTTCTCCATGGCCCTCAACGAGGACCAGATCCAGCTCCAGAAGTGGGTCCACGACTTCGCAGAGAACGTCGTCCGGCCGGCCGCCCATGAGTGGGACGAGCGGGAGGAGACCCCTTGGCCGATCATCGAGGAGGCGGCCAAGATCGGGCTGTACTCGCTCGACTTCGTGGCCAACATGTTCGGCGACCCGACGGGCCTGTCGGTTCCGGTGGTCATGGAGGAGATGGCGTGGGGCGACGCCGGCATCGGGCTGGCGATCTTCGGCACCACGCTAGGGGTCGCCGGCATCTTCTCCAGCGGCACCCCCGAGCAGATAGCCGAGTGGCTGCCACAGTGCTTCGGGACACCGGACAAGATCGCACTGGCCGCCTTCTGCGTGTCCGAGCCCGACGCCGGCTCGGACGTGAGCGGTATGCGAACCCGCGCCGTCTACGACGAGAAGGCGGACGAGTGGGTGATCAACGGCACCAAGACCTGGATCACCAACGGTGGCATCGCCGACGTTCACGTCGTCGTTGCTGCTGTGGATCCGGAGCTGAAGGCTCGGGGCCAGGCGAGCTTCATCGTGCCGCCCGGGACCAAGGGGCTTTCGATGGGGCAGAAGTTCAAGAAGATGGGCATCCGCGCTTCGCACACCGCCGAGGTGGTGCTCGACGATGTGCGCATCCCGGGTCGGCTGGTGCTGGGGGGCAAGGAGAAGCTGGACGCCCGCCTGGCACGTGCCCGCGAGGGCAAGACCGGGCAGCGCGTCCAGGCCGCCATGTCGACCTTCGAGACGACCCGGCCGGCCGTGGGTGCGCAAGCGGTTGGCATCGCCCGCGCCGCGTACGAGTACGCGCTCGAGTACGCCAAGGAGCGCAAGCAGTTCGGGCGGGCGATCATCGAGAACCAGGCGATCGCCTTCAAGCTCGCTCAGATGCGCATGAACACCGACGCCGCCCGCCTGCTGGTGTGGAACGCGTCGTGGCGCGGCATGAGCGGAACCGGGTTCGAGGCGGCCGAGGGCTCTCAGTCGAAGTTGTTCGCCGGAGAGAACGCGGTGCGGGTGACCGACGACGCGATCCAGATCCTCGGGGGCGCCGGCTACATCCGCGAGCACCCGGTGGAGCGGTGGCACCGTGACGCCAAGATCTTCACCATCTTCGAGGGCACGAGCGAGATCCAGCACCTGGTCATCGCCCGGGCCATCTCGGGGATGCACATCAGCTAGGGCTCGGTGCCAGATCCCGGCAGGCGGCGGCCGGGCCTTGCCAGACCCGGCCGTGAGACCTTCTGGGTAGCCTAGATATGCCCTGAGACCACCTAAGTTACCCAGTTGCGGGCGCAACTACCGCGGCCGGCGCCGTCTAACCGGCCAGCTGGCGCGTGAACCCTGTCGCCGGCGCCGTCTAACCGACCAGCCGGCGGTGCTCCACCTCGCGGCCGCGCGCCACGAGCACGTCGTGCACCAGCGCCGGCGGGAACAGCCCGTGCCCCACGACCCCCGGCACCGACTCGAGCCACGCGGCCACCGGCGCCGGGTCGCCGACCTCGCCGTGCCAGTCGGCGATCAGACCGCCGTCCGGCGACGCCGGCGCACCTTCGCGCATCTCGGCGCCGGCCAGGCACCTCAACGTCGCAGCCACCCCGAACGCCAGGATCTCGACCGGGATCGGGGCTGCCACCCGCTCGACGAGCTTGTCGGACGAGACGATGACGACGAAGCGGCCGGCGGCCGAGGCGACCACCTTCTCCCGGACGTGCGCACCGCCGCCCCCCTTCACGAGCCAGCCGTCGGGGGCCACCTGGTCCGCGCCGTCTATCGCGATGTCGAGCCGGTCGATCCCAGCGAACGGCACGACAGTCAACCCCAGCTCTGAGGCCTGCGACTCAGTCGCCCGGGAGGTCGCCACGCAGGTGAGATCGATCCCTCGCCGGGCCAGCGCCGGCAGCAGGTAGGCGACGGTCGAACCGGTGCCGAGCCCGACCGTCATGCCGGGTTCGACCAGCGCGGCGGCGGCTTCGGCCGCCGCCCTCTTCTCCAGTTCGGCGCTCTCGACGCCCTCGCCGCTCTCTATGTTCTCGCCGCCGGGACCGCCGTCCCTCGTGCCCCCGACAGCGCCCCCGGCCCGGGTCACGCCAGCCGGGTGTGCGGCACCGACGACAGGCGGCCGGTCTCCTGCAGCTCCCTGACCGCCGGCACCGGATCCGGGTCAGAGAACAGCTGCCCGTCGCCGAGGTCGGCGTCGCGGCCGGTTGCGTCTGTGACCCACCAGGAGGCCTCGAGCGCGATCCCGTTGGGGTCGGTGAAGTAGATCGAGCGAATGAAGCCGTGGTCGACGACGTCGGTCACCTCCGAGCCGGCGGCCTTCAGCCGTGCGCGCAGCGAGAGGAGCGCCTCCTCGTCGGGCACGTTGAACGACACATGGTCGAACTGCACCGCCCTCCCGTCCGGTACTCCCGCTGGCTTCGCGAACGGATGGAGCTGCACCCCCCGGTACTCGAAGAACGCGACCGTGTTCTCGGGGCCGATCTCGAAGAAGTAGTGCCGAAAAGACTTGTTCCCCAGGTGCGCCACGAGCCTCGCGCCGAGCACGCCGTGGTAGAAGCGAACGGTTGCGTCCATATCCGTGGTGACCAGCGCTAGGTGGTTGATGCCCCGCCAGCGCGGCATCTCGGACTCAGACAGGTGAGCATCGTCGGCCATGCACACAGCCTACGAAACGCTCGTAGGCTGTGCCCCGATTCTTCTACGTGCCGAGGAGGCCAGATGACGATCGCCGCCGGCGACAAGATCCCCGACGTCAAGGTTCAAGTCCCTGGGCCCAACGGTCCCGAGGCAGCTCAAACCGCTGATCTGCTGGGCAGCGGAACGGTGGTGCTGTTCGGGATCCCCGGGGCGTTCACCCCTACGTGCAGCGACCACCACCTGCCGGGGTTCGTACTGCGCGCGGAGGACCTTCACGCGAAGGGGGTCGACACCATCGCCTGCGTGTCGGTCAACGACGCGTTCGTCATGAAGGCCTGGGGTGAGGCCAATGACGTCGGCGACAAGGTCAAGCTCATCGCAGACGGCTCCGCACTGTTCACCAAGGAGATCGGCCTCGACGTCGACCTCACGGGCGGTGGGCTAGGCGTCCGTTCGAAGCGCTATGCCGCGATCCTCAAGGACGGGGTAGTCGTCGACATGGCCGTCGAACCGACCCTCGGCCTCGACGTGAGCAGCGCCGAGGCGGTCCTAGACCGCCTCTGAATCGCGCGGCGTCAGCAGGTACGTCGACGAAGCCTTCGCGATCAGCCGGCCGTCGGTGTCGGTGATCTCGGCTTCGACGAACGTCACCCGTCGGCCGCCTCCGATCACACGAGCGGTGCACGTGTAGGTCTCGCCGACGGGCGCAGCTCTGACGAAGCTGATCTTCAGTTCGGTGTTGGCGGTGTACGCCTTGCGTCCCTGGAGGTTCGTCACGGTCGACGTGGCCATCGCCGAGTCGGCGAAGGATGCCAAGAAGCCGCCCTGCACCACACCCATCGGGTTGGCCATGTGCTCGCCGGCGCGCATCTGCCACACGGTCACGCCGGGAGTGGTTTTGTCCAGGCAGACCATGCCGAGCGTCAGATCGCAGCTGGGCGGCACGCGGGGGCCCGCGCTCAAGAGCCGGTCCCTTCCCGCGTCGCGCCGCCGGGTAATCCCCGCAGACCCGCCCAGGCGAAGTCGGCCAGTTGTTGAGCCAGCCGGTCCCCCTCCGCCTTGCTCAGCTTGGCGTCACCCGCTTCGCTCTGGGTCACCCAGTGCCGGCCGGCGACCTCGGCCAACCCGACGATCGCGTAGCCGAGGAGGTGACGATGCTCGCCTTCTATGTCCGCGTCGATAAAAGAGCCGATGGTCGCGGCAACGCTCTCCTCGAGCTTTCTGACCGAGTCGGCGAACTCGTCGGTGCGCCGGGCGCCACTCCCGAACAGCAACTGGAACCCGGCCGTCTTGTCGCGCACGAACTTGAAGTAGGCGCAGAAGCCGGCGAGGACGCGCCGGAACGGAGCCGTTTCCGCGGCCGCGCTGGTGGCGACGGCTTCGAGAAGTTCCTGGCCGACCGTGTCGAGCAACTCGCGGTATAGCTGCCTTTTGGAGTGGAAGTGCTGGTAGAGAACCGGCTTCGTGACCCCAGCGGCGTCAGCTATGTCGTCCATCGAAGTTGCATGGAACCCACCGGCAGCGAAGCGCTCGATCGCCACGTCGAGCAGCTGGCTGCGCCTCTGCGCGGCGGGGAGTCTGTGGCGCAGCTCGCTGATCTTCGGCTGGGTCACCGGGCTGTCGGACCCCTTCAAGTCCATTCTTCTCTTTTTGTGTAATTGACCGCTTCGTCCAGCTGTGCAGGAAGCGGGTCACGTGCGCCGAAATCCTGCCATGTGAGGCCGCCCAACCCGTCGCCTGCCCGAGTCACGTCGCGCCCTCCAGAGCCGCTTCGGCCACGGCCTGCTCGCCGCCCGGGCACGAGCCTACTTGCCGTCAAGGCGCGCAGGCGGCGCTTCCGCCTCATGCCCCCCGCCGGCCGGTAGCGCCCCGATCGAGGCGAGCACAGCGCCGACTCTCGCCGGCAGGTCGTCGATCGACAGGTGGCGCCTGACAACGGTCTCGTTCCTCTCCAGCAGCGACGTGTCCGGCTCCTCCAACCACGAGCGCAGCTGCGCCGGATCAGCCGTGTCGAACCACGCGAACCCCAGTTCGCGCAACTCCGCCGCGACGGGATAAGGACCGACCGCCACCGGCCTCTTGTACACCGCCGCTTCGACCGGAGGATTCCCGAACCCCTCCCACACCGACGGGAACACGACCGCGTCGCAGGCGGCGTACGCGTGCTCCACGCCGGCGGCGCCGCGTATCGGAGGGACCGGACCGCGAAAAACCGGGACCTTCGCGCCGGCGAGGACGCGTTCGAGCTCGGGCCCGTATCCCTCCTCCACCGGGCCGAGGATCCAGTAAGCGGCGTCGATCGCCTCGGCGAGCGCCAGCCCGTCGGGAACGCCTTTCCTCGCGATGGCGCGGGTCGGCTGCAGGAGCAGTCGCACTCCGTCGCCGATTCCGAGGTTGCGGCGGGTCAGGTTGCGGTCTCCGGCGGGCGGATCGAGCCGGAAGGCGTTGCGGACGACCGTCGCCCGGATGCCGTGGGAGGCGAGCTGCGCGCGGGAGAGGTCGTTGATGGTCACGTGCGCCCAGGCGGCGTCGTCAGCCGGCGGTGGATGGCCGGCGAATCGCGCCCGCTGCCAGGGCAGGTCGTGGTGGCGCATGACCGCTGCACGGCCTCTGAGGGCGTCGGCGACAGCCCGGGAGGCGGCAGGGTTGAGCGGGAGCGAGCACAGGTTCTCGACTATGGCCACGCTGACGCCCCGGAGAGCCTCCTCGAGTTGCCTCGCGTCCACTGGGGGCGCGTGGGAACCGGTGAGCCACTCGCCCGGAGAGAGCCCGGGGATCGTGACGTCCACGGGGCCGTCGCCGGCGATCGTCACCACGTCGAACCCGAGCTGCCCGAGTGCCCACTGCCATTTCGCGGCCTCAACCGAGACGCCGTCGGCGCCGCCCAGGCGGAACGAGATGCTGGCCGCGACCGGCCTCAACTGCTCGCGGCTGCCCGGCGGCGGCGCCGCCAGCCGGTCGGGTTGACACTTACCAGCATCGTCGCCACGCCGGCGGCGAGAAGGAGGTCGCCCGCCGAGAAGACCTCGCCCAGCGCCGGTACCGCCACGACGTCGCCGAGGGCGGTCAGGTGATCCGCCGGTCCCTGACCGTGGTGGCGCGGACCGAAGCCCGACGCCGGCGGAAGGCCGCGGACAGGCATTCCACCGTCGACGGCCATCACCGTCAGGTTGGCCACGAGACCGACGATCACCAGCACGGCGCCGGCGATCGCCAGGTTGCGCGCGGCGAAGCAGATCAGCAGGGCGTAGCCGGCGATCAGCAGCGCGAGCCCGGCGGCACCGCCGACCCACAACGACGAAACCAGCTCGCACATCGCCCCCGCGCCGAGCGCGAGCGGCCAGCGGAACGGTCCAGGCCAAACCGCATCCCGTGTAACCGGCACGGGATCGAAGCTAGCCGCGGGCGGGATTCGGGCAGCTGATGCCATCATGGACGCCGACCATGCAAGGAAACGCGCTCGTCCTCCACTCGCCGGTTGGCTTCGTGGTCGCTTTCGGCGCGGGCATCATCTCGTTCCTGTCGCCCTGCGTGCTGCCCCTCGTACCGTCGTACCTGTCCATGATGTCGGGCGTCGGCGCCGCCGACCTGGCGGTTGCGACCAAGCCTGACCAGCGCCGGCTGCTGCGGTCGACGCTGCTGTTCGTGGCGGGGTTCACCGTCGTGTTCGCCCTCATCGAGGCCACCGCGTCGGGGATAGGTCAGGGTCTGCGCAACCACCAGGGAGCTCTCGACACCGCTGCGGGTGTGGTGATAATCGCCGGCGGGGTGCTGCTGGCGGGTGTCGTGAGGCCGGCGTGGTTGATGCGCGAGCGTCGTTTCCACGTTTCGCCGTCGCAACTGGGCGAGTGGGCGGCACCGGTGATGGGGATGGCGTTCGCCGTCGGCTGGACGCCTTGCATCGGACCGGTGCTGGCCGCTGTTATCGGCCTGGCCAGCTACACCCACACGCTGGCTAGGGGCGAGGCCATGCTCGTGGCCTACTCGCTCGGCCTCGGGGTGCCGTTTGTCGTGGCAGGCGTGGCGTTCGGCCGGATGGCCGGCCTGCTCCGCTTCGCGAAGACGCACGTCAGGGCCATCAATCTCGTCTCGGGGCTGCTCCTCGCAGGGCTGGGTGTGCTGCTGGTCACCCACAGTCTCCACCTTCTGTCGACGTGGTTCTCCGACGTCCTCGACGCGATCGGATTAGGCCGCCTGTCCAGCGTCTAGCGGGACGCCCCGGATGGCAGCGGGTGACCGGTTGTAGGTACGGTTTATGCGGCCGCCATGGACCCCGTCATCTGTTTTCGTTCTGCTGTTGCTCTGGTCGGCCGATTCCCCGTCCTGGCGGGCGTGGACCTCGAGGTGGCCGCCGGCGAGATCGTCGCGGTCGCAGGCGCCAACGGCGCCGGCAAGACCAGCCTCTTGCGGGCTTGCGCCGGCCTGCTTCCAGTGGTCGCGGGCGAGGCCTGGGTGCTCGGCGAGGACCTCGTCTCCAATCCGAGAGCCGTCCGGCGGCGGGTGGGCATGCTCGGCCACTCCAGCTTCCTCTACGACGACCTGAGCGTCGCGGAGAACGTGCGCTTCGCCGTCCGTGCCGCGCGTGGTTCGCTCGACAAGGTCGCTCCTTCGCTCGAGCGCCTCGGTCTGACCGGTCGCCTACCCGACACGCCGGTCGCAGCGCTGTCCGCCGGGCAGCGCCGGCGCGCCGCCATCGCGGTGCTCGTGGCGCGCGACCCCGAGGTCTGGTTGCTCGACGAGCCTCACGCGGGGCTCGATTCCGAACATCGTGACGTGCTGGACGCGGCTGTCCGCGAGGCTTCGGCGCGCGGTGCGACCGTGGTGCTGGCGTCCCACGAGCACGAGCGCGCTCGTTCGCTCGCTGCGCGGACGGTGACCCTCGCTGGCGGCGCCACGAGCGTCGACGTGATGTCTTTGCCCCCGAGGAGCCCGGCGAATGTGGCGTGACGCGCTCCTCGTGGGAGGGAAGGACTTGAGGGTCGAGATGCGCAGCCGGGTTACCACGACACAGGTGGCTCCGTACGCCATCCTCGTCCTGCTGCTCTTCGGCTTCGCGTTCGACCAGAACCACACGCTTCTCTCCAGGGTGACACCGGGTCTGTTCTGGGTGGCGGTGCTCCTGTGCGCGCTGCTGTCGGTGCAGCGCAGCTTCGCGGTGGAGGCGGCGGACGGGGCTCGCGATGGTCTTCGGCTGAGCGGTCTGGATCCCGCCGGCGTGTTCCTCGGGAAGGTCGCCGCGGTTGCGGTGCAGCTAGCGGCTCTCGAGGTCATCCTCGGGGTCGGGGTCGTGGTGCTCTTCGGGACCGACCTGACCGATCCGGGTCTTCTGGTGCTGAGCGCTGCTGCTGCGACGGTGGGATTGGCGGCCGCCGGCGTGGTGTACGGGATGATGGCCGCGGGCCTTCGGGTGCGCGAGACGCTGCTGCCGCTGCTCGTTCTTCCCGTCGTCGCCCCGGTGATCCTGGGTGCCACGCAATGCTGGATGGCGGCACTGGGCCTATCCGCGACCGATGGCTGGCGCTGGCTCATCCTTCTCGGAGCGTTCGATGCGATCTACCTCACCCTAGGCGTCGTAGGGTTCGCGACGCTGCTGGAGGAAGCGTGAACGGCACCGCGGACCGCGTGACCCGCGTGCTAGGCGCGGCGTCTCTCGTCGCCGTCGCGGTGACGGCATGGCTGGGCCTGGTGGTGTCGCCGCCGGACGTGACACAGGGCCAGCTGGTTCGGCTCATCTACGTGCACCCCGGCGCGGCTACCGCCTGCTACGCCGGCTTCGGCCTGTGCGCGCTCGCGAGCCTCGCTTACCTGTGGCCACGGACCCGCAGCCGGAGGTGGGATCGCCTCGCCGCCGCGTCGGCGGAGGTGGGTGTGCTCTTCTGCGCCATAACGCTGGTGTCGGGTTCGATCTGGGGCCGGGGCTCCTGGGGGGTGTGGTGGACGTGGGACGCGCGCCTGACGTTGACGGCGCTGCTGTTCGCTGTGTTCGTTGGCTACCTCGCGTTGCGCCGGACCGGCGGGGACCCGGACTCGAGGGCCCGGCGTTGCGCGATAGCGGCCGTCATGGCGGCGGTGCTCGTCCCGGTCGACCATGAAGCGACCACGTGGTGGCAGACGCTCCACCAGGGCAACACCCTGCTGCGCTCCAACCCGAGCATCCATGGGTGGCAGCTGGTCAGCATGCTGGCGTCGTTCGTGGCGTACGCGCTGCTCTTCTCGTGGCTGCTGGTCCACCGATACCGGGTTGAGGTGCTCGAGGACCGCTTCGAGGAAGATGGCTTCGCGGCGGCCCTGATGGAGCGCCGCGCCGAGGGCGGTGTGATCGCGCCGGCGGGAGTGGCCCCGCGCGTGGGCGCGGAGGTCGAGCTGTGAACGGGTACGTCGCCGGTGGTTGGGGGGCCACGGCTGCGCTTGTCATCGTGTACGCCTGGCGGACCATCCGCCGCGGCAAGGTGCTCGCGCGTCGCTCGGCTCCGAACGGCGAGAAGACGTGGCGCTGAACACGGCGACCGACTCATCGTTGCCTCTGGCCGGCGGGGGTGTGCCTCCCGCTCCGCGCCTGCGCCGTCGCGCCTACCTGACCTCGTGGCGCCGGCGCGCCGTCGCGGGGATCGTCGTTGCCGGGGCGCTCGGTTTTCTGCTCTTCGAGGGGCTAGACAACGCCACGGTGTACTTCAAGACAGCCGACCAGGCGGTCGCCGACCGCTCGTCGCTCGGCACGCGGCAGTTCCGCATCGAAGGGACGGTGGAACCCGGCGTCGAGCAGGCCGGCGGGATGACGAAGTTCTCGATCATCGCCAACGGGGTCAGCGTTCCCGTGGTGGACGGCCAGCAGCCGCCGCAACTGTTCAAGCCCGGGATTCCGGTCGTCCTCGAAGGTCACTGGCAGGGCGACGTGTACCAGGCCGATCAGATCATGGTGAAGCACTCGGCGAGCTACACCGAGGCGCACCCCGACCGGCTGAAATCGCAGCTACCGCAAACCCCCACGACCACGGGGACGCCGTGAACGCGGCGATCGGTGAAGCCGCCGTCCTACTCGCCCTTGCCGGCGCCGTCATCGGTTGTGGCGTGCTCGTGACCGGTCTCGTCAGCGGCCGGGAGAACCTCCTGCGGGTGGGACGGACGTACACCTGGGTGATCCTGCTCGGAGCGGTCGTCGCGACGGCGGCGTTGGAGCACGCGCTGTGGACGCGCGATTTCTCCCTGCAGTACGTCGCCAACAACGACAGCCTCGCGACACCACCTGTGTTCCGCATCACCGCGATGTGGTCCAACCTCGCCGGCTCGATCCTGCTTTGGGGCCTGATACTGGCGCTGTACCTCGCAGCCGTAGCCTTCCATTTCCGCCGCCGGACGGCCGACGCGCTTGTCGGCTGGGCGACGGCGATCGGTTTCGCGGTAGCAGCCTTCTTCTTCGGCCTCATGGCGACGGTGTCCAACCCGTTCGCGACAATTCACGGTGCCACGCCGACCGACGGGCCCGGTCCGGACCCGTTGTTGCAGAACCACATCCTCGTCGCGTTCCACCCGCCGATGCTCTACCTCGGCCTGGTCGGCTTCACCGTCCCGTTCGCGTTCGCGTGCGCCAGCCTCATAACCGGCAGGGTGGGCGAGGGCTGGTTGATCGAGACGCGCCGGTGGACGCTCTTCGCGTGGGCCTTCCTCACCGCCGGCGTGATCCTCGGAGCGTGGTGGAGCTACGAGGTGCTCGGCTGGGGCGGGTACTGGGCGTGGGACCCGGTCGAGAACGCCGCCTTCATCCCTTGGCTGACCGGCACAGCGTTCCTGCACTCGGTGATGGTCCAGGAACGACGCGGCATGCTACGAGTCTGGAACCTGTCACTCGTGATCGCAACGTTCGCGCTGACGATCCTCGCGACGTTCCTAACCCGGTCCGGTGTGCTCCAGTCGGTGCACTCGTTCGACAACACGGGGATCGGCGCGGCCCTGCTTGCATTCTTCGGCGTGATAGCCGCCGGAGGGATCGCGCTCATCGCGTGGCGCGGCGACCGGCTGCGTTCGCCCGGCGCGATCGATTCGCCTCTCTCACGAGAAGGGGCGTTCCTCGCCAACAACCTCCTGTTCGGTGCGTTCGCTCTCATAGTGCTCCTCGGCACGATCTTCCCGCTTATAGCGCAGGCGCTCGCCGGGCAGAAGATCACGGTCGGGGCCCCGTACTTCGACCGGATGACGATGCCGGTCGTGGTGTGCCTGCTGTTCTTGATGGCGATCGCGCCGGTGCTGCCGTGGCGCAAGGCGTCGGGAGAGCTGCTCCGCCACCGCTTGTTCTGGCCCGCGTGCGCGGCGGCGGGTGTTCTCGTCGCGTGCGTCGCCGGTGGCGTGCGCGGGCTCAACCCGCTGCTCGCGTTCGGGCTCGGTGCTTTCGCCGGCGCCTCGGCGTTGCGGCAGGTTGTCCTCGCCACCCGCCGGCAGGGTTGGCGCGGTTTCGTCGGAAGGGCGAACGGGGGGATGATCGTCCACCTCGGAGTCGTGATGATCGCGGTCGCGTTTGCTGCGAGTCATTCGTTCGCCCATCAGACCCAACTGTCCCTGAAGCCCGGCCAGACCGCGCATTTCGACGGGCACACGTTCAAGTTCCTGGGGATGCGCAGCGAGAGCTTCGCCACCCACAGCGCCGTCGCAGCGGACGTTCGCGTCGACGGGGGAAAGGTGTACGCCCCGGCGATCAGCGACTACCCCTTCGCCAGCGAGGAGGTCCCCACTCCTTCGGTGCGCACCGGGCCGGCAAGCGACATCTACCTGACGCTGGACTCAACGCCGCCGGCAGCGGGCGGGCCGGTCGTGGTCGGGGTGATCGTGGAGCCGCTTGTCATGTGGATCTGGGTCGGCGGCGGCGTGATCATCGCCGGCGCGGCGCTCTCAGCGTGGCCCGGCAGGCGCCGGCGTAGGCCGACCGACCCGGTCGGCGCCACGGTCGGTGCAGAGGAGATCCCGGTCATGGTGGGAACCCCGTGACGTCCACCGCAGACGCGACGGTCGCGACCCGCGGCCCGCGGGGCACGAGGCGCACGGTGCTGTGGGTGTCCGCCGGTGTGGGCGCGGTGATCGCGGTGCTGGTGGCGGTTCTTGCATCTTCGAGCCCCGCCAGCCAGGTGACCGCGCAGAGCCCGCTCGTCGGGAGGCCGGCGCCGGCGATCAGCGGCAGGGTCGTCGGCGGGACCGGAAGCGTCACCCTCTCGAGCTTCTCGGGGAAGTGGGTGCTGGTGAACTTCGCGGCCAGCTGGTGCGTGCCGTGCAGGCAGGAGATGCCCCAGCTTCTTGCCTTCCAGCGCGACCACTCCTCCGGCGACGCCACGATCTTGACCGTCGCCTACGACGACCAGGACATCCCGAACCTCGCCAGCTTTCTGAAAGCTCAAGGTGCGACCTGGCCCGCCGTCGACGACGGGTCGGCGGTGGTCGACTACGGCGTCGGAGGGCTGCCTGAGAGCTACCTGGTGGACCCGGCAGGCACTGTGATCGCGAAATACGTGGGCGGGGTGAACGCAGCGCAACTCGACGCGGTGATCCGGAGTTCGACCAAGCTGTGAAGACGGTCCGTCGCTGGATTCCTTGGGCGGTGCTGCTGATCGTCGTGGCCGTGGCGCTCGCCATCGGGGCCAACCGGTCCGGTACGGATACGAGCCTCGACGCGAGGACGATGCACATCGCGTCTGAAGTGCGCTGCCCCGTCTGCGAAGGCCAGTCGGCTGCCCAGTCGCCGGCGCCGGCGTCGGTGCTGATCCGCAAGCAGATCCGTGAGGACCTGCAAGCGGGCGAGTCGGAGAACCAGATCTTGGCGAGCCTGGTGAACGCATACGGCGTTGGGATCCTGGAGAAGCCCGAGGCAAAGGGCGTCGGCGTCGTGGTGTGGGTCGTGCCGGTGATAGCGGTGATAGCGGCGGCAGGCGGGTTGGTGATCGCGTTCCGTCGTTGGGGCAGGAGGTTGTCGCCTGAAGCTCCGGACGAGTCGGACCGAGCGCTCGTCGAGCAGGCCCTGCACGGCTGAGATGTCCTACCGCGAGGCTTTGGAGGAAGAGCGCGATTTCTGCCTGCGCTCGCTGAAGGATCTCGACGTGGAGTTCGCCGCCGGCGACATCGACGACGCCGACTACCACACCCTCCGTGACTCGTACACGGTTCGGGCGGCCGCGGCCCTGAAAGCTCTCGGCGACGTTCCCCCCGCGAGCGAGCCATCTGCGCCTGTCGAACTTTCTCTCAACGGCGCGGCCGCTACCCCTGATCCGCCCAGGTACAGGACGTCCTGGCGCCGGCGTGCGGGCGCAGCCGTCGGTGTCGTGGTGGTCGTGGCGGGAGCATGCTGGGCTGTCGTCGAGTCGTCGGCGACTCGTCTGCCGGGCCAGCAGATCACCGGCCAGGCTCTCGGCTCCGAGCAGGTGGCGGCTCAGCTGCTGGCCGCGCAGAAGGCGATGTCGAAGGGTGACGACGTCACGGCTTTGAAGGCGTACCAGAAGATCCTCGCCTCGCAGCCCCGCCAGCCGGAGGCGTTGACAGGGGAGGGCTGGTTGCTCGCCCAGACGCAGCAGCCCGCCTTGCTCAAGGAGGGCCTCGGAATGCTCTCGGCCGCCGAGCGCGCCGCGCCGGACTACGCGCCCGCTCATCTCTACAGGGGGATCGCGCTGCTGAGCGAGGACGACTACGCGGACGCGATCCCCGAGCTGCAGTGGTACCTGGGTCACTCGCCCGACCCTCAGCTGGCACCCAAGGTGCGCCAGGCGTTGCAGCAGGCGCAGGTGCGGGCGTCGCAGCAGTAGCGCCAGAGAACCTCTTAACCGGGCGCCATAGCGCGCAAGCGGGCGACGACCGCCGGAAGTGCCTCGCAAGCCATCCGCACGTCCTCTTCGGTCGTCGACCATCCCGCGGTGAAGCGGAGGCTGTGGTCGGCATCGGCGCCGATCGCCTCCAGGACCGGCGAAGGTTCCAAGGATTCGGAGGAGCACGAGCTGCCCGAGTGCGCAGCCACGCCGGCGCGGTCGAGCCCGACGAGCACCGGTTCTGCCTCCACGCGATCGAGGCCGACGCAGAGGAGCCCGGGCAGGCGGTCGCGTTCGTCGCGAGGACCGAACGCCTCCACGCCATCGATGCACAGCGCGACATCGCGGAGCTGCTGCATGAGCCGGCGCGCCGATTCGGCTTCGCGTTCGAGAGTCGAGGCGAGCTCAGCGGCGGCGGCGCCGAAGCCCGCGGCAGCCGCGACGTTCTCGAGGCCGCCTCGCCGCGCGCGCTCCTGCATTCCTCCGGCGATGAACGGGGGCACCCGGAGACCGCGACGGATCAGCAGGACCCCGCAACCGCGCGGACCGCCGAGCTTTGCGGCGGAGACGGACAGGAAGTCGGCTCCCAGTTGATCGAAGCCGATCCGGACGGACCCCGCTCCTGCGGCCGCGTCGACGTGAAGTAGCACCGCGGACTCGCGGCACACCTCGGCCACCTCTTTTACCTTCTGTATGGTCCCGATCTCGTGGTTCGCGAGCTGGCAGTGCACGAGCGTCGTCGGGCGCTCGGCGATCGCTTCGGTCACCCCGTGAGGATCGATCATCCCGGCACGGTCAACGGGAAGCAGGCGGATCTCCGCTTGGCGCTCCGACGCCTCTCGTACAGCGCTGTGTTCGACGCCGGCGAGCGCGATGCGGGGCCGCTCCTTGCCTGACTCGGACCATCGCGCGACAGCTCCGAACACCGCGGCGTTGATCGCCTCCGTCGCCCCCGACGTGAACACCACCTGGCGTCCTCGCGTCCCGAGAAACGCCGCAACCTGCTCGCGTGCCTCCTCGAGGGCAGCCCTCGCCATGTGACCCTCGGTATGCACCCGCCCGGGATCGGCGCTGTCCAACCACCGGATCATCGCCTCCTTCGCCGCTGGCCGCAGCGCCGAGGCCGAGCCGTGATCGAGGTAGGCCCGGGCCAATGCCGACCTTGCTAGACGAGGCTGACGCAGGCGTCGTCGCCGAGGGCCCGGGACGACTCGGTCGAGATGACGGCCTCGCCGTAGAGCGCGCTGAGCATTCCCCGCACCATGCCGCGATCGACCGCGCAGATGACGGGATGCTGGCGGGCGGTGTCGAAGAAGGGGCAGGAGTCCTTGATCAACGCCAGTGAGCCCCCACGGGCCTCGGCATGCGCTTCGAAGCCGTGCGCGGTCAGCGCGTCCGCGATGGCGTGCAGCGCGGTGCGGAAGGAGCGGTGCTTCTCGCCCGGCGACATCTGGTCCGCGAGGCGCCGGCCGTAGGTCTCACCCACCGACTCCGCCATCTGCTCGGCCTCGCCGGGCGGCACGAGCGCGAGTGCTTCGCCGAGGAGCATGATCAGCAGGTCGTCGCCGCGGCGCTGCGGGGTCAGGCCCGCTTCCACCGCCGACTTGCGGTAGCGCTTCGACGGCCGGCCCGCCCCCCCGCCGGCTGGGCGCAGCACGTGTACGTCGAGGTAGCCGCCGGCGGAGAGCTTGTCGAGGTGGTGGCGCGCAACATTGGAGTGAAGAGCGAACTGCTCGGCCACCTCCGACGCGGTGACGCCATCGTCGTGTTCGCGTACGTAGAGGTAGATCTGGCGACGGGTCGGGTCTCCGAACGCCGAGGTCACGGCGGCCACGGCAGCTGAGAACTGGGCTCCGGTCAGGCCTCCGTCGCCGGAGCCTGAACCGGCAGGCGCGCAGGGGCCGGCTGAGGCGGCAGTGACCGGGGAGGCAGGAGCGGCGGGGGGCTTCGCCACACGGGTATTCTACCTATCGTCATAGTGAAAATCCTGGAGTAGTAGATGGCGCTGACCGGAGTCAATGAGAAACGGGTCCTCGAGGCCCTGCGCCCGGTCACGGACCCCGAGCTCAACGTGAGCATCGTCGACCTGGACATGGTGCGCGGCGTCGACATCCGTCGCGGCCAGGTCACGGTGACGATCGCGCTCACGGTGCCGGGTTGCCCGATGAAGGACGAGGTGACCCGCCGCGTCCGCTCCGCGGTCGAGGGGGTCAAGGGCGTGCGAGAGGTCGCCGTCGAGCTCACCTCGATGACGCCGGCGGAGCTGGAGGCTGTCAGGGTGAAGCTGGCCGGACGCGGGGAGTCCGACCCCGCGGCCTGGGCATCCACCGGGGGGGTTCAGGCTGGTGGCGGTCCAGCAGCCGCCACAGGCGCCGGCCACCAGCACGGCCCGGCGCGCCGGCCCTTGGGTCACGAGGAGGGCCGCGCCAACCAGTTCGGTCCCCGGAGCGCAACGCGTGTCATCGGCATCAGCTCCGGCAAGGGCGGCGTCGGCAAGTCGTCGATCACGGTGAACCTCGCGGTTTCGCTTGCACGCCAGGGCCACGACGTGGCGGTGCTCGACGCGGACGTCTACGGGTTCTCCGTCCCGGGCATGCTCGGCGTGCACGAGACACCGACGGTCAAGGGCCAGAAGATGACCCCGCCTGTCGCGTTCGGCGTCAAGTGCATGTCGATGGGATTCTTCATCGACGACGAGCAGCCGGTCATCTGGCGAGGCCCGATGCTGCACAAGGCACTCGAGCAGTTCCTGGTCGACGTCGACTGGGGTGACCCGGAATTCCTGCTCGTCGACATGCCTCCCGGTACCGGCGACGTCGCTCTGTCGATGGCTCAGTACCTGCCGACGTCGGAGGTCTACGTCGTCACGACCCCGCAGCCCGCCGCACGCCGCGTGGCGCAGCGGAGCGCTTTCATGGCCAAGAAGCTGAACCTTCCGCTGCGGGGGGTCATCGAGAACATGAGCTGGATGGCCGGACCCGGGGGGGAGCGGCAGTACCCGTTCGGCCAGGGAGGGGGAGAGGAGCTCGCGGCAGCGCTGAAAGTGCCATTGCTGGGGCAGGTGCCGCTGGACCCGTCGTTGCGGCAGGGCGGCGACGAGGGGAGCCCGGTCGCCGCCACGGATCCCGAATCGGAGGCCGGCAAGGCCTTCACCGAGATCGCGCGGGCGCTGGTCGCCCGGGGGCGCCCGCGGGTGTTCCACCCTGAGCTCACCCTTGGCTGAGCGTGAGCCAGAAGCGGACCGTCGGGGCCCGAGCGGCCCGGCGCTTGCGCCAGGAGTGGACCGTAGGGGCCCGAGCGGCCCGGCGCTTGCGCCAGGAGCGGACCGTCGGGGCCCGAGCGGCCCGGCGCTTGCGCCAGGAGTGGACCGTAGGGGCCCGAGCGGCCCGGCGCTTGCGCCAGGAGTGGACCGTCGGGGCCCGAGCGGCCCGGCGCTTGCGCCAGGAGCGGACCGTCGGGCAATCCCTGGGGACGGCGGTCCCCGTACAACAAGGTGCCGTGGACTCCGCGCCCGTTCATCCCGACCCTGCAGGCGTTCAAGACTCTGCAGGGGTTCTTCCTGACCCCCGGGCGGGAGCGACTCGCGGGACGCCAGTAGGCCGGCGTGTCGTACTGGGCATGCTCGGCCTCGGGGCGGTAGGGATCGTCGCCGGGAAGCGAATCCAGGGCGGGCTCGACTCTCTGCTGGCACCGATCCAGCGATCCGACCCCACGGGCCTCACAGGCTTGCTGCCGGGCGACTCGTTCCGGATCTATACCGTCACCGACGGCTTCCCAACCGTCTCCGACGCCGCCTACCGGCTCCGGGTGGACGGACTGGTGCGCAACCCGTTCGAGCTCGGTCTCGCCGACCTCCGCTCGCTGCCGGCGACGCGGCTGGTGAGAGACTTCCAGTGCGTCACCGGCTGGAGGGTGCCAAAGGTCCACTGGGAGGGTGTGGCGCTCTCCGCTCTGCTCGACCAGGCCGGAGTCGAGTCTCAGGGCAAGGCGCTGCGGATCGAGTCGTTTGACAGGCAGTACACGGAGAGCCTGACCTTGGCTGAGGCGAACCGTCCCGACGTGATCGTCGCCTACTCGATGCTCGGAGGGCCGATTTCCGTGGAACACGGGGGACCCGTGCGCCTGTACGTCGCGCCGATGTACGGGTACAAGTCGCTCAAGTGGCTCTCGCGTATAGAGGTCGTCGACCAAGTCGAGCCCGGCTACTGGGAGACCGTGGGCAACTACGACGTCGAAGCGTGGGTCGGCAGGAGCAATGGCCGTAACGACCCGTCCACCTGAGCCCCGGCCGGGTGCCCGTGGGGGCACCTCGCTGCTGCGATTCGACGCGGTCGAGCGCGCCGTCCACTGGGTGAACGCGGCGCTGTTCGGCGTGCTGATCGCGACCGGTGCAGCGCTGTACATCGCACCGCTCGAATCGATCGTGGGGCGGCGCGCCCTGGTGGAGAACATCCACGTGTACTGCGGGTTGGCGTTGCCCGTGCCGCTCGTGGTCGCCCTCGCCGGCTCGTGGGGAAGAGCTCTGCGGGCCGATCTGGTGAGGCTGAACAGGTGGTCGGATGCCGACCGTGACTGGATGAGGACCCTGCTGCGCGGCGGGCGCGACCGGTGGCGGTTGCTGGACGGCGCGCGGATCGGGAAGTTCAACCCCGGCCAGAAGCTGAATGCAGCGTTCGTCGCCGGCGCCGGCCTGGTGATGCTGGCGACGGGAATCGTCATGCGCTGGTACCACCCGTACCCGCTCGGATGGAGGACCGGCGCCACTTTCGTGCACGACTGGCTCTCGCTCGCTGTTGGCTTGGTCGTCGTAGGCCACGTCGGGATGGCGTTGCGCGACCCCGACGCGTTGCGGTCGATATGGACGGGGCGGGTGCCTGGAAGCTGGGCGCGTCGCCACGCGCCGGCATGGCTAGAGGACGAGGACGTCCCGCCGGACGGACCAGCGCCGGGACGGCCCGGGCCTGGCGCAGCGGAGGTCACACCCCGCCGGTAGCTTTGCCTCGTGACCGACACCAGCCGGGCCGAGGAGTGGGCCTCCACCATGGTCGGCCACTTGTCGCCGGGCGGCGTGCGCCTGGCCCACGCCGGCGACGATGCCGTTCGGGTGGAGGTGTCGCCGCTTCGCCGGGAAGAGCGTGAGCAGCTCGAGGCAGCCCAGCTGTCGAAGGGGGCGACGTTGGCGGCGGGAGCGGGCGACCGGGCCGTCCCCGAGGAGCCGGACGGGTGGCGGACGTGCTTCGAGCGCGACCGTGACCGGATCCTCCACTCCCCGGCCTTCCGGCGCCTGGCAGGCAAGACTCAGGTGTTCGTGTTCCCCGCGGACCACCAGCGGACACGCCTCACCCACGCCCTCGAAGTGGCGCAGGTAGCGTCGGCGATAGCGCGGGCCTGCCGGCTGAACGTGGCGCTGGTGGAGGCCATCGCGTTGGGTCACGACTGCGGCCACGGACCTGGGGGCCACGCCTCTGAGGACGCGATGCAGTTGTTCGTGCCCGGGTTCGACCACGCCGTATGGGGCGCCGACGTCACCGCCGCTTCGTTGAACCTCTGCACCGAGACGCTCGACGGGATCCGCAACCACTCCTGGTCGCGGCCCGCCCCTTCCACGCCCGAAGGGCAGGTGGTCGGGATCGCCGACCGCATCGCCTACTGCGCGCACGACCTCGAGGACGCAGTCCACGCCGGGATCGTGTCGACCGACAGCATCCCCCGGGCCATCGTCGAGGCTTGCGGCACGCGCCGGTCGGAGCAGCTGGGGACCTTCATTTCGGACGCGATCGCCACGGTCGGGACCACCGGTCTGGTCGGCTTGTCCCCGCCGGTTGCCGACGCGCTCGCGGATCTGCGCCGGTTCAACCACGAGCGGATCTACCTGCGCGACGAGTCGGTGGCCCAGGCGGAAGCCGTCATCGCCATGCTCAGGGCCCTGGTCGAGCACTACGTCTCGCATCCTGAGCACCTGCCGGCCGACCTGAGTGAGGGCGGCGGCCGGCTGGCTGCTTCGGTCGGCTACGTGAGCGGCATGACCGACCGCTTCGCGTGCACGCAGGCGGTCGCGCTCCTCGGGTGGCCGGAGAGCCGCCTGCCACGAAGCCAGTACCGCGACTGAAGCGCAAGCAGCGATCGCCACGCCGGTCCTCGCCTGTCCGGCGCCTACGATGGTCTCGCAAGCTCATCAAGGAGAATCTCCGTGGACGTCCGTATCGGTGTCACCCAGACCCCAAAGGAGATCGAGGTCGAACTCCCCGAGGGGACCCAAGCCGACGCGATCGCCGACCACATCGACAAGGCGCTGTCAGCGGAGAGCGGTGTCCTCTGGTTGACCGACCGGCGCGGGCGGCGTGTGGGGATTCCTGCCGCCAAGGTGGCCTATGTGGAGCTCGACACCAGCAGCGAAGACCGCCGGGTGGGGTTCGGCTCAGCGGTCCGCTGATCCGGGGCCGGAGAGGAACCGGATCCCGGCATGGTCGACCTGCTGGACCGCAAGCTGATCTTCGTCACCGGCAAGGGAGGGACCGGTAAGACGACCGTCGCCGCCGCGCTCGCGTGGCTGGGAGCGAGCCGCGGCAAGCGGACCCTCGTGTGCGAAGTGGACGCGAAGGGCAACCTCTCGGACTTCTTCGAGACGGGACCGACCCGGTTCGAAGAACGCGAGATCGCTCCGAACCTGTGGGCCATGTCGATGGACACCGAGGCGTCCCTCAAGCAGTACCTGTCCTTGCAGCTCAAGATCCCCCTGGTCGCCAAGGTCGGACCCCTCGCCAAGATGTTCGACTTCGTGGCGTCGGCCGCTCCCGGCGTCCGGGAGATCGTGACCGTCGGGAAGCTCTGCTGGGAGGTCCGAGAGAGGCACTACGACCTGGTCGTGGTCGACGCTTCCGCCACCGGGCACATCATCGGGCAGCTCTCGGCACCGCAGGCGATCAACCAGCTGGTTCAGGTCGGCCTGGTGAGGCAGCAGACGGGCTGGATGCTGGAGATCCTCGAAAACCACGCCACGACCGGCCTCGTGGTCGTCGCCACGCCCGCCGAGATGCCCGTCAACGAGACGCTCGATCTCACCGGCCGCCTGCGCTCCGAGACCAAAGTGGATCTCGCCGCTGTCGTGGTGAACCGGGTGCTGCCCGAGTTGTTCGGCCGCGGTGAGGAGGAGGTTTTCGACAGGCTCGACTCGTCCGAAGGCAGGTCGCTCCTCGACGACGCGTTGGGTGGGCCGAGCGCGCCGCTGCTGCAAGCGGCACGGCTCACCGTGACCATGCGGCGTTCGCGTACAGAGCACCTCGAACACCTCCGCGACGCGATCGACCCGTCGGTGCCGATGCTCTACCTCCCGTATGTTTTCTTCCGTTCGCACGGTCTCCGGGCGACGCATCAGATAGCAGACTCGCTGTCCGCAGAGCTGGGGTATTGATGGCCAGGGCGGAACAGGACCACGTGTCGAGCATCGATGCGCTCCTTGGCTACAAGGAGATCGTGATCGCCTGCGGGTCGGGTGGTGTCGGCAAGACGACGACCGCAGCCGCGGCCGCGGCCATGGCGGCCGTCCACCACGGAGGGAAGGTTCTCGTCGTGACCGTGGACCCGGCGCGGCGGCTCGCCAACGCTCTCGGTCTCGATGGCCTTGGCAACACCGAGACCCGGGTCGACCCCGACGCATTCAAGGCTGCGGGCGTCCGACCACGCGGTGAGCTGTGGGCCGCGATGCTCGACACGAAGCAGAGCTGGGACGCGCTGGTTCGCAGGCATGCACCCGACCGCGAGACGGCCATGCGGATCCTGTCAAATCCGCTCTATCAGAACATCTCCGGCAAGTTCGTGCAGAGCCACGACTACATCGCGATGGAGCGGCTCTACGAGATCCATTCCGAGGGGAACTTCGATCTGATCGTCGTCGATACGCCGCCGACGCGCAACGCAATCGACTTCATCGAGGCTCCTCAACGCATGGCCGAGTTCTTCTCGTCGAGGCTGCTGCGCCTCTTGATCGCCCCGTACCGCTCGCGGATGGTGAACATGGCGGCGCGTCCCTTCTATCAAGTCGCGGACCGCGTGCTCGGATCGCAGTTCCTCGAGGACATCGCGGAGTTCTTCATCCTGTTCCAGACCATGTACAGCGGGTTCGTCGATAGGGCCCGCTCGGTGGAGAGGGTGCTGCGCGACAAGAGGACGACGTTCATCGTCGTGAGCACGCTCGAGGCCGCACCCGTCAGGGAGGCCGAGTTCTTCATCCAGGTACTGACCTCCAAGCGGTTCCACCTCGGCGCGCTCGTGCTGAACAAGGTCCTGCCCGATTACCTGCTCGACGAGGACGCGGAGCGCCGGGCTGTCAGGCTGTGCGACGACGGTCCGGAGCTGGCGGCCTCAGCCGGTATCGCGGCGTCCTTGGGTGTCGACGACTCCCAGCTCGGGCGGGTGCTCGCAGAGGTGGGGGAGAACTTCAGGAACTTCGCGGTGGTCGCTCGCCGGGAGGCGGCGCAGCGCAAGGAGCTCGAGGCACGTCCGGACGTAGTCACATCGGTTCCGGAGTTCGACTCGGACATACACGACCTGCCGGGCCTGTTGCGTCTCGGCGAGAAGATCTGGTCGTAGGAGCTCATGGCCACGATCGCCGAGCTCGTCGAGGAACACACCGCTCTCAAGGGCGCGGTGGTGGGCCACCTGCAGAGGCTGGTAGCGGGGTGGGGCGTCCTGTCGGACCTGTCGTTCTCGGATCTGCTTCTGTTCGCGCCGGCGAAGTCGTCGCCCGGGGGGTTCGTGGTGCTCGGGCAGGTGAGGCCGACGACGAACCAGACGCTGCATCTCGACGACCTTGTCGGAAGCATCATGACCGCGGAAGACCGCCCGGTGCTTCCGAGGGCCTGGTCCGTCGGCGGCATAGTCGAGGGGGAGGTGGCGATACCACGCCGCAGCGAGCACGCCCGCATCGTGTGCATACCCGTGCGGTGGCAGGGTGAGCTCGTGGCGATCATGACGCGCGAGTCGGCGCTGTCCGTCGGTCGCCGGCCCGGGGTGCTCGAGCGGGTATATGTGGAGGTCTTCGACCGTCTGGCGCGGATGATCTCCAACGGCGACTTCCCGTTCCCGGTTGACGAGGCTGTGGTCACCGAGACACCCCGCGTCGGTGACGGCGTTCTCGTCCTCGACGCCAGCGCGAGGGTTGACTACGCCTCACCGAACGCGGTCAACGCGTTGCACCGCATGGGCGTGTATTCCGGCATCGAGGGAGTACGACTCGACGAGGCCGGACTCTCGCAGACCGCGGTGTCGGTCGCGTTCCAGACGAGGCTCCCGGCAGTTGAGGAGCTCGTGCACGGCGCAGACACCGCTGTCGTGATCCGGTGCGTCCCGCTGCTCGACAGGTCCGCAGTGACCGGAGCGCTGGTGCTGGTACGGGACGTGAGCGACCTGCGCCGGCGTGACCGCCTGCTTCTCTCGAAGGACGCGGCGATCCGCGAGGTCCACCACCGGGTCAAGAACAACCTGCAGACGATCTCCTCGCTGCTGCGCATCCAGTCACGCAGGGTGCCCACAGGAGAGGCGCGCCACGCGCTCGAGGAATCCGAGCGCCGGGTTCGCTCGATCGCCGTGGTGCACGAGATCCTGTCCCGCGACACGACCGACGAGGTCGACTTCAACGACATCCTGCCTTCCCTGGTCCGCATGGCCGAGGACTTGGGCAGCACCGAACGGCCGGTGAAGATCACCTACACCGGCGAAGCGGGTGAGCTACAGGCTTCGCTCGCGACCCCGTTGGCCGTGGTCATCACGGAGCTCCTGCAGAACGCCGCCGAGCACGCCAGGCCTGTCAAGGATCACGGGCACACAGCGCCGCTGCACGTCGAGGTGGAGCTCGATCGCCGCGACGGGGAGTTGAGGGTCACGGTCACCGACGACGGGGTGGGTCTGCCTGCCGGGTTCGACATCGACAGCACGTCGAGCCTGGGGCTGTCGATCGTTCGCGGCCTGGTCGGCACGCAGATGGCCGGCACCATCCGGATGTACAACCGGCCGGAGGGTGGTGCTGTGGTCGAACTCGTGTTCCCGGTGGACCAAGGAAGCGAGCCGGACCTCGCCGCGATCTGACGCCCGGGGTCAGCTAGCCCGGCGCTGGCTCGCCAGCCACTGCTTGCGCAGCTTGCGCCTCTCGTCCTCGGACGTGCCCCCCCAGATGCCCGATTCCTGGTTGGTCACCAGGGCGAACTCGAGGCACGACTGTTGTGCGTCGCATTGCATGCACACCGCCTTCGCCGCCTCTATCTGCTCGATCGCCGGACCGGTGCTGCCGATCGGGAAGAACAGGTCGGGATCGGTGTCACGGCAGGCAGCTTGATCGCGCCAGTCGTCCAAGTCCCACTCGATGTTGCGGCTCCAGGTGAGGGCCACGTGCAACTGCCTTTCCAGGGGGGTATGTGAAAAACGTCACGTGCGTTGTAACACCGAAACGTGTGTTCACCGCAGCGATGCAACAGCGTAAATCGCGGGACACACGAATGCAAGCCTTTGGCGCGCCAAATTCTCGGTACCGAGCGGCCGAACCCGCGGGTCTGGGTTCTACCGTCTTCTCAGCCCAGGCGGGGTCGGATCGGTCTGTGCCAGGCCTCGCTGGCGGGTGCGCCGGGCACGGTGGCGACCGGTATGACCAAGCGCAGGTCCTCCGGTTCCCAACGGAACTCGAGATGGCTCGTCTCCCCGAGATAGTCGCCGTCGACCTGGTAGGGGACGGGCTTGTAGGCGTTCAGGGTCACCCTTACCGCGTCGCGGGTGACCGAAACCTTCCGGGATGTCTTCAAGCCCCCTTCGCCTCTCAGGGCAGCCGCCGCCAGGGCCAGCATGGTGGGAGCCCCGAGCGACCGGAGCACTATCGCCGTCAGCGGGTTGTCCAAACCGGTGCCCGGGGCGACGTCGAAGGGGCGCTCGCCCAGGAACGTGTACGGGTTGGTGTTGAGGATGATCGCGAAGTAGCCGTCGTCGACCTCCACGAGCTCCTTAGGAGCCGACACCCCGACCGTGTCCGCCCCGACCGTGACGGCACGCTCGATCCTGACCGAGAAGTGCGGGTGCCTCCGATCGAAGCGCCGGCCCCACGTGTCGAGCGCCGTGTACGCGAAGAAGGCGTGCCCCAGGTAGCGCTTGAGGGCGGAGCGCTTTTCCACCTGGGCCACGACAGCCGCGTCGAAGCCAACCCCGACATGGAACAGGTAGCGACGGCCGTTGACGCTCCCCAGCCCCACCTTCCGGATCCCGTCCTCCCCGCGAGCGAGCGCGTCCAGCAGCTCGCCGGTCGCCTCGATCGGGTCGTTGGTCATGCCGATCGTCCGGGCGAAGACGTTCGTCGAGCCCCCCGGCAGCACGCCCAGCGCACAGCGCGATCCGGCCAGCCCGTTGGCAGCCTCGTTCAGTGTCCCGTCCCCGCCGAGCACCACCACGCAGTCGACGCCTCTCGACGCCGCTCCCTGCGCCAGCCGGGTGGCGTGACCTCGCCGGCTGGTCTCGGCGACGGTCACGTCGTGATCGGCCGCCAACGACTTCTGGATCACCACCCGCGCCCGGGCGGTGACGGATGACGCTGACGTGTTGACGACGAGTAGCAGCCGCACGGCCGGCGAGTCAGGATTCGCCGGCGGTCGGCGACACCTTCGCCAGTGATCTGAGATGCGCCACGCTCCGCGTGAGCAGCCGGGAGACCTGCATCTGCGATATGCCCAGACGGCGGGCGATCTCCGACTGGGTCAGGCCGTCGAAGAAACGGAGCTCGACGACCCGGCGCTGGCGAAGAGGAAGCTGGCGGAGCAGCGGGTCGAGGGTGGCGCGCCCTTCGGCCCTGGCGAGCTCGGAGTCCTCGTGCCCGATGCGATCACCGAGCGACTCGGTCCCCTCGCCGTCACCTTTCGGGGCGTCGAGCGAGGCGAACCGGTACGCCTGGCCCGCTTCGAGAGCCTCGAGGACGTCTTCCTCGGAGGCCCCCACTTCGTTCGCCATCTCGGAGATGGTCGGCGAGCGCCCGAGTTCCTGCCCGAGCGTGTCGATGACCTGGCTCAGGTTCAGGTACAGCTCCTGCATCCGCCGCGGAGCGCGGACCGCCCAGCCCTTGTCGCGCAGGTGCCTTTTCAGCTCCCCGACGATCGTCGTCGTCGCATACGTGGAGAACTCGATGCCAAGCCCCGGGTCGAAACGATCCACCGCCTTCAGCAGCCCCAAGGACGCGACCTGAACCAGGTCGTCGAGAGGTTGCCCCCGGTTGGCGAAACGACGCGCCAGGTAGGAGGCCAGGCCCATGTGTGCTTGGACCAGCCGGTCTCGCAGGACGATGTCACCGGTACGGGCGTACTCGGCGAACGATTCGCGCAGAGACTCTCGGTCAGTCACCGGTTCTAGCGACGCTGGCGTGGCGATGTTTCACCAGCCTGAAGTGGGGGGCGGGTGGACCGGGGCCGAGGTCGTGCTCGTCGACCAGAGCACCGAGGATGACCCGGGAGAGATCGGTGAGCCCGACCGGGGTGATGTCGTCGACGAACTGCCCGCGTCCTTCCACCACGAGCCCGTCTCCGAGCATCGTGTACACGAGTTCGACTGTGCCCCTCCGGCCGGTGGGACCGGTCAGCCCGAAGCACATCTCGTCGATGGCCAGGCGCAGATCCTCGACCTCGTCGTAGCTGAACCCGAGCCGTCCGGCGAGACCGGCCGCGGTGACCCGAGCAAGGCGAAGGAACTCGGGCATAGCCGGCACTGTCAGCCGTACCTGATCGGGCTCGCTCACGACCCTGCGACCGTAGCAGCCTGGTAGCCACGAAGCTCATCGCTCGGTACGGCTCGCCAGGGCTCGGTTTGTTCGGAAAACCGCTCGTAGGAAACAATGAACGCCATGAACGTTGTCGTCTGCGTAAAGCAGATCCCTGACCCCGCGTCGCCCGGGAAGCTAGATCCGGTCACCAAGAACCTGCTACGCGAGGGCAAGCTGATCCTTGACGAATCGGACTCCTACGGCGTGGAGATGGGGCTCCAGCTGGCGGAGCAGGCCGGGGGCGGCGAGGTGACCCTCGTGTCGATGGCCCCCAACAGCGAGACCAGTGGCCTGCGCACCGCGCTGGCGATGGGCGCTGCCAAGGCAATCCTCGTGAGCGACCCGTCACTGGCCGGCTCCGACGCGCTCAGCACGGCCAAGGTGCTGGCGGCGGCGATCAAGAGGGCCGAACCCGATCTGATCCTCGCAGCGACCGAGTCGACCGACGGCTACACCGGGACCCTGCCGGTGCAGGTGGCGGAGCTGCTCGGCTTGCCGGCCGTCACCTTCGCAAAGAAGGTGACCGTCGCGGACGGAAAGGTCAGCGTCGAGCGTCAGACCGAGGTCGGCTACGACCAGGTGGAGGTCTCCCTGCCCGCTGTCGTAACCGTGACCGCCGGCGTGGTGGAGCCCAGGTATCCCTCCTTCAAGGGCATCATGGCGGCGAAGGGCAAGCCCGTCGAGGAGTTGAAGGTCGCCGATCTGGGCGTGGACGGCGGTGCGGTCGGGGCCGCCGGCGCTCGCCAGGAGGTCGTAGCTGTGGCGCCGGCCGAGGCCCGCAAGGCAGGGGAGATAGTCGTCGACGAGGGCGACGCTCACGAGCGGATCGTGGCGTACCTCGAGCAGCTCAAGGTCATCTAGGTAGAGAGGCTCACCACACTCATGGCACTCAACAAGATTCTCGTCGTCGTCGTACGCGCCGGCGACAAGGTGGCGCCCGTCTCGCTCGAGTTGCTCACCAAGGCGCGCGAGCTGGCGTCCTCCGTCGAAGGCGTCACGTGGGGCGACGCGGATGCAATCGCCGGCGAAGCCGGCGCTCACGGTGCGACCGCCCTGCACACGGTCGGCGACCTCCGCGGTGGTCTCGCCGGCCCGGCCGTGGCGGCCGCCATCGCCGAGCAGGCCTCGTCGGGCGGGTTCGACGCCGTTTTCGTCCCGCAGACCTACGACGGCCGCGACATAGCCGGCCGCCTGTCCGCCAGGTTGGACCGCCCGGTTCTGACCAACGTAGTGGGGATCGCCGAGGGCGACGCAGGCCTGGTGACCGAGCACGCCATCTTCGGCGGAACGGAGATCCTCAACGCCCGCCTCATGGCAGGCTCCCCGGGGATCTACGTGATCCGGGCCAAGTCGTTCGCCGCGGAGCCGAGCGGCGGGGGAGCGGCGCCGGTCGACACCTGGTCGGTCCCGGACCTCGGTGCGACCGGTTCCGCCAAGGTGCTGTCGTCCCACGTGGAGGAGACCGAGGGCCCCAAGCTCGACGAGGCGGCGATCGTCGTGTCCGGCGGGCGCGGGCTCGGCCAGGCCGATGGCTACCAGATGATCGAGGACCTGGCAAAGCTTCTCAAGGGCGCCGCCGGCGCCTCGCGTGCGATCGTCGACGCCGGCTGGGTCCCCTACTCCCACCAGGTGGGCCAGACCGGCAAGACGGTCAAGCCGACCGTCTACATCGCCGCGGGCATCTCCGGGGCAACGCAGCACATGGTCGGCATGAAGGGCTCGAAGAACATCGTCGCCATAAACAAGGACCAGGAGGCCCCGATCTTCTCGATTGCCGACCTGGGAATCGTCGGCGATGTGAACAAGGTGCTGCCGAAGCTCATAGAGGCGCTGCGCGCCCGGGGCTAGTCGCTCAGACGAGCGGCCAAGGGTAGGGCCGGTCGCTGCGCGGCTCGGGAAGCCTCCCGACGCGCAGCAGCCGGCTGATTCGCTGCTCCAGGGCGGCCGCCTCGCCCTGGTGAAGGCACGCGGTGAGCCGTTCGGGCAACCCGCGCTCGAGCAGCCCCGCGAGGTCGGCCGCGTCGGAGTCTTCGAGGCGTTCGCCGGCGAAGTCCCAGATGACGGTGCGAAGCTTGGGATCGGTGTGGAAGCACAGCCCGTGGTCGATTCCCCAGATGTGGCCGGCGGTGTCGAGCAGGCAGTGGCCACCCTTGCGGTCGGCGTTGTTGGCGACCACGTCGAACACCGCCATCCGCTTCAGCGTTGGGTGGAACCGGTCCTCCTCGAGCAGCGTGAAGTAGTGCTGCTCGAAGTCAGCGTCCACGAAGCGTTGCAGCGAGCCGCTGCCAAGCGGTGCGTCGTCGCGGGCGACGGTCTCGGGCACCAGGGCCCACCCGAGCGCCTCCGAAAGCTCGTACGCGGCGATCTCGCGCCGGTACAGGCCGCCCGGGAAGTCCCACAGCGGGCGCTCGCCGGCGGCCGGCTTGTAGATCGCCGCCAGGGGAGCCTCGCCTGCCTGTCCGTCCCCACCCGGGCGGTCCACCGTCACGAGGAACGTCGCATTGCTGCTCCAGGGCATGCGGCCCTGGATCTCGACCTCGCCGCACGCGAGGACACCCGTGGAGCCGCTCAGCGCCCCGGGGACCCGTGACCGTTGGTTCTGGGGCATGAGTGGCCTTCGGGGTCGATGGGGTGGCCGCAGAGGGTGCACGTGGGTCGGCCGGCGCCGACCAACTCCCAGCCTCGCTTGGCGATGCCGGCGGCTTGCGAGCGGGTGATCCCGATGCGGCCCACGGCGTGCTCGTCGCTCGTCCCCACGCCGGCGGTGATCGTCTCGAGGTCGGGCTCGTCGATTTCGCCGGGCGGGGACTGCAGATCGTCGTCTTCGGACTCCTCGTCCGGCGGGCCTAGCTCCTCGGCGAGGATGACGATCCGGTCCGCGGACCCGTCGTAGGCCAGCTGAAGCGCCCCGACCGCCCATTCGGCCAGCACCGGCTCGACCAGCTCCTGGTCATCGTTGTCGGCGATCACTTCGGGAGACGGTAGATCGGACAGGATCTCGGCGAGGAACTGGGACATGGCGGCGACCTGCTGTTTCTCCAGCTTGAGCGTGACCAGCTGATCGTCCTGGCGAGCCTGCAGGTAGAACGTCCGGTGTCCCGGCTCGCCAACGGTGCCTACGGTCGCCCACTCGACCTCGGGCAGCTCGAAGGACCTGCTCACCGGGCGCCCCTCATGACGGCACCAGCTCGCTCAACGACCCGGTCGAGTTGACGGCCAGCACAGTAGGCCCATGAGCCCCGTACACGATGCCTGTCACCGAGCAGGGGGAGATGACGATCCTCTGGAACAGGTCGAGGTGCGTGCCAACCGCTTGCGCGACCGCTGCTTTGATGGGGTCGGCGTGCGAGACGGCGACGACGGTTTCGCCGGCGTGACGGGCACGCAGCTTTCCGATGGTGTCGACGATCCGCGCCTGCATCCCGGCAAAGGACTCTCCCCCGGGAAACCGGAACCCACTCGGGTAGCGCTGCACCGTCGACCATTCTGGAAGCTTGGAGAGGTCCTTGAGCGCACCTCCTGTCCACTCGCCGAAATCGCATTCGAGTAGCCCCCGCTCGACGTGGACCCGCAAGCCGAGGGTCTTCGCGATGGCGCCCGCCGTCTCGCGGGTTCGCTCGAGAGGCGATGAGTAGACGGCGGTGATCTTCGCCGACCAGGCTGCCAAACGCTCCGCTACGCGTGCGGCTTGTGCCGTTCCGGCCTCCGACAGGTGCAGCCCCGCGGCGCGGCCCGGAAGGATCTTGCCGGTGGTGTCGGTGGTGCCGTGCCGTACCAGCAGGACCGTCGTGGGTGGAGTTGTCCTCGCGCGGGTTGCCATGTCGGGCGGCCAACCTAGTGTCTATATGGTGGGTGACGGCCGCAGCGGGCAATCGAATCCGGATGCCGTCCAGCGGCTCGAGGCGGTCGCGGCGGAGATAGTCGACTGCTTCGCTTGCCCGCGTCTGGTCGCGTGGCGCAGGGAGGTCGCGACGGTCAAGCGCGCGGCCTTCAAGAACGACGAGTACTGGGGGCGCCCCGTTCCCGGCTTCGGCGATCCCGCGGCACGCGTAGCCGTGGTCGGGCTGGCGCCGGCGGCGCACGGCGCCAACCGGACGGGGAGGATCTTCACGGGTGATCGTTCGGGTGACTGGCTCTTCGCGTCGATGCACCGAACCGGCTTCGCCAACCAGGCAAGGAGTGTGGCCCGCGACGACGGTCTACGTCTCACCGGGGCGTGGGTGTGCTCGGCCGTGCGGTGCGCGCCGCCGGCGAACAAGCCGACACCGGAGGAACGCGACCGCTGCTTCGCCTTTCTCGTGCGGGAGCTCGACGCGCTCGCGTCCCTGCGGGTGGTCGTCGTCCTCGGGCGCTTCGCGTACGACGTCGTCTCGCGCCTCTACGAGCTGTCACCCCGCCCGGCGTTCGGGCACGGGGTCGTGATCCCCGCCGGCGAGAGGATCCCGGCGATCCTCTGCTCCTATCACCCCAGCCAGCAGAACACTTTCACCGGGAAGTTGACGGCGCCGATGCTCGACTCGGTCTTCCAGCGAGCGGCTCAGCTCTCCGGCCTGCGGACCGCGAACCGTTCCGTGGAAGCGTGACTCGACCGGAGCAGCAGGAGCGCCAGTAGACAAGCGACGCCGGTGCACGCAGCGGCGCCGGCGAAGATCGTGTGCAGCTCCGTGATGACCGCCTGGGTGGTCGCGTGGTCGTAGGCGGGGCATGAGGTGGGATGGGAGGGGCACAGCGCGATCGGCGATCCGATCTTCGCCTGAGCATGGTAGAAGCGGTGTAGCGCGACCGCCGTGAGAGCCGACAGCCCGGCGAGCATCCCGATCGTCCGGGCGACCACCGCGAGCGCGCTCGCCAACGCGTGGACTCCCGAGTCGACGGCGCCGAGGATCGCCACGTTGACCGGCGCTATCGCCAGACCGAAACCGAGCCCGCAAGCCACCAACTCGGCATCGCTGCCACGCGGCCCCCCGCCCAAGGCGGTGGCGGACCACGTGGTCATCAGCACGAAGGATCCGGTCGCCACCGCCATCCCGAACCCCGCGACGTAGGGCGCGAGGGCTCGGGTCCGGCACAGGAAGCCGCCCGCGAGAGCTCCGATCGGCACGGCGACCAGGAAGCGGACCAACACGAGAGCCGCCGCGACCTCGGACTTGGGGTCGACCGTGGCTCTGGCGAAGAGCGGGACGTCGATGAGCGCTGCCATCAGGCCACCGCCGAGAGCGAGGTTGACGAGCAGCGAACCCCACGCCGGCGCGGCCGCGAGCCGCCCGAAGCGGACCAGCGGCACCTTCGCCGTGCGTTCGCGCACCACGAACGCGACCGCCAGGACTACGGCGAGCGGGGCGACGATCGGCGCGCTCGAAGCGAGCACCTGCTTGCTGGCGTCGGCGGTCGAGAACACCACGACGATGCACGCCAGCACGCCGGCTGCGAGCGTCGCGCCGGGTATGTCCGCCTGGCGGAAGGCGCCCGGAGCTTTCGCGAGGTGGAAGAGGGGTCTCACCTTCCACGGTGCGACCGCTTCCCATGCGGCGAAGGCAGCCAGTAGGCCGAATCCGGCGAGGACGATCGGGGTGGTGAACGGGGACCATTGGCCGCCGGCGAGCGGTGTGTAGACCTGGCCGACCGAGGCACTGTTGGCCAGCACGTCCGGGGCGTCGAGCCCGACTATCACAGCGAGCGCGCCGGCGATCCCCAGGACCGGCCCCACGACGTCGATTCGCGTCCGTCGATCCGAAAGCCCTCCTGTGCCGGCCGGCGCCCCCGTCGTGGGCGGCGGCGCTCCCCTCCTGGCCGCCGCTCCCCTCCTGGCCGACCGCCCTGTCGTGGCCGGCGCCCCCGGCCCCCATCGCCTCGCCGCGACGAACCCGGCACCTACGACGATGGTCACAGGGACGTTGATCCAGAAGATCGCCCGCCACGAGGCCACGGCGACGATGCCTGCGCCGTACAGCGGCCCCAGCACGCTGCCCAACTCCTGGAGGGCCCCCACGACGCCGAGCGGCAGGCCGCGCGCGTCGGGTGCCCACCGCGACGCCACGATGGCCAACGTCACCGGGACGAGCCCGCCGCCGCCTATGCCCTGCAGCGCCCGGCCCAGCACCACCACCGGCAACGAGTGCGCCGTCGCGGTGATCACCGAGCCTCCCGCGAACGCTGTCAGGCAGCCAGCGAAGACCGGATCGGTTCCGGCGACGTCGGCGAGCCTGCCGATGAGCGGCAGGACCGCGGTGTAGCCGAGGAGGAACCCGCTGATGATCGGCGTGGCGCGCTGCAGCCTGTCGAGGCCGATGCCGACGCCGGCCATGATCGACGGGAGCGCGACGACCACGACATAGGTGTCGGCGGCGGCAAGCAACACGGCGAACGCCGCGAGGCCGAGGCGCCACCGGTCGCGCCGGCCGGCCGCTTGGTCGGCGGCCCCGCCGGCTTCTCCGACCTCGGAAATCCCAGTGGTCACGCCGTGATCAGGACGCCGGGGGGAGGGTGATCTGAACCTTCTCGCCGTAGGACGTGAGCGTGAGCGTGAATGTGCTCGACGCGTTCGCCTTCACGAACGGACCGGTAAGGGTCACCCTTCGCAGCTGGTGGTTGCCAGGGTCTATCGCCGCCACCAGCCGGACGGGGGCACTCGGGTTCGCGTCCGGCAGGACCGGCACGGCAGATCCGGGGACCGTCGCGCTCACCTCATCCACCAGCTCGCCGTTGATGCGCTCCTGGCCGGTCACCTTCGCGCCGCTCGCCACGCTGAGAAGCGTAGACAGACCGCTGCTGGGGTCGAACATCTGCGACGGGTTGCCGAGCCCGAACGTCGAGGGGTCGATCTTCGAGAACGTTGCCGCGAACGGCAGCTTGGCGTACACCTGGTCTCCGACCGCAACCACCTGAACGCTTGCGTTGACGCCCCGTACGACGACGTCGAGCGAACCCTTCAGCTTGTCGGGCCGCTGCATGTCCCCCTGCCCGCCGGTGATCGTGGTGCCGCCCGACGTCGTGGCGTTGGTGCTCGAAAGGGTGAAATGTGCGGACGGCGTGTTGTCCAGTGTCGCCTTCGCTGAGCTGAGAAGAGACTGCGCGTTCGCTGGTTTACCGCTCGAGCAGGCGGCGCCGAGGGATGCCAGCAACGCAGCGCCGGCGGCCAGGGCCCCGGCCCGGATCCGCAGCTCCGCCCTGCCGGCACCCGCGATATCCGTTCTCGCCGGGCGGTTCTGCAACATCTTCCTCCTAGCCGGGGCTGAAACCGGTCGCCTTCAGGAAACGGCCGATCTCCCGAAGGTAGTGGGCGCGGCCGACGTGGAGGATATGGCTCCCCTGGAACCAGTGAGTCTTCGGGCGCCCCCAGTGCTGTATGAGCCTGGCCGACTGCTCGGGGGGAGCCAGCCTGTCGCCGAGGCCGCCGATGACGAACAGGCGGTCCTTGGCCAGCACAGGCGGGTAGTGCAGCGGGCTGTGCACGCTCATGGACGCCCGGAAAGCCTCCTCGGCTATCCCGCCCTGCCGCAGGCCGGCTTTGAGGACGTGGCCCGCAGGGAACCAACCGTCGATCAGGCCGGCGAGGTCCGTGACCGCCGAGTTCGGTATCGAGACGTGGAGTCGGGGTTCGAGCGCGGCCATCAGGGCCGTCAGGTACCCGCCGAGCGAAAGGCCGGTGATGCCTATGTGCTCGACTCCTCCAGCACGGAGGTAGTCGATCACGACCCGAATGTCGCAAACGCTCTGCAACATGCCCTCGTGAAAATGGCCCAGGCCGTCTCTGAACAGGCCCGAGCCGCTGAAGGGCGCGAGGCGGTCGTTGCGTCCCCCGTGGAACGGCAGCGTCACGAGCACGACGTCGCACCCGTGACTGTAGAACCACGGCAAGGAGAAGAAGGTGCTGTTGAACCAGTACGGCGATCCGGTGAACCCGTGCACGACCAGGATCGTGGGCCTTGGCCCGTCCTCGTGACGCCAGTGCTGGGCGCGGGCTATCGAGTTGCGGCGGTGGGCCTTGTACGACTCCGCGAGATCCGGGCAAGCCGGTTCGTACGGGCTGAGGAACGTGAGCAGGTCCACGTGCCCGACACGGGGTGCCCACGGCTGACGCCCCAGCCTGCGAGCCCGAACCTCGACCTCTGGCGGCATCGTGAACACCGAGGCCGGGTCGTTGGAATCGGCGAGATCCGCGAAGAACTGGACCGCCTTGCGCTGCGCCCGCCCAGACGTGCGCAGCAACGTCGCCGGTCCCGCGGTGGCCGCGAGCAGCGAGGCGAGCCCCGTGCGCAACCCCATGTCCATCAGGGCCACGGTTTGCGAGCGGATGCCTGACGGCGGGATCAGCTCCTTCCAGGAGCTACCGTCGGTGTCGCCCCCGTCCAGGCTCCGGAGATTGCGGATTTCGGGGTCAGGGGGGTTCGACTGCCCCCGGTTTCTCAAAGACTCGATGCTCACAGCTTCAAGCCTTGCCCGTCGACGTGTCCAAATGGGTGATGCGCACGAGCAAACCTCAGTCGGGGAAGACGATCCCGCACTCTGCGGCCTTGCGGGCGGCGTCCTCGGGAAAGATGTTCTTGACAAGGTACACGTCTGTGGCGATCTGCCACTCCGGGGCCAGCCCTTTGATGTAACGCTCCATGTAGAGCATCTGCTTGGAGAACAGCACCATCTCCTTCGGAGCAGTCATCCCATACTGCTTCATCATCTCGAGCGAGGACACGATGAAGTCGCCGAGGCTCATCGAGGCGGCGTTGCCGAGCATCGGCGCAACCACCATCTTGATCCTCAGGCCCACGTCCTCGTCACTCCCCATCTCCTCGCTGATCAGCCCCAAGCGCTTGTACGCCCGGGCGATCCTCGAGAAGTCCTGGTCGAACATGAAGGTGAACAGCAGGTCCTTTATGAGGCTCTTGTACTCGTCGGGGACCTCTCCCATGATGCCAAAGTCGAGGTAGCTGGATCTCCCGTCGTCGAGCACCCACAGGTTCCCCGCGTGCATGTCACCGTGGAAAGGGCCGTGGATCAGGACCGCCTCGAGCCACGTCTTGGCGCCCCGGCGCAGGACGAGCTCTCCGTCGATTCCCCGCTGGCGGATGGCGTCGAACTCGTCCATAGGAATACCGGTCATGCGTTCCATGCAGATCATGTGGGGGCCGCAGTAGTCCCAGTAGATCTCCGGCGCGGTCACCCACCTGTTGTCGCCGAACGCCCCGATCTTCTCGCGGAAGTGGTACTGCCTCGAGGCTTCGAGAGCCGGGTTCAACTCGTTGAAGGTGACCGAATGGAGGTCTTCGACCAGGGCGACCGCGTTGGCGTTGCGGGCGAATTCGAAGTGGCGTTCCATCGTCTTCGCCAGGCGGTGCATGATGCGCAGGTCGGTGGTCATGCGCTTGCGGATGTTCGGACGCTGGAGCTTGATGACCGCCTCGCATCCATCTGGCAGCACGCACGCGTGCACCTGCCCGATGGATGCGGCCGAGAGCGGGATTTCGTCGAAGTGCTTGAAGATGGCCGCGGGCCGAATTCCGAGGTCCTTGCGGATCATCTCGCTCGCTGTCTTCCCGTCGAACGGCGGCACCTCGTCGAGGCAGCGCTGCGCCGCCGTCGCGAGCGGCTGCGGGAACAGGCCGGGAGACGAGGCGATGATCTGTCCGAGCTTCACGTAGGTGGGGCCGAGAGCGATCAGCCCGTCGACCGCCCCGCGGGAGGCAACCGAGAAGACCTTCTTTCGCCACGGCCACACGGCCCAGGCCACCAGTCGCCGCATGATCCGCAGGGACAGGGTCACGTACACCGTGACCAGGCGGACCAGCTCCGCGAATCCGAACGCGTCGATAGACGGGACTTCGACGACGAGGTCTTCCGGCGGCGGTCCGTCCGCGTAGGGGCCGCGGAACTGGCTGCGGACCGCGGTCGTGCCGAAGTCGGATGCCGGCCTGCGAACGGCTGTTTCGGGATCCGTGGCCGGTTCGCTCACCGGGCCATGTTCACCCGGCCGGTCAGGGACGCGCCAGTTCCCGCTTGAGGATCTTGCCCGAAGGGTTGCGGGGCAGCTCGTCCACGAAGACGACTTCCCGTGGGACCTTGTAGCGGGCGAGATTGGAGCGGACGTGGTCTTTGACCGCCTGCTCGTCGAGTTCGAAACCGTCTCTGAGGACTACGAAAGCCTTGAGCCGCTGGCCGAATTCCTCGTCGTCGACGCCCACGGCGGCAGCTTCGGCGATGGCCTCGTGGGCGGAGAGGAGTTCCTCGATCTCTCGCGGGAACACGTTCTCGCCGCCCGAGACGATCATCTCGTCGTCCCGCCCGTCTACCCACAACCGGCTGTTCTCGTCGAAGTGACCGACATCTCCTGTCGACATGAGGCCGTCGATCACCTCCTTGGTCCCGCCGCCGGTGTAACCGCCGAACTCCATTCCGCTGCCGACGAAGATGCGGCCGACCGTCCCGGCTGGGACGCGTCGCCCCGCGTCGTCGTATAGGCGGACGGTGGTCCCGAGCGGAGCCCTTCCAGCGCATCCCGGCGCGGCCCGGAGGTCCTCCGGCGTGGCGATGGTGGCCCACGCGACCTCGGTAGACCCGTAGAGGTTGTAGACGATCTCTCCGAAGGCGTCCATGGCGCCCCGGGCTAGCGACGCCGGCAGTTGTGCTCCGCTCGAGGCGATTATCCGGAGGGATGAAAGATCGGCCGAAGCGATCCTCTCGCCCGCGGCCATGAGGAGCCGGTTGAGAATCACGGGGACGAGGGTCAGCGCGCTGCAACGGTGCTCCACGAGAGCGACGATCGTCGTCTCCGGGTCGAAACGACGCCGGACCACGATCGTCGAGCCCAACCCCAACGCGAGGACCGAGATGCCGAGCCCCCAAGCGTGGTGGACTGGGGACGCGACAAAGGTCGATTCCCTGCTTCGGAACGGGATCATCGACAGGATGGCCGCCGGGGCTACGAGAGAGCGCGGGTTCGCCCTATTGGCACCCTTCGGCGTTCCCGTGGTCCCGCTGGTGAGTATCACCACGGTGCCTTGGACTCCCGGCGGCGACGGCGGCTCGGGGTTGCCGGCGGTGATCAACGACTCGATCGTCGGGCCGTCGCCGGCGCAGCGCGACGGGTCGTCGGTCCACGCGACGAATCGTCCCTTGGGTGCCTTCGCCTTGGCGACGGTATCTGAGAACTCCTCGTCGTAGACGAGAGCCTCCACTCCCTCGCGAGCGCAGACCTCGGCCGCCTGCGGAGCGGAGAAATCGGTGTTGAGGTACAGGGCACGCCCGCCGAGTTTCAGCACCGCGTAGCTGGCGTCGTATATGCCTCTGTGGTTGCGGCACAGGATGCCCACGCCCGACCCGGGTCCCACGCCGCGCGCTCTGAGGGCGTTGGCGAGAGCGTTGGAACGCCTTTCCATCTGGTCGTAGGTCAACGACCCCAGATCGTCCGACAGAGCCGGCCTGTCCCCGTGGCGGATCGCGGCGGCGGTCACCGCCGCACCCATCACGCCGTAGCGATCCAGTGCCTGGTACATCGCGAAGAGCCTGTCCGGCCGCTCGGGCCCCAGCATCCCCGCGCCAACGAGCGTGGCGAACGCCCGCGTCTCGACAGGGAGCCGCATGAGCATCCGTGCCAGCTGGGCGAGGTCTTTGAGGGGATCGGGCACGTTGCCTCCGGGAGTTCAGGTTCCGATGGAGTAGTGGCAGTTCGTCTGCACGAAACCGATCACGTTGCTGCCTGCCGCCTTCACCTTCGGATCGAGCAACAGCTGGGCGAGCTGGGGATCGCTGATCTTCTTCCCGTTCAGGCCGGCTCGTTGCAGATCGGCGAGGATCTCGGCGACGCTTTCGATGTACAACTTTGCGTCGGGTGCGATTTCCGGGGGCGCGGAGGCGATCATCGTCGGGGCTTCGGCCACGTAGTCGCCGAGGAACTGCTTGCGGACCTTGTCGTTGGCGGCGAAGGAGAGCTGCGCCATGTGCTTGTACGTCGCGACGACTGCGGTGCAGAAGTTCTCAGTGCTCGGTCCGCCCGTCAAGACCGGCGGCGTCCATCGGTCCACGGTCACAAGTGTCGTCGTGGGCCCCGTTGCTCGCGGCCGCTGGCCTCCTGCGCAGGCCGCCACCGAAGCGGCGAGCAGTACCGCTGCCATGGCAGCCCGCAACGCCCGAGACCGGTCGGGATCACGCCGACGTGTGTATCGCAAAGGTGCCCGGCGCGTAGAAGATGTTCTTGCCCGCCGGCGACGGCAGCCCGATCAGCCCATTGAGCAGGCTTGCGTTTGAGGGCGCGCACAGCTGGTTGGGGGGCGTGGTGCCGGCTCCCGGGGCGTCCGGGCTGGGCGGTGTGTTCGGGTCTATGGCCCCGATGGGGAAGTCGTTGCTGACGAGGGTCGCGAACGCGTTGGTTATCGGACCGGTGACCGGTTGGCCAGTGAGGCTCCCGCTCGTCTGGCTGGTGAGGTGAGCCGGTGTGGTCTCGTCGGCCCAGCTGAGGCCGGTGACGGGGCTGACCCCGTTTGCTCCGGGTTGCAGGTCCGCAGCCGGTACGCCCGCGTTGCGGAGGTCGCCGAGCGGGATCGTGCACTCGTTTCCGCTGGTCGCGCTGACCTGCCCGGTCACGCTTCCGAGGAGAGCGCTGATGGCCGGGGGGAGGGTCCCGCCGGGTAGCAGCTGCTGCAGAAACGAGAGGACCGGTCCCAGATCCGATGTCGCCTTGGCCGAGGAGTAGAACTCGGTGTTCAGGCCTCCGTTGGCTGCCGGTGTCGGGTCGATCGCGGCGGCCAGCTCGCCGTCCGCGGATGCGTAGGCGTGGATGAGCGTGACGCCGGGGATGCCCGAGATGCCGACGGCTACGTCGATGGGGTTGGAGAACTGGAAGTTGTTGTTGTACTGGTCAGCGTTGCCGTTGCCTGTGCTGCCGTAGGGGTTGCCGGTGATGCCACCGGACTGGTTCGGGAGCGCGAGGAGCCCGCAGGCCTTCGCGAACATCGAACCGTGCTCGGGTGTCGCCGGTGTCGCCGGGACCACGGGCCCTCCGAGCGTGACCGTGACGAGGCTGTTGGCGATCTGCAGGTAGCCGCCGTAGAGCATCGGTCCGGTCGGGTCCTGGACCGAGGGCTGGCCGAGCGTGGCTGAGAACGGGACCTCGTACGGCGTGAAAGCGTCGCTGCGCTGCGAACCTGCGTGCGGGTACTGCTCCGGCAGGCATGAGGGAAACGGCGGGTTCGGGTACGGGGACGTGTCGGCCCGTGCGGTTCCCGCGGGCACCAGCAGAGCCGAGACGGCAGCAGTCAGGCCGGCTACGGCTGTGAGGCTCCGACTGCGTTTCACGAGGACGGCCAGTTGCACGGTGATCCGGATGGCTTTGTCGTCGCCGGGTTGTTGAGACCTTGCAGTTCGAAGTCGAAGCAGAAGGGCGTCTTGAATGTGCCGACACCGGCGGCTGCGGGCAGGCCGAGCAGCTTGTTGAACGTCTGTGCGATCGACGGGGGGCAGCTGTTGGACGTCTGCACCGCGGGGACGGAGAAGGAGTTGCTGACCGATTCGGCCTGCCCCTGCATGGTCGGCCCGGTGACAGGCTGGCCCGAGAGCGCGCCATCGGTCTTGGTAGTGAAGAGCGCGTTGAGCGTCAGGCCGCAGGTCATGCCAAGGGTCGTGACGGACTCGCTGGTGGACCCGGTGAGGGTGATGTCCAAGCCTCCGTTGTGTGCCGGGCTCGGGTCCATGGCCGCCTGAAGCGTCCCGAACGACACGTTGGCAGGCAGAGCCTCGAGGCCGGCCACGTACACGTTGGGTGTGGCGATGTTGATGGTCGGCGGCCGGATGGTCCCGGAGAGCTCGGGGAGCTGTACCCATCCGCAGAGTGAGGCGTAGAGGTTGGGGATCTTCACGTTCGGCGGGAGGTCGATCTCACCGCCGTTGATGATCGCTTTGAATGGCACCTCATAGCGGACCTGTCCCGTGTAGAGATGGCCGTTGTACAGGTATCCGCCGGGCGGCGGCGGGTTGGGGTACCCGAGCGGCGGATATTGCGGGCCGGGGTAGGTCTCGTTCGGAGCGTTGTCGCAGCTGGACGGGAAGGCGGGTGGCGCGTGGGCGTCGCCATAGGCGGGTCTCTGCCCCACCGAGGCGAGCAGGGCGCTCATTGCTACCATCACGAGGATCCCGGCCAGCCGGACCCTCACGGGCACCCCTCGCAGGCGCCCGGCGAGCAGCCTCACTTGGGCACCTCGAGGTTGTCGATCAGCCACTGCCCGTTCTGGCGGAGCATGGTCAGGCGCACCCGGAGGGGTTGTGTCACCGAATTCGGCTTCTGGACGCTGTTGGTCACGGACTGGTCTATGAACAGCACGACGATCGCCTTGGAACCCGACACCGTCTCGACGCCGGCATCGATCACCTTGCCCGTCGCCGTGGCGTTGTACTGGTTGAGGAGCTTGGCGAGGTCGGCGCTGGTGCTGGCGAAGTCCTTGCGGAACTTGGCCGTGGCGTGTGACTCGACCCGCGCCCAGGGGGAACCGGGGCCGTTCAGGTTCTTGTAGTTGTAGCTGGAAAGCTCCACGCCGTAGGTCTTGGCAGCCGCTAGGGCGCTCGAGCGGAGTGAGCTCTCGTTGTCGCCGTTGAAGTGCAACAACGTGAAGACAAGCGCGCCCGCGAGGATCGCGATGACCACGATGTTGACCAGCGCGGTGATGCTGAGGGTCCTGATCCTCTCACCGTGCGTCGCGACGCGGTCGCGCAACCCGCGGCGAGACGAGTGGGCCGGCCGTCGTGCGGAGTCCGCCACCCAGGCCGGTCGCGTCTCCGTGCGGTCTCCGGCGTCCGTCGCGCCGCCGGCGTCCTCGCCGGCCGTGTATTCACCGGCGGTGTCTTCGCCGGCGTCCTCTTCCTGCGCCGGCAGGTTCTCGTCTTCTCCGGGTGGGGCCAAGCTCATGATGCTATCCCTGGGGTGCTGGTGCCTTGTCGGCGCCGCGCTGGAGGAGGTCCGGTGCCTGGACGCCGCAGTTGAGCGTCAGGTCCGCCACAGCCACAAGGCTGTTGGGCTCCGCCATCGTCGACGTGTAAGGGCAGACGGTGTGGTTGTAGTTGAAGGTCAGTTCGAAGCGGATCTGGCCGTTTGTAGAGGTTGATGCGATGTCGGTCGCGAACAGCGGCAGGACCTGGAACAGCGCCCTGAACGCCGGCTCGCGCTGGAAGCTGAGGTTGCTCAGGTCACCGAGGTCGGCGAGCAGCCCGATGGTCGGCTGCGCGTACTGCTGGAGCTGCTGGTTGGCCGTGTTGCTCACAGCCGCCCCGTTCTGCAGCAGCTTGATCAGGTCGGTGTTGGACTGGGCGACCTGGGCCGACAGCAGGTTGAGGTTGTGGGAGAAGTCGGCGAAGTCGCCGGCCGTCTGGTTGAAGGTGTTGAGGACGGTGTTGCCGTCGTCGATGAGGCTGATCGTCCCAGGCGTGGCTGACTGGAGAGCCTCCAGGAGAGTCGAGCCGTCCACGATGATCGAGCGCAGGTCGTCGCCGGCGCCCTGCAGGCCTTGCGCGAGCGCGTGGCTGAGGGTGTTGAGATCGGACGGGTTGAGGCTGCTCACCAGCGAGTTGACCGTGGCGAGGAGGGTCCCGATCGAGACCGGGATGCTCGTGCGGTCCTGGGGGATGGTGTAGCCGCGAGTGAGGTAGGGGCCGTCTGAGGTGGTGGTGTCGGCCGTCAACGACGGGCCCGGCGCAGGGACGAGGTCCATGTACTGCTCCGCCGCAGCGGTCAGCTCCTTGACATTGGCATCCACGTTCTGCGGGATCTTCTCCCCGTTGCGGATTGCCATGTCGACGACGACCCGGCCCGGGTACAGGTGCACGGCGGTGACCTTGCCCACCTCGACCCCGCGGTAGGTGACCGAAGCATCGGAGTAGATGCCTCCGGCTGCGGGCAGCACAGCGTGGATGGTGAAGGGCTGGTTCGTGATCTTGAGGCCGATCGCGTCGAAGAGGATGTAATAGAGACCCACCACGGTGACGACCAGCAGTGCGGCGATCCGGCCGAGGATGGCTCTGCTCACGGCAAGCCCCCCTCGATCAGGATGGCGATGGCGGACCGGTCGTACGACTGCGTCGACTCGGGTGGGTCGACCGTTATCTTCTGGAGAGGCAATGCGTCCGAGGGCACGGGTGGCACGTCCACGGTGGCGTTTATGGCGAGCTGCACGTAATCACCGGGCGTGATCCTCGGCGTGTTCCGCTCGAACGCGTCGACGGCCTCCAGCGCCGGGCCGAGCTGCTGCTGCACGGACACGAGCTGGTTGAGCAGGGGCTGGAGTGCTTTCACGGTCTGGACGGTGCCTGTGGCGCTCGCCTGGATGATGTTGTTCGCGGCGCTGCTGAGCCGGTCGAGCTGGGTGAACATACCCGCGAGGTTCTGGTTCTCCTGCCCGAGCACCGCCACCGCCGGCCCGATCGTCGCGATGCCGTTGGTAATGGTGTCGCTGCCGTCGTTGAGTGTCTTGGACAGAGCCGCGATCGCGGTCAAAGCGTTGTCGATCGACGGCGAGTTCTGGGCAAAAGACGTCACCGTCGCGTTCAGCGACTCGAGCAGCGACCGGATCTTCCCCTGGTTCCCGTCCAGAGCGAGGTTGGTCTGGGTGATGATCGTCTGGAGCTGGTCGATCCCACCTCCGTTGAGCAGAGCCCCGAGAGCCCCGAACGCGTCCTCGACGCTCGGTGCGGTGGTCGTCTCGGACTCGGGGATGTGCGAGCCGTTCGCCAGCGTGGCGGCTCCCGACGGGGCAGGTTGTGGAGGCTGAAGCAGCACGAAGTCCTCGCCCAGCGGTGTGTCGAAGTGGATCGCGGCGGTGGTGCCGACGGGCAGCTTCACCTTCTGCTTGATCCGCATCGTCACGACAGCCTTGAAATCGTTGACCTTGATCGCGGAGACGTAGCCGACGGAGAACGCGCCGGTCCGTACCTGCGCGTTGGCCGGCAGGTTGACGACGTTGGCGAACGTCGCCGTCACCGCGTACGTGGGGCCGGATACACCGCCGATCTTCGGGAGTGACTGCAAGCTGATGCCGCACGAGGACGCGGCCAGCACCACGGCGAGGACACCGGCCGTGCGTATACCTCGCAACGAACGTGGGTGGAGGCGGTTCATCCTGCCAGAGCCTGCAGCGAGAGGTTGGGTCCGGCCGAAGCGCCCGGCGGGGGTGTCAGGGCGTTGATCGCGTTGCCGATGCCGCACAGGGTGTCCACTGGCGTGGCAACCGTCAGGGGGTTCGTCTGGGTGCCGGTGGCGAGGATGACGAGGAAGCGAAGCGCGGCGTTGCCGCACACCTGGTTGAACAGCTGCTGGGTCGAGCCGACGGCATCGTAGCGGCCGCGCAGTGCTGGACCGCCGGGGGCGTTCTTGTCGATGGCGTTGTCGAGGTTCTGCAGCGACAGGGGCGAGAGGTCGAACACTTTCGCCAGGGCGGCCTGCTGCGACACGAGCGCGCCGGCGAATGTCCTCAGGTTGGAGATGCTGTTCCCGAGCTTCGAGCCGTCGGCCTGGAGAAACGAGTTCAGGTTGGCGAACAGCTGTTGCAAGGCGGTGAGCACGGCGGAAATGTCAGTGCGGTCGCCGGCGAGGATGCTGCTGACCGACGCCAGGTCGGCCGCGAATGATTGGTAGGTCGAAGCGTGCGTGGCAAGGGCGTGGCTCAGGCTGCCGAGGTTGTTCAGCACGCCGGCTACTTGTGGGGCGTTCTGGGCGAAACCGTGAAGCGCCTGGCTGAAGTTGACCACGGCGGCGTTGAAGTCCGGTCCGTCGTTGCCGAACTGCACGGCCATCTGGTGGAGAAGTTGTGACAGAGCCCCGTTCTTGTTGGCGCCGTTCGGCCCGAGTTGGTCGGCCAGCCGTGTGAGCGCCTGGACGACGAGATCCACGGACTGCGGGATGGCGGTGCGGTTTACAGGTATGACTGTCCCCGACGCCATGGTGGGGCCGCCCTGGTAGGCAGGCAGCAGCTGCACGAAGCGGTCCGCCACGACGGTGGGAGCCATGATCACCGCTCCGGCACCGGCAGGGATCTTCACGTCTGAGCGCACGCTCATCTTCACCAGCACGTAGTCAGGGCCGGGCTTGATGCTCGTCACAGATCCGACCGGTATCCCGAGGATGTCAACGTGGTTGCCGGGGTAGATGCCGGGCGCCTCGGCGAACTGGGCGGTGATCGTCCGGGTCGACCCCCCGCTGGAGGCCACCGCACCGAGTAGCCCGGCGACTATGAGCACCGCCACCGAAGCGGCGAGCCAGGGGATCATCCGCTGGGTCGGGGTCCTCATACCCTGCACCCGCGCTGAGGGTCGAGGGTGCGGAGCTTGGAGCACTGGGCGATCAGGTTGTCCGGTACGACCAGGGTGGGGGCGACGAAGTCCGCGAACGGCCCCGATCCGGTGACGTTGGCGCTGTAACGAGTGAATGCTGCGAGCAGGGGGATCGCGTCGCCGAGGTTGGAGCTGTCCTTGGCGAGGAAGCCCGAGACGGCCTGCAGGCTCGCGAGCATCGGGTCGAGCACGGACCGGTCGCCCACGATGAGGTGATCGAGCTGAGCGGTCAGTCCCGTCGTAGTGGAGAGCAGGTTGTCGATGGCCGCCTTGCGCTCGTTGAGGACCTGCAGGACAAGGTCGGCCTGGCCGAGCAGGTCGACGAGCTGGGCGTTGTGCGAGTTGAGCTCGCTCGTCAGCTGGTCGGCCTGGCTTATCAGGTTGGCAACCTCGCTTTGGCGAGCGGCGAAGACGGCCGAGAGGCGCGCGACGCCGTCGATGGCGGCCTTGGTCTCGGCCGGTGTGTTAGCAGCGAAGGTCTGCGTCAGTACCCCGAGCGATTTCACCAGCTGGTCGAGGTTGGTCTGCTGGGTCTCGGTGGTCAGCTCGTTCAGGTCGCTGACCAGGGTCCCCGGGATGGTCGTGCGGCTCTGCGGGATGGGCGAGTGGAGCTGTCCCGCGCCGCCAGGCGTCAGCTCCAGGTATTCGACACCGACGGGATTGAGGATCTTCACGTCGAGCCTGGTGTCGACTCCGAGCCGGGGCCCGCCGCTGACGGTGAAGGTGACCCGGGCGGCATTGCCGTGCAGTGCCAGACCGGTGACGGCTCCGACCCGCACGCCGGCGATCGTCACCACGTTGCCCTTGTCGAGCCCGACGGCCGAGGCGAGGTCCGCCTGGTAGGTGTGCTGGTTGCTGATCAGCGGGAGCTTGGAGAAGTTGAGCGCCAGCAGGGCGGCGACGACGAGGACGACGGCCGAGATCGCCGCGATGGCGTAGAGGTTCATCTCCCGGAACTTCCTCATGCGCACACGCTCGTCTTCTGGGACTGGTCCCCGATGGCGCCGCTGGGGACCGTGAGCGGCGGCGACTGGGGGACCGTCGGGGACAGCTTGACGCTGATGGGGCCGCTCACGTTGAGGGTGAGATCGCAGATGTACACGGCGAGGTAGTTGCCGGAGCTCGTGACTTTGTCGAGCGAGTTGAGAAGCGCCGGCAAGTCCGCGATCACGGCGCTCAGCTGCGGTTGGTTGGCCAGGAGCTCGGAGGTGACGCTTTGCAGCCCGCTCAGGTCCTGGTCGAGGGTCGGCTGGACGTTTTGGAGCAGGTTGGTCGCGTTGACGGTCAGGTTGCTGAGGCCGGTTACGGCGTCGCCGATCTGCCGGCGCTGCCCGGCTAGGCCGTTGACCAGCGAGTCGAGCCCGTCGATGAGGTTCCCCAACTGCGAGTCCTGCCAGTTGACGCTGGTGAGCAACGGGGTGAGGTTGTCGAGGATCTGGTCGATCACCGATTGGCGGGAGGCGAGATTGTCGGTCAGCACGGCGGTCTGGTTGACGAGGTTGGCGACCGAACCGGACTCTCCCTGGAGCACGGCGATGATCGAACCGGTCAAGTCGTTGACCTGCTTGGGGTCGAGCGCCGCTAGCAGTGGCTGGAAACCGGAGAACACGGTGGTGAGGTCGAGCCCCGGTTGTGTCTGCGCCATCGGGATCGTGGCGCCGGAGTGCAACGGAGAGCCGCCCGGCGCGCCGGCGCTGATTTGCAGGTAACGCTGGCCGAGCAGGTTCTCGAACTGGATCGATGCGGTGCTGCTGGTGGTCAGGTGGTTGGACGACGCCACCGTGAAATCGACCTTCGCCTTGTCCCCGACGAGGCCGACGCCGTTGACCTTGCCGACCTCGACACCGGCGATGCGCACCGTGTCGCCGGACTCCAGGCCTGATGCGTTCGCGAAGATGGCGTGGTACCCGGTGCTGGGTTGCCCGAGCTTCAGATCGAGGAGGGTGGCGACGACGCTGACAGTGATCAGCACCGCCACCACTACGAATACGCCCAGCTTTATGAGATCGGCGCGGAACCGGTTGCTCACTGGGATCCCGACATGGATGAGAGGAGCGGGAACAGCACCATGGAGGCGAGCGCCGGGGATGCCGGCGGGCGGCCTCCGTTGAGGGCGGCCGCTATGGCGTCGATGGCACGAAGCTCGTTGAGATAGGGCGTTGCCGGCCCCGAATACGTCTGCTGCTGGGTCGACTGGTTGGGGCGGGTCTGCGATGCGGTGGACGGATGGTACGAAGCCGCGGATACCGAGGATCCCGAGACCGGCGCCGCGGCGGGGCTGCCTCCCGCGCCGCAGTAGGGATTGCTGGCCCCTGGGTACTGGGGGCAGTTTGCGGCCGAGTACGTGGCGGGATTGAACGCGGATCCGAGCGCGGCGCTGATGGACGCGGGGTTGTCGTAGCCGAGCGCGGCGTTGACGCCGGCGCTGATGTCGGTGATAGGGAGGTTGGCGTTCACCGACAGGTACGGTCCGTTGGATTCTGCCGCGGCCCACGCGGCGGCCCACTGGCCGAGTCCCTGCAGTGTCAGCGAGAGCTCGTTGGGGTTGGCCGTCACGTCCGAGAGCAGCGGCCCCGACTGGTTCATGAGTGAGATCAGCGCGTTCTGGCTCTGCTGGAGGATGTCGGCGAATCGCTGGGTCGCCGACTGGCCCGTGGTGAGGACGGTGTTCAGCTGCTGCTGCTCGTTGGTGATGGTCTGAGCCGAGACAGACGAGTTCGAGAGGAACCCGAGCAGGTCGGGCGCGGCCGCCTGGAGATGGCCGCTCACCGGATCCAGCAACTTCAGGTCCGACTGCACGGCCGGCAGGTGGGGCTCGATCGCACCGAAGTAGTCGGACGCGTCGTTCAGGGCCTGGCCGAGGTTCTTCCCTTCTCCCCGCAACGCCGTAGCAAACGCCGTGAGAGCGGTGTCGAGATCTGCCGGGTGAACCGCGTGCAGCAGGTCGTAGAGCTGGGTGACCGTTCCCTGCAGCGACGTGGACGGGGCGCCTGCGTACGGCGGGATGAAGTCGCCGGCTTCGAGGTGGCCGGCGCCGATTGCCGCAGGGGGCACCAGGTCGACGTACTGGTTGCCGAAGATCGACAAGGGCGCGACCTCTGCCTGAACGCCCTTGGGCACCTGCGCCATCTTCGACGGGTACATCTCAAAGCGGACAGCCACTGTCCCGTTCGCGGCCTCTTTCTCGCTCGCGACCTTCCCGACGGTGACGTTCCTGTACTGAACCGATGCGCCGACCGTGACCGCGTTGCTCCCGGTCGGCAGCTCCGCGTCGATCGATACCACGTTGGTGAAATGACCTGTGAACGCGAGGACGATCGCGTACACGATCCCGATTACCAGCGCCGCCAGTGCAAGCCCCAGCACGGCCCTCGCGGTGCGGGATTCCTGGAAGCCCTCGAGGCTCAGGCGGCGCGTGCTGGTGCCCTGAGACGGTTCGGCGGGGGAGGGGTAGGTGGTGCTCACTGAATCCTCACGACGAGATCTTGATGGCACTCGAGGTACCCCAGAAGAGCACCGTCATCAGCATGTCGCTGACGGCGATCGATACAACGCTGGCGCGGATGGCTCGACCAGCGGCCTTCCCGACTCCTTCCGGGCCTCCCTTGGTGTTGTATCCGTAGTAGCAGTGGATGGAAGTGATGAGGATCGCGAACACCACGACCTTCAGGACCGACAGCCCGATATCCCGCGCTGTCAGGAACTCGTGGAAGTAATGGAGGTAGGTGCCGGAACCCTGCTGCGCGACTGCGACGATTGTCAGTTGGGTCGCGAGGTAGGCGCCGGCGAGGGCGGCCAGGTAGAGGGGTACCGCGACGGTGAGCGCCGCGAGCATCCGGGTCGTCACCAGGTAGGCAAGAGACGGGACGCTCATCACCTCCAGCGCGTCGATCTCGTCGGTGACCCGCATCGCGCCGAGCTCGGAGGTGAAGCGGCAGCCCATCTGGGCGGCGAGGCCGAACGCCGTCAAGAGTGGGGTCAGCTCTCTTGTGTTCGCGAACGCGGATAGGTACCCGGCGAGCGGGGCGAGCCCGATGATCTGCAGACCCTGATATCCCTCGAGAGCGAGCTGGACCCCGACGACAGCGGATAGAAGCGCCGCGACCACGACCGTGCTCGCGACGATCGCGAGGATCCTGCTGCCGAAGGTCACCTCGCCGAGCAGCCGCAGGTACTCCTTGCGGTACCGCCGGAGGACGAGCGGCACGTCCGCGAGCGCTCGGAGGCAGAACAGCATCATCTCGCCCAACACGGCGAACTGCGCGACGGCAGCATTGCCCACCCGGATGGTGCGCCGGCCGGTGGCCTTGAGAGCGGTGACGGGGGCTGCCATTACACGAACGGCGGGGGGACGAGGACCAAGAAGATCTCGGTCAGGATCAGGTTCACGACGAACAGCGCCACTCCGGTGACCACGACGGATTGGTTGACGGCCTCGCCCACGCCCGACGGGCCCTTCTTGACGCTGAGCCCCTTGTAGGAGGCGACGATCGACGCGAGCACGCCGAACACGACAGCCTTGAGTTCGGACTCGATTATGTCCTGGGGTTGGGCGAAGGTCGTGAAGGAGTTCAGGAAACCGCCGGCGGCGCCGTGCAGGACGGTCACGTCTGCGACGTAGCCAGAGATGATCCCGGCCATTGCGACGATGCCGTTGAGGAGTACGGACACGACGACCATGGCGAACATGCGGGGTGCGACGAGGCGCTCGACCTCGTCGAGGCCCATCACCTGCATGGCCGCGATCTCGTCGCGGATGGTCCTGGCGCCGAGGTCCGCACAGACAGCCGATCCCCCGGCGCCTGCCAGGACGATCGCAACTATGAGAGGCGCTGCCTCGCGCACGGTCCCGACCGCGTCGACGGCACCGACGAACGACGGTGCACCGATGTTGTTTGCGAGGCTCCCCACCTCGAGCACGAGAACCAAACCGAACGGGAGCGCGATCAATAGCGTCGGCAGCAACGACACGGAAACGAGGAACCACGCCTGCTCGAAGAACTCGCGCCACGCGAAGCGACGGTTGACGATCGCAGTGACGGTTGCGATCACCGTGTCGAGAACGAGTGCGACGAGGGCGCCAAACGACCTGACACCGCCCAGGGCCGCCCGCTCCAACTCTTCCGCCGCGCTGCGGAACCCGCGGGTGGCGTATTCGCCCCATCCGGGCCTCCTCTGTTCGAGAGAGGGCAGCCGCCCGGGCTCCGGTTCTTCGTCGAAACGGCCGACGACAGTCACAGCGTCGGGTCGCTGCGGAACACGCCCGGCGTCACCACGGCGAAGAGACAATCACATGGCGCGAGGGCCGGCAAACTGCCATGTGCGGCAATGGTTGACCGGCCCGGCGATGTCTTCACCGAAAGGAATTGGTCGCCGTGCAGGGAATATCCTGCCTGCTGGCAAGTATCCGCAGCGGAACTTTTACGCGATCAAGGCGCGGCGCCCCCCGCCGCAGGAGGAGTTCGAGTGGACGCGTCCCCGTTGGGTGTACCGGTTCTCGATCCGGACCCCGGGCCGGTTCTCGACGCCGTCATCTCCCTGCGCGGGGTCACCAAGCGTTTCGGCACCCACACCGTCCTCAAGGACATCACCTTCGATGTCCCCCGCGGGCAGATCACGGCCGTGCTCGGACCGTCAGGAACGGGCAAATCGGTCTTATTGAAGAACATCATCGGTCTCCTGCGGCCCGAGGAGGGCCAGATCTACATCGACGGAGAGCCGATCGTCGGGATCCGGCACAAGGAGATGCTGCGAATCCGCCGCAAGTTCGGCGTGCTCTTCCAGGACGGAGCTCTGTTCGGGTCGATGGACATCTTCGACAACATCGCCTTTCCTCTCCGCGAGCACACCAACAAGGGCGAGCGTGAGATCAAGACCATCGTGTTGGAGAAGGCGGAGATGGTCGGCATGGTCGCCCACCTCAGCAAGCTGCCCGCCGAGGTCTCCGGAGGCATGCGCAAACGGGCCGGGCTCGCGAGGGCGCTGGTTCTCGACCCCGAGATCGTATTCTTCGACGAGCCGGACTCGGGTCTCGACCCCGTCCGCGTCGCCTACCTCGACGAGTTGGTGCGCGACGTCCAGCGCGAGGTCGGGTGCACCTTTTTCATAATCACCCACAACATCGAGTCGGTGAAGCGGACCGCGGACTACATCGGGATGCTGTACCGGTCGAGCCTCGTCCGGTTCGGCCCGGCGCACGAGATGTTCACGAGCCAGCGGGCACTGGTGAAGCAGTTCCTCGCAGGAAGCTCCCAAGGGCCGATCAGCATGGACGAGATGGTCGACGCAGAGCGCGGCGACGACGAGATCCGGGCTCTGCTCGCCGACTCGGGCGACGACCAGCCCGGCTCCGCTGGTTAGCGCAGCTCAGCCGGCCACCTCTCGTCCATGTCCCGGATCCGCAGGGACAGGGCGCGCAGGAGATTCCGCACGAACTTGGGCGATCCGTCGGCGAGAGTCCTGAAATCGTCCCTGGCCAACTCGAGAACCCTCGTATCCGTCACGGCCCGGACGTTGGCGGAACGGGGCAGCCCGTCGATGAGGGACAGCTCGCCGATGACGTCCCCGGGGCCGAGGCGCTTGATCACCTTGCCGTCGCGTTCCACCTCGGCTTCGCCGTCGACGATCACGAACATCAAACCTCCGTCGCGACCCTCTCGGGTCAGGACCGACCCGGCCGGCCTCTCCGTGTCCACTGTCAACGAGGCCATCGACGCCAGCTCGCGCTTCGTGCAGGCCTCGAAGAGCGGCAGGCGCGACAGGATCGCGATCTTGTCGCGTCGCAGGAAGCGGGTGACCATGCGCGCCGACGCTACCGGACAGAATGAGCCCTGCTGACAAGGAGGCCGGTCGATGATCCACCCGAACGAGGTCCTGGGCGAACTGCGGGAACCTGCCCGCGAGCTTCGCGAACACATCCCCGACGTGATCGGCGCCTATGCCGACATGCAGCGCGCGGCGATGGCCGAGGGGGCGCTCAGTTCGAGAGTCAAGGAGTTGATAGCCCTCGCGGTGGCGGTCACCCGGGAATGCGACGGGTGCGTGGCGTCGCACGCCAGGGGAGCGGCTAGGCGTGGTGCGAGCGAATCGGAGGTGGCGGAGGCACTCGGTGTGGCTGTCCTGATGAACGGCGGCCCGGGCACCGTCTGGGCTCCCCGCGCGTTAGCGGCTTTCCGCGAGATCGCCGGACCGCCCGAGACCTGACGTCACGTTGGGGTGTCGCCCGTCGCCTCCTCGATGACGGCGTCGGATAGGGCGGGCCACGCCTCGGCTGCCCACGGTCCGAACGGCGCGCTTCCGAGCGCTGCGGCGCCGAGACCGAGCGCAGGGTCCACCCACAAGAACCCGCCTGCCTGGCCGAAGTGCCCGAACGTGGCCGGCGAGTTGCGGCTCCCCGTCCAGTGCGGGCTCTTGTGGGAGCGGATTTCGACGCCGAGACCCCAGTCGTTGGGGTCCTGCTTCCCGAAGCCTGGTAGGACTCCGGTGAGCCCCTCAGTGGCCACCGCCGTGGCCCGGGCGAGCGTCTCGACGCTGACCAGCTTGGGATCGAGGAGCTCGAGGACCATTTTCATCAGGTCGTCGAGCGGGCCCGAAGCCCCATGGGCGGGGGACCCGTCGAGCCGGGTGGACTGCATGCCGAGCGGTTCGAGGACGGCCTCGGCCAGGTAGTCGCCGAAAGTGATTCCCGTGCGCGAGGCCAGGTGCGATGCCGCCAGCTCTATGCCGCGGTTGGAGTAGATCCGCCGGCGCCGCGGTGGTGCGAGGACTCGGTCGCTGTCAGGCGCCAGGCCCGACGCGTGCGAGAGCAGATCGGCCAGGGTCGCACCCTCGGGCCCGGCGGGGTCCTCCCAGCCCACCGATCCCTCCTCCACGGCGATCCAGACACACATCGCCGTGAGCACCTTGGTGACCGACGCCCAGGCGAACACGTCTGCGGCCGGGCCCCACAGGACCGGCTGCTCGGAGCCGCGGGTGACGTACCCGGCAGCGGCGGTGCCGGGCCACTTCGAGATTGCCAGCAGCGCGCCGCTCACGCGCCGCTTCCCTGAGAGGGGCATCCGAGTCCCGAGCTGAGGGCCCCGAGGTTGGCCTCGAGCAGGTTGATATATGTGGCCTGGCGCGGCCAGCCACCCGCCGGCGGACCCACGAGGGTGTCGAGGGCCCTGACCTCCACCCCTGCTGCCGCGGCCGCCGCGCGAACCGTGGTCTGCGGCACCCAGGGCTCGACGAACACGGTCGTCGCTCCCGACGCCTGGATGGCCGCGGCGGCGGATCGGACCACTGACGCTTGCGGTTGGTCGACGCCCGCTACCACGTGGAAGGTCAGCCCGTATGCCCGGGCCGTCTGAGCGAAGGCGACGTCGGGCGCGAAGACGTCGCGGCGTGGGCAGGTCGAGATGGTCGACTGGTAGTCGATGCCGGTCGAGCCGAGAGCGTCCCCGAAGGCGCGCGCGCCCGCCTGGAATGTGGCCGCGTCACGGGGGTCCGCCCTCTCCATCGCGGCCGCGATCTGTGGCACCGCCTTTCGCATCGCAGCGGGGTCCAGCCAGTAGTAGGTCCCGCCGGCAGGGGGAGCGACGTGGACGACCCGCTCGGGCGAGCTGCCCGCCGCCGAGTCGATCGCCGGCTGCAACCCGGTGGGTCCGAGCACGACGAGGCGGCTGTTCGACAGAGCCGCGCTCTCCGCCGTCCCTGGCTGGTACGACAGGGGGTTCTGCCCTGGCGGCACCACGTTGTCTGCGCGGGCCCGGCCCTGCCCGATCTGCTCGACCGCCTGCGCGAGCGGGTACAGGCCGGTGACCACCACCAGTCCCGGCACCGAGTTGCGCGGCGCCGGCGGGCTCGAGCCGCAAGACGCCAGTAGCGACGAGACCATCAGGGCCGCCGCGAATCTCTTCAGGCGCGGGCTCATCGCGTACGGCGCGGACGTCACCCGATCCCGTGGTCGCGCAGGGGACCGACGGCCAGCCCGGCGTCCGCCCACCGTTCGGCGAGGCGCGGGAGAGCGTCGACGGTCGACTTCCAGCTCTGCGAGGCCGAGGTGATGTCCGAGTCGTGCAGCAGCACCGTGGCGCCGCGATGGAACGTCCGCTCCACGTTGGCTGCGACGCTCTCACCGGTCGAGTCCTCGCGCCAGTCGATGCCCCACGTGGTCCACAGCACCATCTGCAATCCCGAATTCCTGCCAGCGAGCCACGACGGTAGAGCGACCCCGCCGTAAGGCGGACGAAACCACCGAACCTCGGACCGAGTCACCTCTTCTATGCAGTCTCTCGCCCTAGCCACGTCGGTGACAGTCGCCCGCGGAGAGCGAAGCAGGTGGCTGCGGTGGTCGTCCCCGTGCACAGCCACCTCGTGGCCGCGCTCGACCAGTTCCCGCGCGAGCCCCGGCGAGCGGCGGACCTGGCAACCCAAGCAGAAGAACGTGGCGTGCCATCCCAGCTCGTCGAGCACGTCCAGTATCCGCGGGGTCGACACCGGGTCCGGCCCGTCGTCGAAGGTGAGCGCCACATGCCCGGCACTCCCCACCCCGGACAACCGGGGAAACGCAAGGCAACGACCCGCCCGCCACGCCACGACACCGGGTAAGAGGTGCACGAAGGCCGCTGTCGCGGCGCCCCCGGCAGCTATCCCGGTCAGTTTCAGCGGGCCGGCCATCATGCCGGCTCCGCTGGCGTCATTGGCCGGTCCGGCGAGATGCTTGTGCCTGCGCACGGCGGGCGACACTAGCGGCCCCCAGTCGCGGCGGTCGAAGCTAGTTTTGACAGCAGAGGCGAAGGCCGGCATACGAGGCACCAATCGAGCGACAGGGGACCACATGCACGTTCCGTTGACAGTCGGGGACTTCCTGCAACGCGCGGCGACCGTCTACCCCGAGCGGGTCGCGGTGGTCGACGAACCCGGGACCCCGGGTTCGTTCGGGACTGTCTCCTACCGGGAACTGGACGCACGCGCTCGCGGAATGGCAGTGGCACTCGACGAGCTTGGAGTCGGTTTCGGGGAGAGGGTGGCCATCGTCAGCCCGAATGCCGCGCGATTCGCCGTGTCCTTCTACGGGGTGAGCGGGTACGGGCGGGTGCTGGTCCCGATCAACTACCGGCTTGGCGGCGAGGAGATCCGCTACATCGTGGAGCACTCTGGAGCCACCGTGCTTCTGGTCGACCCCGAATCCGAGCCGACCGTCGCCGGTATCAACGTCAAGCACCGCTTCGTCCTCGACGGAACGTCGGACGCCGCGCTGTTCGACCCTGCGGCCCCAGCCGAGCCGTCGCAGTGGGAGCCGGACGAGGACTCCACGGCGAGCATCAACTACACGAGCGGGACGACCGCCCGTCCCAAAGGCGTCCAGATGACCCACCGGAACTGCTGGTTGAACGCCACCGTCTTCGGCTGGCATGTCAACGTGAGCGACCGGGACGTGTACATGCACACGCTGCCGATGTTCCACTGCAACGGCTGGGGCATGCCGTACGCGGTCACCGCGATGGGCGTCCCGCAGGTCGTGGTGCGCAAGATCGACGGAGAGGAGATCTTGAAGCGGATCGACGCGCATGGCGTGACGCTCCTCTGTGGTGCGCCGGCGGTCGTCGCGGCAGTTCTGGAGGCTGCGAGGGTCAGGCGCGAGGCAGGCGAAGCGGTTCCCGGCCGGGACAGGGTGCGGATCGTCGTCGCAGGGGCGCCGCCGCCGTCGAAGACGATCGAACGGGTCCAGACGGAGCTCGGGTGGGAGTTCATCCAGATCTACGGCCTCACCGAGACGTCCCCCCTCCTGACGATCAACCGCAAGCGTTCGGAGTGGGACTCGCTCGACTCGGAGGAGCTGAGCAAGCGGCTCAGCCTGGCGGGCGCTCCAGCGGTGGGCGTCCAGATGCGGGCGTCGAAGGACGGCGAGGTCCTGGCCCGGTCAAACCATGTCTTCGCCGGCTACTGGCAGCAGCCCGAGGAGTCGTCGAAGGTTCTCGTCGACGGATGGTTCCACACCGGTGACGAAGGCCGGATCACCGAGGACAACTACGTGGTGATCTCCGACCGCAAGAAGGACGTGATCATCTCCGGCGGCGAGAACGTGAGCTCCGTCGAGGTCGAGGACTGCCTGTACCAGCATCCCGCCGTGGCCGAGGTTGCGGTGATCGGGGTTCCGAGCGAGAAGTGGGGCGAGACGGTCAAGGCGCTGATCGTGCTGCGCGCCGGACAGGAGGCGACCGAAGAGGAGCTGATCGAGTTCTGCCGCGGCCGGCTGGCGCATTTCAAGTGCCCGACGACGGTCGAATTCAGGGACGCTCTCGCGCGCACCGCGACCGGGAAGCTCCAGAAGTTCAAGCTGCGCAGCCCCTACTGGGAGGGTTACGAGAAGCGGGTCAACTGAAGAGGTTCGGACCTCTTTAACTCGTCGCAGTCACCGTCCCACCTCTCGCCTCACGTCGAGCGCCGCTTTGTCGGTCCTCAGTCCCTCGTAGCGGGGGTGTCGGAGCTTGCCGTCCCTCGTCCACTCGGTAAACGACACCGCCGCCACCAGTTCCGGCCTCACCCAGTGCGAACCCTTGACTCGGACGGGAGGGGCGAAAGGGCACTCCGTGGTGGAGCGTTCCGCGAGCATCGCATGGAGCCGCCCCAGTTCGGCTTCGGAGAAGCCGGTCCCCACCTTGCCGGCGAAGACCAGCCGCCCGTCCTCGTCGTAGTAGCCGACGAGCAACGCGCCGAGGGCGGATCGGCTGCCGGTAGGTTCGGTCCACCCGCCTACGACCAGTTCCTGGCTCGCGCTGCACTTGAGCTTGCGCCAGTCAGGTGAGCGCCCAGAGCAGTAGAGGGACCCCGGTCTCTTGGCCACGAGACCTTCCCAACCGTTGCGGCACGCCTCGTCCAGGAGCTGTGCGGGGTCTCCGGTGAGCCGCTCGACGGTGGTGATCGTCCCGCGTGTCGGTCCGCCGGCTGCGGCTACGAGCCGATCGACCAGCTCGGATCGGTCGGTTAGAGGCAGGTCGCGGGTGTCGTTGCCGACAAGGTGCAGCACGTCGAACACGACGTAGACGGGAGCCGCCCGTCTGCCCGACTGCTGGAGCAGGGCGAAGCTCGTGCGACCCTCGTCGTCGAACGCGACTATCTCGCCATCGAGGGTGACGTCGTCGACCGGAAGCTGCGCCACGGCGGAGACCACATCGGGGAAACGGGCGGAAAAAGACAGGCGGTTGCGCGACCACAGCTGTACTTCTGCACCGTTGCGCGTGGCGAGGCAGCGGAGCCCGTCCAGCTTGCGCTCGAACACCCAGTCGCCGGCGTCCAGAACCCGTCGTTCTTCTGGAAACCGCAACAGCTGGGCGAGCATCGGTTGCCGCCAGGTCGCCGGCATGGTCCTGCTGCCGGGCTTACCGCGCGGTGAGTATCCGTTGGCTGAAGCGCATCTCACGGCCTTCGCCGACGAACGTGTCGTGGTACCGGCCAACGAAGGCTGGCGTCCAGGAGCCCTCCAGCTTCGCCGCGACGCTCAGGTCCGCCACCGCGTGGAAGGTGCCTGACTGCGAACCGTTGCTCACGACCACGTTGGACACCTGGTGCAGGGTGGAGTGGTTGCCTTGGTCGACGAGCATCGCCTTGATGGCTGCGCGCCCGTCGAGATTCTTCCCGAGGGCCACGAAGCGGGCGTCGTCGGTGAACAGAGCCGCGGCTGCGTCGTAGTCACCGTCGTCCACCAGGTGGCAGTAGCGAGCGATGAGGCGCCGGATGGCCGAGTCGACTTCGGGGGGGACTTCCTTGGGGCTCGTCATCGGCTGTGACCTTAGAGGCTCCTGACCTCTTTAGGTCCGGCCGCCGAGGCGCCGGTCCGCGATCAGGTCGACGACCAGCCCGGTCCAGCCTGTCTGGTGAGATGCGCCGAGTCCTGCTCCGGTGTCGCCGTGGAAGTACTCGTGGAACAGCAACTGGTCGCGCCACGCGGGATCGTCTTGCATAACGGTGTAGTCGCCGAAGACCGGCCGCCTCCCGTCGGAATCCCGGAGGAATATGCCCACGAGCCGGCGGGCCAGGTCGTCGGCGACCGCTGAGAGCGTCGCCTGGTCGCCCGAACCGGTCGGACACTCGACCACCAGCCGCTCCCCGAAGAATCGCTGGTAGGAGTCGAGCGCTCCGATCAGCAGGTGGTTCAGGGGGAACCAGACAGGCCCCCGCCAGTTTGAGTTACCCCCGAAGAGGAAGTTCGTCGACTCGGCCGGCTCGTAGTCGACGCTCGCGTGCATGCCTCCGAGATCCATGCTGAAGGGATGGTCATGGTGGTGGCGCGAGACCGACCTCATCCCGTGGTCCGACAACATCTCAGCTGGGTCGAGGCACCGCTGCAGGATTCTCCGCAGCCGCTGCTCCCCGACGACCGAAAGGAGGATCCTTCCGTCGCTGCGCGTGATTTGGTGCGAGTACTGCTGCTTGTTGTCGACGAACCACTCGAGGCGCCGGGCAAACGACGGGAGTCCGGCGAGGTCCTGCTCCTCCAGGACCGACACGGCGAACAGGGCCACGATGCCGACCATCGAGCGCACCTTGACGGGAATTCGTTGGCCACCGTCGAGCACCACGAGGTCGTAGAAGAACCCGTCCTCGTCGTCCCAGAGGCCCTGCGACTCCATCGCATGAGCGATGTAGGTGAAATGCTCGAAGAACTTCGTTGCCACGTCCTCGTAGACATGGTCGTGCTTCGCGAGTTGCAGCGCGATAGCGAGCAGGTTGAGGCAGTACATCGCCATCCAAGCGGTGCCATCCGACTGCTCGAGGATCCCCGGGACGGGGAGAGGTTTGGAACGGTCGAACAACCCGATGTTGTCCAAGCCGAGAAAGCCGCCCTCGAACACGTTGTTGCCGGCCTGGTCCTTGCGGTTCACCCACCAGGTGAAGTTGAGCAGGAGCTTGTGGAACACGCGCTCCAAGAAGTCCGTATCGGGAGTCGCGTCCTCGCCTCGGGCGGCGCGCGACTGCCGGTCGACCTCCCATACACGCAGCGCTGCCCAGGCGTGAACCGGCGGGTTGACGTCACTGAAGTTCCACTCGTACGCGGGAAGCTGGCCGTTGGGGTGCATGTACCACTCCCGGCCGAGCAGTATGAGCTGGCGCTTGGCGAACTCCGCGTCGAGGTGCGCCAGCGCAACGCAGTGGAATGCCAGATCCCAAGCGGCGTACCACGGGTACTCCCAGGGATCGGGCATCGAGATCACGTCGCGGTTGTCGAGGTGCACCCAGTCGCCGTTGCGGATGTCGCCCCGCCCCGGTGGCGGTGGCGGCTGACCTGCGTCGCCAGCCAGCCAGCGCTCGACGTTGTAATGGAAGTACTGCTTGGACCACAGCATCCCCGCCGCGGCCTGTCGAAGTACCGTCTGTTCGTCCGGGGTGCTGTCCTTCGGTGCCAGCGCATCGTAGAAGCGGTCGGCTTCGGTTTCGCGATCAGCGAGGATCCGCTCGTACGCGGCTGCGAGGTCTCCCTCGGCGGATGTGGGCGTCGGCCGGGCACCTTCGCCCGGCTTCCAGAACCTCAGCCGTAGCTCGCTGGTACCGCCCGCGGGTACCTCCAGGCGGTAGCGCAGGGCCGCCTTGGTGCCGGTCAGGGCCGGATTGACCGTGGGAGCACTGGAGATCAGGTGCTCGGCGATCCCGTCCTTCAGGTAGGCAGGCCCCGGGGTTCCGTAGAGCTTGTGGTTGTTGGTTTCGTTGTCGCAGAACATAAGCTCCGGTGTTCCGGCACCGGCGAGGATCCACTCGCCGAGGACAGGGTGTACGGCTCGGATCGAGGCGCGACCGTCGGCCCGGAGGCTCGGACGCTCCGCTTCGCCGCCCCAGCTCCAGGTGTTGCGGTACCAGATCGTGGGGAGGACGTCGATGACCGCCGATTCTGGGCCGGCGTTGCGGACCTCCAATCGCCAGAGCATGTCCTCAGGGCCCCCCTTGGCCCAGGTCGCCGTCACCGCCCAATAGCGGTCATCCCCGAAGATCCCCGTGTCGACGAGCTCGTACTCCGGGTCCTGCCGCGAGCGGGAGCGGTTGATTGCTACTAGGTCCTCGTAAGGGAACGCACGCTGCGGGTAGTGGTACCGCCAGCGCAGCCACGACGAGGTCGGGGTGGCGTCGAGGTACCACCAGTACTCCTTGACGTCCTCGCCGTGATTGCCCTGCTCGCCGGTGAGGCCGAACATCCGCTCCTTGAGGATGGGATCCTGCCCGTTCCACAGGGCCACGGCGAGGCACAGCTGCTGGTCTACGTCGCATATGCCGCCCATGCCGTCCTCGCTCCAGCGGAACGCTCGCGACGCCGCATGCTCGAACGGGAAATACGACCACGCGTCGCCGCCTGCCGAGTAGTCCTCCCGGACGGTGCCCCAGGCCCGCTCCGCGAGGTAAGGCCCCCAACGACGCCACGGCAGGTCCCCCCGGTCGGCCTGGGCCAGGCGTTCTCGCTCGTCCTCCACTCTCAGATGCTCTCACGCCGAAAGTTGAGCGTGTTGGGAACAAGTTTCTTCCTGGTGTCGTTATCCTGGCTGTCTTACAGGATTACACCCCCCTAAGTGAGGCCTCATGCCCCCCATCGCTGTGTCCGCCCTGCCACTTCTGCCCCTCGACTCCGGGGTCGTCCTCCCCGGCATGACCATCACGATTGCACTGGAGACCGACGAGGCCAAGGCCGCAATCGAAGCCGCCGCCAGCTCCGACGACCGTCTGGTACTGGTGCCCAGGCTGCGGGATCCCAGGGGTGGGGCAGGTGGATCGAATGTCGGCGGCAAGTACGCGTCCGTCGGGACAATTGCTTCTGTCGACCGGTCGGGCAAGCTTCCCGGTGGCACCCCGGCTGTGGTGGTCACCGGACACGAGCGCGCTGTGATAGGCGCAGCCACGGGCTCCACGGGCAGCGCGCTGTGGGTCAGCACGGAGATCGTCCGCGAAGCTGCGCCCGAGCCCGGGGCAGAGGAGTCCGCCCGGGAGCTGCGCGCGGTCTTCGAAGCGATCGCCGAGCATCGTGGATTCCGGCTCGCCGGTGACGCCCTTCGCGACATCGACTCGCCGGGCCGGCTGGCGGACATGGCCGGGTACTGGCCGGACCTGTCACTGGAGAGGAAGGTCGAGCTCCTCGAGACGGTGGACCCCGCCAAGCGCGTAGCTCTGGTGCTCGCCTGGGCCCGCGAGACCCTCGCAGAGATCGAGCTCAAGGACAAGATTCGCAACGAGGTCTCCGAGGGTATGGAGCGCACCCAGCGCGAGTACCTGCTCCGCCAGCAGCTCGCCGCCATCCGCAAGGAACTGGGGGAGACGGACGGCCAGGTCGGAGAGGAGGACTATCGCGAGCGGCTCGCTGGACTGGACGTCCCGCAGGCGACGCGCGATACCATCGAGCGGGAGATCGACCGCCTAGAACGCACCAGCGACCAGAGCCCCGAACACGGGTGGATCCGCACGTGGCTCGACACGGTGTTCGAGATCCCCTGGGGTCGCCGTTCGGATGACCGGCTGGACGTCTCAGAGGCGAAACGGATTCTCGACGACGACCACACCGGTCTCGACGACGTCAAGCAGCGTCTGCTCGAGCATCTCGCGGTGCGTAAGTTGCGAGCCGAGAGAGGTATCGAAACGTCCGCGCCAGCGAACGAGCGCGGTACGGGCGGCATGATCCTCACTCTTGCCGGCCCTCCCGGGGTCGGCAAGACGTCGCTGGGTCAATCGATCGCGCGGGCCACCGGACGCCAGTTCGTGCGCGTCGCTCTCGGTGGAGTACGCGACGAGGCCGAGATAAGAGGTCACCGGCGCACCTATGTCGGGGCGATGCCGGGTCGGATAGTTCGTGCCGTCAAGGACGCCGGGACGATGAACCCGGTCCTCCTTCTCGACGAGGTCGACAAGCTTGGGAGCGACTGGCGCGGGGATCCGTCCTCGGCTCTGCTCGAAGTCCTCGACCCCGCACAGAACCACACCTTCCGGGATCACTACCTCGACCTCGATCTCGACCTCTCCGATGTCCTATTCATCGCCACCGCGAACATGATGGAGCAGATTCCCGGGCCATTGCTCGACCGGATGGAAGTGGTCCGCGTAGACGGATACACCGACGACGAGAAGGTCGCCATCGCGCGCGACCATCTGATCGGCCGCCAACTTGCCAGCGCCGGTCTGTTCGACACGGAGGTTTCCGTCGGGGACGACACTCTGCGCGCGATCGTCACCGGATACACCCACGAGGCAGGGGTCCGATCGCTCGAGCGCGAGCTCGCGAGGCTGATGCGGCGGGCCGCTGCCAAGGTGGCAGAGGAACCCGGTTCCGTACCGCTCATCGTGACCCCGGACCAGCTGAGCGAGTGGCTTGGAAGGCCCCGTCATCATGCTGAGATCGCTGAGCGCACCTCGCTTCCGGGTGTCGCAACCGGTCTTGCCGTGACCGGAGCCGGCGGTGAAGTTCTGTTCGTCGAAGCGAGTTCCTCCCAAGGCGACGCGGGTCTCACCATCACAGGCCAGCTCGGCGAAGTCATGCAGGAATCGGCTCAGATCGCGCTTTCGTATGTCAAAGCGCACGCCGAGGGCCTTGGTGTTCCGGAGGACGCGTTCGAACGACGCAGGCTGCACGTCCATGTCCCAGCCGGTGCAATCCCCAAGGACGGACCTTCCGCGGGCGTAACCATGACTACCGCTATCGTCAGCTTGCTGACGGGTGTTCCTGTGCGACCTGAAGTTGGAATGACAGGTGAGATCACACTTCGTGGCAAAGTCTTGCCGATCGGTGGTGTGAAGCAGAAAGTTCTCGCCGCGCACCGCGCAGGACTGACCGAAGTTGTGTTGCCGGCGCGCAACGAAGCAGACGTCGAAGACGTTCCGGACAGTGTCAGGAAGCAGATGAAGTTCCACTTCGCGCGTGAGATCGCAGAAGTTCTCGAATACGCCCTGAGCCGGAATTCCCTTGTGGCACAAGGAAATTTTTAGCTCTTCGGACAGAAAGCCCTTGTCATGCAAGGGAAATGCTTGACCTAGCGCCGCGAAACCTCTTGTATATCAGAGAACTTCCCCGACTAACGCCCAGGAGGTGGCGGTGAACAGGACAGAGCTCGTCGATTCCGTTTCCGGGAAGACCGGTCTCGACAAGAAGCACTCGGAAGCTGCGGTCAACGCAGTGGCCGAAGCAATCATCAACGAGATCAAAGCCGGCAAGAAGGTTTCAATCTTCGGCTTCGGCACCTTCTCGCCAACGGCGCGAGCAGCTCGCATGGGTCGCAATCCCCAAACGGGTGCTCCTGTGAAGATCGCCGCCTCCAAGGGAGTGCGTTTCGCTCCGGCGTCCGCATTCAAGGAAGTGCTCAACAGCCGCGGTGGTGCCAAAGCCGCGGCTGGCAAGAAGGCGACCACCAAGACCGCGGCAGCGAAGAAGTCCGCACCCGCGAAGAAGGCCGGAAAGAAGTCGGCACCGGCCAAGAAGTCTGCACCTGCCAAGAAGGCCGCCAAGTCGGCGAAGAAGCGCTGAGAAAGGCATAGCCGATGAGCCCAACCAAGAAGGCTGCGCCCGCCGCCAAGAAGGCGACGGCGAGGAAATCAACAGCTAAGAAGACTGCCAAGCGGTCGCCCGCCAAGAAGACGGCGGCGGCCAAGAGGACAACGGCCCGCAAGACCGGGGCTGTGAAGAAGTCGACAGCCAAGCGGACAGCCGCAAAGAAGTCCGCGGCGAAGAAGACGACGGCCCGAAAGTCAGCCGCCAAGAAGACCACCGCGCGGAAGTCCGCGGCGAAGAAGACGACAGCTCGAAAGACTGCCGCCAAGAAGACCACCGCGAGGAAGACGGCGGCCAAGAAGACCGCCCGCTAACCAAGCGGCACGGAGATACAGAAGAAGCGGGCCTCCGGGCTCGCTTCTTCGCGTCGTGGGTGCACTAATCCTGGACCGCTGCCAGGTCGTCCGGAACGTCCACATCCCAAGCGAGCGGTGTGTCCTGGACGACACGGAGCCCGACCTTCACCCTCTCCGCCTCCGCAACGTGCCGGGCGAAGGACCCCGGGCCGTACGAGAACCGGAATCCGCACGTGCCGGGCACACAGATGACGTTCGTCCCATCTCGATGGCGGTCTGGGACGATGGTGATGCCGTCGAACTCGGTTACCCAACGCAGGTCGGACGCGAGCGGCAGATCGCCCGCCGCCACCACCACCAGCCGTGCTCCGTCTGCGGCCAAGCGGTCCACACCCTGCTGCACGGCGCCGTTGAGACCGCGCCCTGGCTCCCATATGACACGAGCTCCCAGCTTGCGAGCCCAAGTTGCTACCTCGAGGTTGTCGCACACCACCGCTACGGCCAATCCGGCCGCCGACTCGACCACCCTCGTAGCCATGGTCCGGGCGAGAGCAGCCCTCCTGTCGGGGGACAACGCAGGGGCAAGCCGCAGTTTGGCCTGGCCAAAGGCCTTGACCGGCACGAGCACGGCGTCTGCACCGATCGCGCCGGCTCTCCCGGCGAGATCCGCAATGCGAGCGGTCACAGGAGTTCTCAGAGGGTCGTCACCCATCGACCCGATCCTACGGCCACAACTGCGTGCACCCGGCCGGGAAAGCGGGCCACCGCTAGGCTCGGTCGTGTGCGGGTGGCGTTGGGCACAGACGAGGTCACATCCTTGGTGGACGAGATCGAAGAGCACCTGGAGGTGGCAGGCCACGAGGTCGTCCGCGTCGCCCGCCCACAACCGTGGCCGCGAGCAGGCAAGTCGGTCGGTGAGGCGGTCGCTTCGGGGCTCGCCGACAGAGGAGTCGTGTGCTGCTGGACGGGCACCGGGGTGTCGATCGCAGCGAACAAGGTCTCGGGCGTGCGGGCAGCGCTGTGTGTCGACGCAGCTACCGCGGCGGGAGCGCGCAGGTGGAACGACGCCAACGTCCTGGCACTCAGCCTGCGCCTAACCAGCGTGGAGGTGTCCCGTGAGATCCTCGACGCATTCATGAACACGGCGACCGATCCCGGCGAAGCCGCAATGGTGGCCGAGCTCAGTTGATACGTCGCCTCCTGCCCTCGCCGGCAGATCTCGAAGGGCCCGAGGACCTCGAAGCCTTCTACGAGCTGCCTCCGGTCCGCCACCTGCGCGCCGACTTCGTCGTCTCCCTCGACGGCGCGGCCGAGATCGAAGGCCGGAGCGGACCGCTCGGCGCGCCCGCCGACCGCGAAGCGTTCATGGCGATGCGGGCGGTGGCGGACGCGGTGATGGTAGGCGCAGGAACGGTTCGGGCCGAGAACTACGGCACCGTCAAGCTCCCGGCCGAGGTGCAGGACCGCCGCGAGAAGCGGGGTCAGCACCGCCTGCCTCCGCTGGTGATGGTCAGCAGGCGGGGCCTCCTCGACCCCGCTGCCAAATGCTTCGCGCAGGGCGAGCCCCCCATCGTGATGACGACGGGAAGAGCCTTGGCCGAACACCCCGAGCTCCGCGAAGCTGCCGACGCCGTGGAATGCGGTGCGGAAGAGGTGGATCTCCGCTTCGCCGTCGACCATCTTGGCGGTCGGGGCCTCCAGCGGGTTTTGTGCGAAGGCGGTCCGTCGTTGCTCAACTCGCTCATCGCAGCGAATCTCGTGGACGAGATGTGTGTCACCATCTCGCCCCTGATGGCGGGCCCCCAGCGGCTCCATCTCTCCGGCGGCCATCCCTTCGAGCATCCTGTGCGATTCCGGCTCGAGGCTCTGCTCGAGGGGGACGGGATGCTGCTCGGCCGCTACCGGCGCTCGAGCGAACAATGAGACCGGGTCAGGCGAGATGAACCGCCCCCCGAGCCTGAAGATCGAGCGGGAACACTGGGATGCCGGCGATCAAATAGTGGTAGGAGTCGACGAGGTCGGCAGGGGAGCGTGGGCCGGTCCGATCACCGTCGGCGCAGCTGTACTTCCCCGGGACAGGCGGGTCTACCGGGTGCGTGATTCCAAGATGCTGCGCGAGTCGGAGCGTGAGCGGCTGTTCGAGAGGATCGCGAGCTGGTGCGTCGCGTGGGGAGTCGGGTCCGCATCGCAGGAGGAGTGTGACGCCGTCGGGATGGCAGACGCGCAGCGGCTCGCAGCGCGGCGTGCGCTGGAGGCGCTCGGCGTGCAGCCGGATCGCGTGCTCGTCGACGGCAACTGGGACTTCGTCGGCACCGGGTCGACCCGGAAGCTCATCAGAGGCGACGCGACATGCCTGTCGATTGCGGCGGCGTCGATCCTCGCCAAGGTCACCCGTGACAGGGTTATGCGATCCGAAGCCGATAACTACCCCGGCTACGAGTTCGACGCCAACAAGGGCTACCCGTGCCCCCGTCACAAGATGGCCTTGCACGCATACGGCCCAACCGCCATACATCGCCGGACCTGGATCTTCATGGAAGGCCTCGTCTGGGGCGTAGAAGGATCTCGAGCGACCCCGCGCCGATGGGCGGTCGAGCCAGGGGCGCCCGAGATCGGAATGGTCGAGTGATGGCGGAGCCATCTGCCACCTGAGCCGGCAAGTGGTGCCGGTGGCATCTGACGCTCGAGTTTGCCTTCGAGCTCAGCAGCGACCGGAACCGGGCGTCAGTGAAGCGAGGTTGGCGAGGGCGCCGCTCGCCGCCGCCCCAGTCAGTGGTTGCGGGCTGCCCGTGGCGTCGATCACAGCAGGTGTGAACTCGTAGGTGTCCGCCCCGGCCGAACCCAGCTCCACCGACAGCAACCCCGTGACATCAATCTGGGGGCTTCCGGCATACCAGACAAAGTCCCCAAGGCTGTAGTCCACGAGCGCTGATCCGATCCGCTCGAGACCCTGGAGAACGTGAGGATGCGAACCGACGACAACGTTGGCTCCGGCGCCCACCAACGCCTTGGTGAGAGCATATTGGTCGGCCGTCGGGCACTGGTTCAGCTCGACACCCGCGTGAACCATGACGACGACTTGATCGGCAAGCGAGCGGGCTTCGCGGACAGCGGCGATGGCCGCCGGCAGGTCGAAGGCGGAGGCCACCCCAGGCTGGGTCGCGGTGGCGGCCCAACCTGCGGGGACGACCTGGCTCAAGCCGAGGAAGGCGACTCTGCCAGCCGGGGTGTCGACAACTGCCGGCGAGTAGGCCTCGGCTCTCGTCGCGCCGGCCCCCACGACGAGCAGCCCTGCGGCGCGGGCATCCGAGATCGTTTGAAGAAGGCCGGCGACACCGAAGTCGAGGCTGTGGTTGTTCGCCAGGTTGACGACCGAGACCCCGGCCGCCCGCAAGCGGTACAGCAGCTCCGGCGGGGACTGGAAGGTGTACTGCTTGTTCTGAGCCTGCCCGGCCGAGCCTACGGAGGTCTCCAGATTCACGAGATTGACGTCGTTTGATCCCAGGATGGGCCGCATCGCTGCCAGGGGATCGCCACCTTCACTCATGAGGGTCGCGACGCGGCCGACCCCGTTGACGTCACCGGCGAACCCGATGCGCACGGTTCCGCTAGTGGCCAGAATGTCATAGCCCCGACCGGTTGGACTGCCGATGACGGCCGCGGCGACGCGGCCGGATCCCAACGAGCCGACGCCGCATCCGTAGAAGGGTGCGTCGCCGAAGGTGAAGATGCCGCCGTCGGAGGCGACGAGCCAGTAGCCGCCTCCGTCGGGGGTGGCGGCCATGCCGACCACGGGCCGGTTGAGGCGGATGCTTGCGGTGGTTCCGTAGAAGGGTGCGTCGCCGAAGGTGAGGACCGCAGGTCCTGATGGCGCGGTGGCCGCAACGACCGAGCCGGCAGTGCCCGGAACCAACACCGCGACCAGGGCGATAGCTATGGCGATGGCTATGAAGACTCGCGCCCGCAAAGCTGCGAAGACCATGTGCCGAGTGTGCGGTGCCGGGCGGCCGGCGCGTCAGGGTCTAACGACACATCCGCCGCCGCCGGTTTCGACCGGTACTCGGAGCCGGTCTACGGGATGTCATGAATCCCGCATCCGGGTAGTCCTGAAACGCACCGCGCTTCGGCGAACGCGGCTCGTTTCCTCCTTTGCCGCGTGGGCCCCCGCTGGTTCAAGTCAGGCCGTCTCCCGCCGACGACACTCGGGTGAGCAGGACGTTTCACCGCGCCGGCGGCGAGCTGGATTGGGCCCCACGCAGGCCGGTTTCGGATTCTCTCGACCGGCCCGGCCGTCTGCAGGCTCGTGGCCGCTACTGGTTCGCCCTGGTGTCCGTCCTCGCGGCGCTGGCTCTGCAGCAGGTGACAGCAGGCGCCGCGGCTGTCCCCTACCAGGCCACGTTGGCCGCCCACTCTTCGGCGACAGCCCCGGCGGTGGCGCGGCCAGCCCAGACTGCACGCGGAACTCGATCTGTCCCGCCAGCCGTGACCGTCGCGCCGGCACCCGCCACGACCGCCCCGCCGGCGACAACGGTCCCGCCCCAACAGCTGGCTGCCACCACCCCGGCACGCACCCCTGTTACCTCTCCCCCCACCACGGTGCACGCCGCATCTCAGCCTTCGGACTTCGGCTGCGGACCGGCGCTTGCATACCTGGCCGCCCACGCTGCGCCGGGGTTCCACTTCGAATGCCCCGGCTACTCGCTCGGCCACCAGGCCATGACCTGCATCAACGTGGCCGGGGTCTGCTCGGGCCAGAAGCTGATCGTCATCACCGTTCCGTGCCGGGCCGCGTACATGAACGAGTCCTCCAACAGCTGGTCCATGCAAGGACTGTCCAGCGCCCCGATCGACCCGTACGGCTACTGCCACTGAGCCCCGTTCCCATGCCCAGCCCGGCACACCCGGGGCGCCGAGCATCGTAGAGTCGGGGGGTGAGCGACCCGTACCAGATCGAAGAACAAACCCGTGTTGCCGGGTGCGAACTCTGCGAAGCCGCCCGGCGCACGACATGGTTCTACGAAGACGAGGTGTGCTGGATCGCCGAGTGCGAGATCTGTTGCGTGCCGATGGTCGTGTGGCGCAACCACGGGACGGCACCGCCTCCCGATGCCATGTCACACATGCAAGATCGGCTCGCTCGTGTTGCAGCGGAGCAGCTCACCGCCGGGCACTACGTGGACGACAACATGCGCAACATCCCCGACCACTACCACGCGCACGCCCGCCCGCATGGAGGGTTCTTCGGGCAAGCCTGGAGGCGCTAGAGCCGCCCAGCCGGCCGCCCGAACGTCCCAGGGGTCATTTAGCATTGCTCACGATATGGATGGACGGGAGGGGACCGCGCAGAGGAAGGGCTGGATACGCCGGCTGATCCCCTGGCTGGCGCCGCACAGGCGCAACGTCGCGCTCGCGTTCGGCGCAGCGCTTCTCGGCAGTGGCATCTCGGCCGCCGTTCCCGCAATCGAACGTGAGGTCATCGACCGGGTCATCATCCGCCACGAGTCCGCGCTTGCACCTTGGATCATCGTGCTGGTCGTCCTCGGTGTAGTCAGGTTCGGGTCCGCTTACATCCGGCGGTTCGTCGGCGGACGGGTGAGCCTGGATCTTCAAAACGACCTACGGAACGCCATCTACGACCAGCTCCAGCGCCTGGACTTCGCGCGCCACGACGAACTGCAGACCGGCCAGCTGGTGTCCCGCGCCAACTCCGACGTCGGCCTGCTGCAGGGTCTGATGGCATTCCTGCCGATCATGAGCGGCAACGTCATCCTCCTCATCGCCGCCCTTGCGGTCATGTTCTTCTACTCGCCGCTTCTCGCGTCGGTCTCGCTGTGTGTCGTGCCCGCCCTCATCTGGACGGCGTACAGGATGCGAGATCGCACCTTTCCCGCGAGCTGGGATTCTCAGCAGCGCGAGGGGGAAGTGGCGGTGGTCGTCGAGGAAGCTGTCACCGGCGTCCGCGTCGTCAAGGGATTCGGCCAAGAGCGCCGCGAGATCGAGCATCTCATGGACCGGGCACAGGTTCTGTACGGGTCCAGGTTGCGAGCAGTGCGGCTCCAAGCCAGGTACCAGCCGGTCTTGCAGGCCATCCCGGTGTTCGGTCAGGTCGCTGTGCTCGCGCTCGGCGGATGGATGGCCATACACCACCGGATATCGATCGGGACCTTCTTGGCGTTCGCCACCTACCTGGTCCAGCTCGCGAGCCCGGCCCGCATGCTCGCCGGCGTCCTCATCGTCGGGCAGCAGGCACGCGCTGGGGCCGAGCGGGTGCTCGACCTTCTGGCTTCCACCCCGCTCGTCGAGGATCGTCCGGGGGCGATCGAATTGCCGGCCGTCAACGGTGAACTCCAGTTCGACGGGGTCACCTTCGGGTACCTGCAAAGCGAGCCGGTTCTCGACCACTTCGACCTCAACGTCTCGGCAGGGGAGACGGTCGCTTTGGTCGGCGCTTCGGGATCGGGCAAGTCGACCGTGGCTCTGCTGCTGCCGAGGTTCTACGACGTGCAGCAGGGACGGGTGCTGGTGGACGGCATCGACGTCCGCGAAGCGAAGCTTGGTTCGCTGCGTGGGCAGATAGGCGTGGTCTTCGAGGAGAGCTTCCTCTTCTCGGAGTCGGTTCGCGACAACATCGCGTACGGGAGGCCCGACGCCACCGACGAGGAGGTCGAGGCAGCAGCCCGCGCGGCCGAGGCCCACGAGTTCATATCCCGACTCCCCCTCGGTTACGAGACGCTCGTCGGCGAGCGCGGCCTGACCCTCTCCGGGGGGCAGCGTCAACGTATCGCCCTCGCACGGGCGCTCATCACCGACCCATGCATACTGATTCTTGACGACGCGACGAGCTCTGTCGACGCGCGCGTGGAGGAGGAGATTCACGCGACGCTCCGTCGGGTGATGCGAGGGCGCACCACTCTGCTCGTCGCACACCGGCGCTCGACACTGCGCCTCGCCGATCGCATAGCGGTTGTCGACGGCGGGAGAGTTGTCGACCAAGGCACCCACGAGGAGCTCATGGCTAGGTGCCCCACCTACCGGACCCTGCTCGCTGGTCCCGGCGACGACGCGGAGGGCCGCGGAGCGACCTCCATCGAGGAGGAGCGCGAGCCCGAGGCCGCCGGCGGCGTCACCTCGTCTTTGTGGCAGTACGAAGGGATGGAGGACGACGAAAGCTACGACGCCGCGGTCGGGACCGGCCCAGGCCGGGCCGGGAGAGCTGCCCTCGGGGCGGGTCTACGGATGGGCGGCGGGGGTGGAGGGTGGATGGCCGGACTCGGCCCTACGCCGGACCTGCTCGCGAAGGTGGCTGCTTTGCCCCCAGCGCGCGACGAGCCGGACGTCGACTTGTGGGCTGAGGCACGCTACGACCCGTCTTTCAGCCTGAGGCGGTTCGTACGGCCGTTTCGCCAGTACCTTCTCGCGGGCCTTGCCCTCGTGATCGTCGACGCGCTGGCGACGCTGGCGGGGCCAGTCCTGATCCGTTGGGGGCTCGACCATGGTGTCGCCAAGGGTTCGCAGAGGATCGTGTTCCTCGCTGCAGCGGTCTTTCTCGCAGTCGCCGCCCTCGACCTGCTCGACTCGGTGTGGCAGGTGCTCGTGACGGGGCGGACCGCCGAACGCCTGCTCCTGGCGCTGCGGGTCAGGATCTGGGCCCACCTCCAACGCCTGTCGATCGACTACTACGAGCGAGAGATGGCCGGAAGGATCATGACCCGGATGACGACCGACGTCGACGCCTTCTCGAATCTGCTCCAGACCGGTCTCATCAATGCTGTCGTCGCGATGTTCACCTTCGCCGGCGTGGCGGTCGCGGTCATGGTGTGGAACTGGCGTCTGGGATTGGTGACCCTCTCAGTCCTTGTTCCACTCGTCGCTGCCACGCTGCTCTACAGGCGGCTGTCCTCGGTCGCATACGGACGAGCGCGCGAGAGGATCGCGGTGGTGAACGCGAGTATGCAGGAGAGTCTCTCCGGCGTCCGGGAGTCTCAGGCTTTCGTGCGCGAGCACCACAACCGCAGCCAGTTCCGGACCCTGTCAGGCGGCTACCTCGATGCGCGCCTCGCCGCCCAACGACTGGTTGCCACCTACTTCCCCTTCGTCGACTTCCTTTCGGACGTCGCTGTGGTGCTGGTTCTCGGTGTCGGGTCGGTGATGGTCGCCGACCACTCGCTGACCTCCGGCGAGCTGGTCGGTTTCCTCTTGTACCTCGGCTTGCTGTTCAACCCGATCCAGCAACTGTCGCAGACGTTCGACTCCTACCAGCAGGCAGGCGCGTCGATGGCGCAGATCAACTCGTTGATGGCCGAGCGCCCGCTCGTTGTCGAAGACCCCGACCCGGTGATGCTGGCTGCGGTCACGGGGCACGTGGAGTTCCGCGCTCTTCGCTTCGCGTACCCGTCCGCCGCTCCAGGTGAAGAAGCTCTTCGCGGCGTCGACCTCGAGATACGGCCCGGTGAAACGGTAGCGCTCGTCGGCGAAACCGGTGCGGGCAAGTCCACGATCGTCAAGCTCCTGACCCGCTTCTACGACCCGACCTCGGGGACGGTGGAGGTCGACGGGGTGGATCTGAGACAGCTCGACCTCGAGTCGTACCGTCACCACCTCGGGTACGTTCCGCAGGAGGCCTTCCTCTTCTCGGGCACGATCCGCGACAACATCGCATACGGACGCCCGGACGCCGCGGACGAAGCGGTGGAGGCTGCTGCGAGAGCCGTGGGCGCGCATGAACTCGTCGCGGGGCTTGCCGGTGGCTACCTGCACCGAGTCACCGAGCGCGGTCGGTCGCTGTCGACCGGGCAACGACAGCTCGTCGCGCTTGCCAGAGCCCAGCTGGTCGAACCCGCGATCCTCCTGCTCGACGAGGCGACCTCCAACCTGGATCTCGCCACCGAGGCCAGGGTCACCCGCGCCATGGGGGTCGTGTCGAGCGGCCGGACCACGGTTCTCATCGCGCACCGACTGCAAACCGCGCGCCGAGCGGACCGGATCGTGGTGATGGACATGGGGCGCGTCGTCGAGGAAGGTTCCCACGAAGAGCTCTTGGCCGGGGGCGGACGTTATGCCGAGATGTGGCGCGCTTTCGAACTGGGAGCGGGTGATGCGGCCGGCGGCCAGCCTGGCGAAGTTGCCCAGTCCTCGACGCTCTAGCTCCTCCCGCCGGTCCACACGACCAGGCGCCCGCCGACCTCGCCGGCGACCACCGCTCTCGAACCAGCGAACCCCGCTTCCTCCAGAACCGCTCCTTGCGCGTCCTGCCACACCCCCCCGTTGCCGTCGAGGCGCTGCCATGTGGAACCGCTGTCGGTGGAGACCCAGACTCCGAGCTGATTTGCCTCGGATGCGGTAGAAGCGGACGGCGACGGGCCGGGGAAGTCGTCAGGTTCGGAATCGGCCGCGCCGCTCGCCACGGCAAGCCAGTTCGGACCGGACACAGCGAGCGAGACGATCGGGCCAGGTGCGCCCGAGCCGAAGAAGTCAGAGTTCCCGCGGGTCCAGTGGGCCCCGTCGGGGGACGACCACAGCGCGGGGCTGTCTCCTCCCGGGCCCGAAGCCGCGCCGAAGGCCGCGAACCCCGATTGCGTCTGGACGCATCCGAGCATCTCGGTGCCACTGCCGGGGGCGGCAGCGGGGACGATGCCGGCGGGCTTCCACTGGGACCCGTTGTTCGTGTACCACGCCGCTGCCGCCGTGGCACCGGACCCCTGCTGGTCGGCCTCGCCGACCGCGACCGCTTCCCCGGTGCTGCTGCAGATCCCTCGCGGGTGCTCCGGGCCGATGCCGGGCTTGGGGTCCAAGGTCGTGGGGGGGTTCCAATGGGATCCGTCGGCGCTCGTCCAAGTGAGGCCCACCCCCGACGTTTCGGGCCCGGACGCGGGGGGCGGCGACCCCGGGGGGCCGCTGCCGACGGCGATCCATCCGGTACCAGCGCGATCGATCGCCGACGCACCGGCCGGCAAAGGCGCCGGCGGCCACGTGCTCGCCTGACCGGCCGGCAGAGGCGACCAGTTCACACCGTTGGCGGAGGAAAATGTGACCGTCGAAACCGATGCCGACCCGATCGCCTGCGGTGCTTGCGTCAACTTCACGGTCAGCTCGAGGCCCGTCTTCCCCTGGCTCAACGAGACGACGTCGGCCGAGGCCGCGACCGGTCCGAACACGGGGGCGTTCGCGCTCGGCTCGCTCCAACCCTTGGAACTGCCGGTGAGCACATGAGCCTGGCCCTGGTCACCGTCGGCGACGACGGTCGTGTTGCCGTCGGAAGCTACGAGGGTCGCCCGCCAGCCGTCCGCGCTCGCAGCGGCCGGCGGGAACGGGATCTGGTTCCAGCGAACACCGTCGCTCGACTGCCAGAGATGCTGATCCGACGGGCCGCCACCGGTCGCGAAGAACTCGGACGGGCCGACGAGGGTCGCGACCGGCGCCACGGACCTCACTTCTTCGGATCCTGCAGAGCGCGGAAAGTCGCCGGCGGGCTGGCTCCAGCTCACGCCGTCGGGCGAGATCCACGATGCGGGTGTCCACGCCCCCGCGGCTTCGACTCCCCCGACGGCCAAGAGTCCTCCCCCCGAGGGAAGGGTTCCGAGCGGAGCAAGCCCTGTGATCACGTGGTCACCGCCCCCCGAAAACGCGCCTTGCGAGGAGATGATGGGCTTCCAGTCGATCCCGTCCTGAGTGCTCCAGAGCGCCGCGTCTGTGGCCGTGCCGTCTCGGACCGAGCCCGCGGCGTAGACGAAGTTCGAGGTGGCAAGCAGTGCGTTCACCTGCGCTCCGGGGAACCCGTCGAGGAAGCGGGTGGCGCCGGAGGAGACCGACCACTGCAAACCGTTGGTGGAGTACCACACGGCAGGTTGACCGGCGATGGTCCCGGTGGCGAAGTAGCCCAGGTTGCCGACCGTGACGTGGTCCATGGTGGAGGGCGAGTCGTTGGTGGACGTCACCGGAACCTCGACAAAGGACGACCCGGGCCCCTGCGACACCCACACCTGCGCCCGCCTCTCGGTGCCCGTGCCGACCGATCCGACGACGACGGTCGACGTCTTCCAGGTGGCAGCTGCACTTGCGGCGCTCGACACGCCGCCCCCGGTGAGGGCGGTGGCATTCCACGTGACCGCGTCCGGGGACGTCCAGACGGTGGCGGTCGTCGCGCCCGAACCGTTGTCGCGGGTGCCAGCGATGACCCAACCGGCGCCGCCGGCGGACGGGGAGAGCACGGCGGAGAGGGTCGTCCCCGGTCCGCCTCCGAGCGCGAGATGAGGGTCGGCGTCGAGGGACCAGGAAAAAGACCCTGAGGTCGCGCCAGGCACGCCGGTTGTGGCGGTCCCGCCCGTCGTCGTGGTCGACGGGCCCGACCGGCGCGCAATCGCCGTGGAGGAACAACCGGCAAGCGTCGCGACTGCCAGAGCGGCGACGGCGGCGCCCCCGATTGCCGACCCCAACCGAGCACGGATATCGCTCTCGCGACGCACCAGGACCGGATCAGCGGTCGCTCAGGCGGAAGCCGTCACCGCCGTCACCCTTTTTCCAGACCTGCCACCAGCGGCGCCCCGTTCTCTGTGCCTCCACCTCGGCCAGAGCTTCGGGCCCCGTCGCCGTGACGATCGCGTCGGCCTCGTCGAGGAGGGACGCTACGTCGCCGGCAGGCTCGTCGGGTTCCTCTTCGACGGGCGGGCGTACCAACGATCCTGTGACGAAGGTGGCGTCGATCATGTCGGGTTCGTATCGGCTGCAGTCCGCCGGGCAGCGCCAAGGCGCCTCTGGCGCAAGGTTGAGCACGCAGAAGCGCGCCACCTCGCCGGTCTCGTAGGTACGGCTCTGGAAGTGTCGGCAGTCCTCGCGCATCGGCACCCGTCCATGCTGCCAGTTGCACGGGCCTATCGTCCCGTCAGGCGACGGCAGTCATTTCGCCCCGCTAAATAGTCGCGCTCCCAAGTAGTTACACTTAGGCGCCATGGCGCCCCAGACCGGGTACCTCGGGAGCCAACTCCGCCTCGCCGTGCTCCGGCTGTCGCGCCGCCTCCGCCAGGAGGCGGTGGGTGACATCACGCCGTCCCAGTTGTCCGCTCTCACTGCCGTCGAGCGGCACGGCGAGGTGACGCTCGGCGAGCTCGCCGCGATCGAGAGGATCGCACCTCCGTCGATGACGCGCATCGCCGCGCGCCTCGAGGAGAACGGGTTCGTCGAGCGGCACGTCGATCCGACCGATCGGCGCGTCGCGCGGCTCGCCGCGAGCCCGTCGGGCCGCCAGCTGCTGGAAACGATCCGCAACCGCAGGGACGCCTACCTCACGTCCAAACTGCAGAACTTCACCTCGGAGGAACGCGGGATCCTCGAGCGGGCGGTGCCGCTTCTCGAGAGACTGGCCGCCACCGAGGACGGCAACAGCTAGCCGGCCCTGGCCCTTGCCTTCGCGAGGGCGACGATAGGCTCGAGGCTCTCCGGGTTGGCGAGCGAGGCGACGGTCAGCGCGTCGTCTGGATCCGTGCCGGCAAGGATCTTCTTGACAGGAACCTCGAGCTTCTTGCCCGACAGCGTGCGCGGCACCGCTGGGATGCGGACGACCCGATCGGGAACGTGGCGCGGTGACAGGTCGCGCCGCAGGGCCGCTTTCAGCTCGTCCTCCAGTCCTTCGGCGTCTGTTGCGGCGACGACGAGCAGCCATATCTCGCCCGGGCCGCCGGCGGGGTCGTCGAGATGGACCACGAGGCTGTCAGCGACGCCCGGGTACGCCTCGACCACCTCGTACAGTTCGGCCGTTCCGATTCTCACCCCACCCCGGTTGAGCGTCCCGTCGGAGCGGCCCGTGATCACGACGGTCCCTCGCCGGGTGAGAGTGGCGCGGTCGCCGTGCGCCCAAACCCCGGGGAACCGCTCGAAGTAGGCGGCCCGGTACCGCTCTCCTGCGGGATCGCCCCAGAACCCGACCGGCATCGAAGGCAGGGGAGCGGTCAGCACCAGTTCGCCCTCCTCTTCGACGACGGGTTTGCCGCCATCGTCGAACACCTCTACCGAAGCCCCGAGGCAGCGGCACGAGATCTCACCCGCCCACACCGGATGCAGCGGGCTTGCCCCCACGAACCCCGTGCACACATCGGTCCCCCCGCTGAACGACGCGACCAGGATGTCGTCTCCCACATCCTCGTAGACCCAGCTAGCAGCGGAGCCAGGAAGCGGAGAACCGGTCGCGCCCAGCGTCTTCAGCCGGCTCAGGTCGAACATCTCGCGGGGGTGGATCACGGCCTTCTGGCAGGCGACGAGGAATCCCGAACCAACACCCCCGCACGTAGTCCCCGTCGAGGACATGACGTCCCAGAGCGCGCCCATCGACGGCGACGAGGGGTCGCCGTCGAACATCACCACCGTCGCGCCGGCGAGCAACCCGGATACGCAGAAATTCCACATCATCCAGCCGGTGGTGGTGAACCAGAAGAACCTGTCACCAGGGCCGATGTCGAAGTGGAGAGCGAGCGCCTTGAGGTGCTCGAGCGTGATGCCGCCGTGACCGTGGACGATCGGCTTGGGTCTCCCCGTGGTGCCCGACGAGAAGAGCACATACAGCGGGTGGTCGAAATCGACCGGCTCGAACTCGGGGTTCTGGTCGGCTTCGTCGCCGGTGAGCTCGTCCCAGGAGATCCACCCGGCCGGCCGGCCGGCCCCGGCCTCGAGGTACGGAAGCCAAACAGCGGTCCGCAAGGTCGGCAGTCCGTCCCGGATCGCGAGGGCCTGCTCGAGCCGGCTCACCTCCTTGGTCCCGAACCGGTAGCCGTCGACGCCGATCAGGACCTTCGGTTCGATCTGCGAGAAGCGGTCGAGGACCCCGGCGACACCGGTCTCGGGGGCGCAGCACGCCCAGATTGCCCCGATGCTCGCGGTGGCCAGCATCGCAGCGAGCGTCTCGGGGATGTTCGGCATGTAGGCCGCCACCCGGTCGCCTTTCGACACGCCGGCACGCACCAGTCCCCTCCGGACCCGCATGACCAGGGCGGTCAGCTCGGACCACGTCAGCTCCTGCCGGTCCCGGGTCTGCGAGAGGGCGATCACCGCGGTCGCTTCGGCACCCCCGCCGGTTGCCGGGGGGTGCAACGCGTTCTCGGCGTAGTTCAGCAGCGCGCCCCGGAACCAGCGTGCTCCCGGGACGGCCGCCGGATCGGCTTCGAGGGTCGCGTCGGGCGGCCGGCGCCAGACGACACCGAGATCATCCGCTACGTCTCGCCAGAACTCGCCGGCGTGCGCCGGCGCGACCGACCATTGCCAGGCCTCGTTGTAGCTCTCGAAGCCGTGCGAGCGCAGGAAACGGTGGATCCGCGACGCTCGCTGTCGCTGTTCGGAGGGAATCCAGAGCGGCTCGCTGTTGCCCACGCCCCTATTCCATCAGGTCCGCCGGGCATCCCGAGCGGTCCCCGTTGTATCTCCCAAGCAGATCACAGATGTGACCAATGTCGCTTGACGGGATAGTGAAAAGTAGCGCATAATGGTTTCATTGCTCGGGGCGAATCCCCCCTCGCCCCTCGAGCGTTTGCGAAGGACCGGCATCCCCCCTGCCGGTCCTTCGTCGCGTCCGGGCGCGTTTCTATGCGGGCCGACCGGGTTGCACGATACGGATCCCGCCGGTTTCAAACGTTCGGGTGAGGCCTGGTCCGACCCATCCCCCGGAGCGGCCAGCGGCCGGCCTCACCCGAACGCCCCCTCTCAGGACAATCGTAGAGTGCCGTCCGGCACATCGGCAAGGGGCTCCCGCCGGGGGATCGGGCGGGTGCCAATCGGTATTCTCCGTAGATGGCCACGCCACTCGCTGCGTTCTCGCTCCGCCTCCGCGCACGCATCCGCAACCAGCCGGGAGTGCTCGGCCAGTTGGCAACGGCGGTCGGAGCGGCCGGAGGCAGTCTTGTCGGCATCGAGATCGTGGCGACCGACGGAGCGACGGTCACACGCGATGTCGTGGTGTTCTGCGGGTCGGAGGGGCACGCAGCCGACGTCGAGAAGGTCGCCCGCGGCGTCGAGGGCATAGAGATCCTCGAGGTCGAGGACCGCACGTTCGCCCTGCACGAAGCCGGCAAGCTGTCGATCGAGAGCAAGTTCCCCCTCCACGACCGGGACGACCTGGCGATGGCTTACACGCCGGGTGTCGCGCGTGTGTGCATGGCCATCGCGCACGACCGGTCTCTGGTGCACCGTTACACGATGAAGGCGAGCACGGTCGCCGTGGTCACCGACGGGACCGCAGTGCTCGGCCTGGGAGACATCGGTCCCGAGGCCGCGCTGCCGGTGATGGAGGGAAAGGCGGTCCTGTTCAAGGAGTTCGGAGGTGTCGACGCCGTCCCCGTGTGCTTGAAGGTCTCGTCGCCCGACGAGTTGATCGAGACGGTGCAGCGGATGGAGCCGATGTTCGGCGGCATCAACCTCGAGGACATCGCCGCACCGCACTGTTTCGAAGTCGAGCAACGACTCATCGACACCCTCTCGATCCCCGTCTTCCACGACGACCAGCACGGCACCGCAGTGGTCGTCCTCGCCGCTCTCCGCAACGCCTGCCGCATCACCGGCAAGGACCTCTCCAATCTGCGCGTGGTGCTCTCAGGCGCCGGCGCGGCCGGCGTAGCGATAACCAAGATCCTCATGACCGCCGGCGCCAAGGACATCGTCGCAGCCGACCGGAAGGGCGCCATCCACAAAGGCCGTGAGGCGCTCGACCCGTCGAAGCAGTGGCTCGCCGACAACGCCAATCCCGAAGACCGCTCGGGGTCGCTGCAGGACATCCTGCGCGGCGCTGACGTGTTCGTCGGTGTCAGCGGGCCGGGCCTCCTGAACCGCAGCGACGTCGAGTCCATGGCGGACGCGCCCATCGTGTTCGCGCTCGCAAACCCCGTCCCCGAGATCCTCCCCGAAGAGGCAGAAGGCGTCGTGGCCGTGATGGCAACCGGCCGTAGCGACTACCCCAACCAGATCAACAACGTGCTCTGCTTCCCCGGTATCTTCCGCGGAGCACTCGACGCCGGAGCGACACGCATCACCGAGAACATGAAGCTCGCCGCTGCCCAGGCGATCGCCGGGGCCGTACCCGAGGACCGGCTCAGCCCCGACTACATCGTCCCGAGCGTCTTCGTTCCCGGCGTCGGAGAAGCCGTGGCGGCCGCGGTCGCCGACGCCGCCCGCTCCGACGGCGTCACCCGCTGAGTGCGGGTCCCTCCCCGGCGAGCCTCCTGTCGAGGTTCGCCATCGCCCGCTTGAAGTAGCGCGGCAGGAACGCGTCCATGAGCGGCTGCATGGCGAGCAGCGCGAGCCGTGGCTCCATCGCGATGGTCCACTGCACTGTCGAGCCGTCGCGCTCGGGCGTTACCCGGTACTCCTCGGCCAGCGCTCTCGCGAACGGCGCCCCGGCGCGCGAGACGCAGAAGGCCCAGTAGCTCGGCTCGTCCCAGGCGAGGATCGTGTCGGTGTAGCGGATGCGGGCCATGGTCACTTCTCTCACCGAGCCGCTGCCGTGCGGCGGCGGGCTCGTGTAGCGACCCTTGTCGGAGAATCCGGGGTTCCATTCCCCCCAGGTCGAAGGGTCATGCGCCAGCGCGTAGAAAACGGTGGTGGGGGCAGCATTCAACCTGGCCGTGCTGGTGCAACGGTAGGAAGCGGTCTCGAAGAAATCGGTCCCGACCTCGCGCAGCTTCCACTCCACGGGCGGCAATGTAGCCGAGCCCTGGATTCATCGAACAAACGTTCGATACGCTGGTGGGGTGATGAAAGGCGCGCTGGAAGCCGCGGTGGCCAAGGGCCGGCCTGTCGCCATGGCCGGAACGCGGCGGCTGGAGGTGCACGGCGCACTGGGGGGTCTTTTCCCCGCCGGGGGTTTGCAGAGGGGGAGCGTGGTGGAGGTGGGGGGCGGGGCGGCGGTGTCGCTGTCCCTCGCCCTGGCAGCGGGGGTGATGCCTGCCGGCTCGTCGCGCTGGGCTGCGGCGGTCGGGTTCCCGTCGCTCGGGCTGGTAGCTGCCGCGCAGCTGGGCGTTCCGCTCGACCGCTTGGCGCTGGTTCCCGCACCCGGCGGGAGGTGGGCGGAGGTGGTGGCCGCGCTGGCGGACGGGGTGGACCTGCTCCTGGTGAGACCGCCGGCGGGGTTGCGCGCCTCGGACGCCCGCCGGCTGGCGGCACGCGCCCGCGAGAGGGGGGTGGTGCTCGTACCGGTCCGCCAGGGTGCTTCCAGCCGCTGGCCCGAGTCCCCCGACCTGCGCCTGGAGGCGGCGCCGGGGGAGTGGATGGGGCTGGGCACCGGCCACGGCTGCCTGCGCCGCCGGCGGATCGAGGTCGCGCTGTCCGGCCGGCGGGAGCCCGGCGGGCGCCCGCGCTCCATGGAGATCTGGCTGCCGGGCCCCGCTGGTGTGGCGGTGGTATCGGCAGAGGCGCCGGCGCCCGAGCCGTTTACACCAGCTCCGCCCGAAGCTCTCACCGCCGTGGGTTGACCGGCGGTGCGCTGCCTTGTTGCCTGGTTCCCCGACTGGCCGCTGGTCGCCGCCGGCATCCCACCCGATGTCGCGGCGGTGGTACTGCACGCCAACCGGGTTGTCGCCGCTACGCCCGCGGCGCGCGCCGAGGGGATACGTGAAGGGCTGCGCCGGCGCGAGGCCCAGGCGCGCTGCCCAGCCGTCCGTGTGGTCGAGGAGGACAGGGGGCGCGACGCGCGGGCGTGGGAGCCTGCGGTAGCGGCGGTCGAGTCGCTGGCGCCGGCAGTGGAGGTGGCGACCGCGGGCGAGTTGCTGCTCGGCACGCGAGGGCCTTCCCGGTACTTCGGCGGGGACGCCGCGCTCGCCGAGTTGATTTGCCGGACCGTCGACGAGGCCGCCGGCCAGGAAGGCTGCCGGGTGGGCGTGGGCGACGGGCGCTTCACCGCGGGGCTGGCGGCGCGCGCCGGCGCCCGCTGTGCGCAGCGGGTGGTCGTGGGTCGGGGGGAGAGCCGGCGCTGGCTCGCACCCCAGCCTGTCAACTGCCTCGGCCCCGGCTACGAGGACCTGGCGGACCTGCTGGTGCGTTTCGGGATCCGCACCCTGGGCGAGCTGGGGGAGTTGCCGGCGAGCGCGGTGCTGGGTCGTTTCGGGGCGATGGGCGATACGGCGCGCCGCTTGGCGCGCGGGCTCGACGAGCGGCCGGTCGTGGCGCGCACCCCGCCCCCGGGGATGTCCGTGCCCGCGGAGCTGGACCCGCCGCTGGACCGCGTCGAGGCGGCGGCGTTCGTGGCCAAGTCCCTCGCCGACGAGCTGCTCTACCGCCTGGAGCGCGAGGGGCTGGCGGCCACGATGGTCGCCATAGAGGCGCAGACCGAGCACGGGGAGAGCCTGGTCCGCCACTGGCGCCACGACGGCGCCCTCACCGCGGCGGCCCTCGCCGAGCGGGCCCGCTGGCAGCTCGACGGGTGGATAGGCGTCGAACGCGGCGGCTCCCCTACGGCGGGGATCACCCTGCTGCGACTCACCGCTGAGGAGGTGCGCCCGGACGACGGGAAGCAGCTCGGCTTCTGGGGAGGCGTCGCCGAATCGGACGAGCAGGCGGCGAGGGCGTTCGCCCGGGTGCAGGGGCTGCTGGGGCCCGACGGCGTGGTGACAGCCGTGCTCGGGGGTGGCCGCGGGTTCGCCGAGCAGGTCCGGCTGGTCCCGTGGGGCGATTGCAGGGAGCCGCCGCCCGACACCGACGCCCGCCGCCGGCGGGTGCTCAGAGGCCCGTCCGCGGAGGCGCCGCCGTGGCCGGGGAGGGTGGGAGGGCCGGCGCCGGCGGTCGTCTTCGGCAGCGGCACCGAGGCGGAGGTGCTCGGCCCCGACGGCCTCCCTGTCGAGGTCGACGGGCGCGGCCTACTCAGCTCAGCCCCATCCTCTGTCGCGATCGCCGGCGGCGCCCGGCGGCAGGTAAGCGGCTGGGCCGGCCCTTGGCCGATAGAGGAGAGGTGGTGGGACCGAGGCGGCCGCCGTCGGGCGCGCCTTCAGGTGCTGCTCGAGGACGGCGGGGCCTACCTGCTCAGCAGGGAGCGTGGCTGCTGGACCGTAGAGGGGTCGTACTGCTGATTGCTGCTGAACCCTGTCCACTTGCAGCGCGCCGCGAGGGGACACAGTTCGAGCGCTCACGCGCCATCGCCGACCGCCGGCGCGAGACTGAGCGTGTGACCCCGCAGCCGGCCTGGACCTTCGAGACGATCGACCACGTTCAGCTTGCGATGCCGGTGGGCGAGGAGGAGAGGGCCGAGTCGTTCTACAGGGACGTGCTCGGCCTCGAGGTCGTGGAGAAGCCGGAGGCGATGGCGGTACGGGGGGGTCGTTGGTTCGAGGCAGGCTCGGTGAAGGTGCACCTCGGCGCCGAGCCGGATTTCCGCCCGGCGAAGAAGGCGCACCCGGCGATCACCGTCCGCAACTTCGATGCGCTGCTGCAACGCCTCGCTGCCGCCGGGGTCGAGTTCCGCCCGGCCGAGGAGGGGCCGGGCCGCCGGCGGGGTCACGTCGACGACTGCTTCGGCAACCGGATCGAGCTGATCGACCCCGCCTAGAGGCTGCGCACAGCGCAGCCGGGGCCCGAGCGGCCCGGCCGCTGTGCGGCCCGGCCGCTGTGCGGCCAGGAGCGGACGACCCGGGCCCGAGCGGCCCGGCCGCTGTGCGGCCAGGAGCGGAGGACTAGGGCCTGAGTAAACCCTTCACGTACGCGGCCTGACCTACGTGCTGCAGGCTGTCGTCGGCGACGCTGACCAACCTGACTCCCATGGTCACCGGCGGATCCCACCGCCTGTCGACGATCCGGTCCAGATCACCGTCGCTCAAACCCTCGAGGAACGCGATGGTCCTCGCCTGCACCGCCTCCAGATAGTCGACGATCGCTGCGCCGGCCGCCGGTCGTACCCGCCCCACCTCCTCGGAGGAATGCCCGTACCCGGTGTTGGACGGGTCCGGCTCCAGCCCAAAACGACCGGCCCAATCTCCCCCAACCCACACCTGCTCCGAATCCATCAACTCGGAAAGGTGATGGTCCTGAACCCGTGCCAGGTGCCACAGCAGCCATCCGATCGTGTTCGCATCCGGTCCGGGGCGCTCGACGAGTCTGCCCGCCGGCAAATCCTCGACGACGTCGCGTACGAGCGGCGGGATCCGGCCGTACAACTCGAGTAACACGACATTGGTCCGCACAGATCGTTGAGCCTACGCTTGTTCGTGATGCCAACTCTCCAAGTGCAGCCGGCGGCGGGCGCGCTCGGTGCCTACGTGACCGGCATCGACCTCACGAAGGTGAGAGACGCCGAGGAGCTCGAGCCGTTGAAGGAGGCGCTCGCCGCGCACCTGGTGGTGTTCCTTCCCGACCAGCACCTGGACCTCGACGACCTCGAGCGCGTCACCGACCTCATGGGCGGACGGGACATCACTCCGTTCGTCGAGCCGCTGCCGGATCGACCCCATGTGATCCGGGTCATCAAGGAGCCCGCCGACGCACTCAACTTCGCCAACGCGTGGCACACCGACCTCAGCTACCTTCCCGAACCCCCGGCATACACGCTGCTGCACGCGTGGGAGGTCCCGACCCACGGCGGCGACACGCTGTGGGCGAACCAGTACATGGCTTTCGAAACGCTCTCGCCTGGCCTCAAGGAGACCCTGCTCGGATTGCGTGCCGTGCATTCCGCAGGCATGGCTTACGGCACCGGCGGTCTGTTGGACAAGGTAAAAGACCTCACTTCGATGGCGATAGCTCCCTCACAGGACGCTTACAAGGAGTGGGTGCACCCTGCTGTCATCGCGCATCCGGCCACAGGTCGCCATGCCCTCTTCCTGAACCCCGTGTACACGACGAGGTTCGAAGGTTGGGCGGCGCACGAGTCGCAACCGTTGCTGTCGCTGTTGTACCGCCACGCGGTCAACGAAAACCTCACCTGCCGCCTCCGCTGGTCCCCTCAGATGCTCGCCATCTGGGATAACCGCTGCACCCAGCACAACGCTTTGAACGACTACCCCGGTCAGCGCCGCGAGATGTTCCGAACCAGCGTCAAGGGCAGCGCGCTCAAGGTCTGAAGCCAGCCGCTTCTTCTATCGCCGCTGCGGTCGCACAGAGGAGCTCCTCTGCGCCGGCAGGCGCGACCAGTTGCAGGCTCGCGGGGACGGGGCGTCGCTTGGTCGTGTGGGTCGCGACCGGCAGGGCGATCGCCGGCAGGCCGGCGAGGTTGAAGGGCGACACGTAACGGATCTCAGTCAGCCTCGCGGCGTCCTCGACCGCCGGTGGTGTGGTCGCGATCGTTGGAAGCGCGAGAAGATCAGCTCGAGCGAACGCCTGTTGCAGTTCGACGTCCCACGCCGTCGCTTGCGCGCGTGCAGCGCCGATCTGCGCCGCCGTGATGGTGGAACTCTTCTGGAGGCGGGCGGCGACGTCGGGGGAGAGCTCGCCGGCGTGCTCGCGCCAGAGCGCTTCATGGATGCTCCACGCCTCGGAACCGAGGATCACGGCTGTCGCCTCGGTGGCTGCGTCCCAACCGTCGAGCGCCAGGTCGGCTGTGCGCAGGCCGGCTGCCCGCAGCGCCGAATCGATCGCGGTGTCGACCCAGTCTTCGGCCGGGAGCCTGACGCGACCGACCGTGGAGGCGATGCCACTGGCGGGTTGGAAACCGGGCTCGAGCAGTCGCATGCCAGCGACGACGCCGGCGACCGTCGCCGCCATCGGGCCGACCGTGTCGAGCGACGGAGCCAGCGGCAGGACGCCGTCCAGCGGCACTCGGCCGAGCGTCGTCTTGAGCCCGACGATCCCGCAGCACGCGGCAGGGATGCGGATCGAACCGCCGGTGTCGCTGCCGTAGGCGACGTCGGCCTGGTCGGTCGCCACCGCGGTGGCCGACCCGCTGGAGGATCCTCCTGGGACGAGGCGCGGGTCGAACGGGTTGGCCGGGGTGCCGAACCACGGGTTGATCCCGGTGACACCGAAGGCGAGCTCGTGCATGTTGGTCTTGCCGACGATGGCGACTTCGCCGGCGGCCTCCGCTACCCGGGTGCCGGCGAGGCAAGCGGCGTCGTGGCCGGCCGGCAGGGCCCGCGCGGCGATGACCTTGGACCCGCTGGTGGTGGGCAGGCCGGCCATGTCGATCAGGTCCTTGACGGCGACCCACAGCCGGGCGCCATCAGCGTGGTCGAGGCGGGTTATGAACGTCGCCTCCTGCGGCATGCGGTTCACCCTAGCGGATCGAACATCTGTTCGATAGCGTGGCAGGGGTGGGTTACCAGAACCCCCCTGTGCCCTGGCGGGAGTTGGAGGCGAGGCTGTCGGGCCGCGCTCGTGGGTCGCAGCGTCCGGGCGACGGGGGGGACAGCCCGGCGTGGTCGTACAAACGTCCCGTTTACGAGCCGCCGGCGGAGCTGTCAGGGCGCCGGGGTTCGCCGCCGGCGCTGCCCTACGCCGAGCTTCACTGCCACTCCAACTTCAGCTTCCTCGACGGCGGTTCGCACCCGGAGGAACTGGTGGAGGAGGCGGCGCGCCTGGGCCTCGAAGCGCTCGCGTTGACGGATCACGACGGGATGTACGGGGTGGTCCGTTTTGCGGAAGCGGCGAGGGCGTTGGGTATGCGCACGGTGTTCGGCGCCGAGGTATCCCTCGGGCTTACCCGCCCGCAGAACGGTGTCGCCGATCCCGAAGGCGCGCACCTGGTCGTGTTGGCGCGTGACCCGGTCGGCTACACCCGGCTGTGCCGCGCTCTGTCGGTGGCGCACATGTCCGGTCGCGAGAAAGGCCGCCCGGCTGTGTCGCTCGAGACCCTGTCCGCGATCGGCCGCGGCGCGCTGCCGGACCTGGGTGCCGACCCGGTCGCGGTCGGAGAGCCTGTTGAGGGCCCGTCGGACCACTGGGTCGTGCTGACCGGTTGCCGCAAGGGGACCGTGCCGGCGGCGCTGGTGTCCGGCGGACCCTCGGCCGGTCTTTTCGAGCTGCGCCGGCTGCAGAGCCTGTTCGGCCAGCCGAACGTCTTCGTGGAGCTGTGGGACCACGGCGACCCGCTCGACTCCGCCCGCAACGACGGGCTCGTCCTCCTGGCCGACCGCGCCGGTGCCGATCTCGTCGCGACCAACAACGTCCACTACCACCACAGCTCCCGCCGGCGGTTGGCGACCGCGCTGGCTGCGGTGAGGGCGCGGCGTTCGCTAGACGAGCTCGACGGGTGGTTGCCGCCGGCGAGCGCTGCCGGTCTGCGCGGAGGCCCCGAGCAGGCCAGGCGCTTCGCCAGGTATCCGGGAGTGGTGGAGCGGGCCGCGGTGTTGGCCCGGGACTGCGCGTTCGACCTCTCGCTCGTCGCGCCGAACCTGCCACCGTGGCCGGTCCCCTTCGGGCACACGGAGATGAGCTGGCTGCGGGTGTTGGTGGAGGAGGGGGGCACGCGACGCTATGGGCCGAGAGGAGCAGCCGGCGCGAAGGCATGGCAGCAGATCGACTACGAGCTCGACATGATCGAGCGGCTCGGCTTCGCGGGCTACTTCCTGATCGTGTGGGACATCGTCGAGTTCTGCCGGCGCAACGACATCTACTGCCAGGGCCGCGGCTCTGCTGCGAACTCTGCGGTGTGCTACGCCCTCGGAGTCACCAACGCGGACGCTGTCGCGCTGGGCCTTCTGTTCGAAAGGTTCTTGTCGCCTGAGCGCGACGGGCCGCCTGACATCGACGTGGACATAGAGAGCGGCAGGCGGGAGGAGGCGATCCAGTACGTGTACCGCCGCTACGGGCGCGGTTGCGCCGCGCAGGTCGCCAACGTGATCACCTACCGGCCGCGCTCTTCCGTGCGCGACATGGGCAAGGCGCTCGGAGCGTCGCAAGGACAGGTCGACGCGTGGGCGAAGCAGGTCGACCACTGGGGGCCGCTGGCCACGATGGACACCACCGGCATCCCGCCGGCGGTGCTCGGAATGGCCGCCGAGGTACAGCACTTCCCCCGGCATCTCGGCATCCACTCGGGCGGCATGGTCATATGCGACCGGCCCGTCGCGGAGGTCTGCCCGGTCGAGTGGGCGCGCATGGCGGACCGCAGCGTGCTGCAGTGGGACAAGGACGACTGCGCCGCCGCCGGCCTCGTCAAGTTCGACATGCTCGGTCTCGGCATGCTCACGGTCCTGCACGCGACCGTCGACCATGTGCGGGACTTCCACGGTGTGTCGGTCGACCTGGGCCGCCTTCCGCAGGAGGACTGTATCTACGAGATGCTCTCGCGCGCGGACTCGGTCGGCGTGTTCCAGGTGGAGAGTCGCGCGCAGATGGCGACGCTCCCGCGGCTGAAACCTCGCGAGTTCTACGACCTGGTAGTCGAGGTGGCCCTGATCCGCCCCGGCCCGATCCAGGGCGGGTCGGTGCACCCCTATATCCGCCGGCGCAACGGTGACGAGGACGTCACCTACCTGCACCCGCTGCTCGAACGCAGCCTGGCCAAGACGCTAGGGATACCGCTGTTCCAGGAGCAGCTGATGCAGATGGCGATCGACGTCGCCGGCTTCACGCCGGCGGAGTCGGACCGGTTGCGCCAGGCGATGGGCTCGAAGCGCAGTGTCGAGCGGATGGAGCAGCTGCGCTCGCGCTTCTACGACGGCATGCGAGAGCGGGGCATCGTCGGGGAGGTGGCTGATGCGATCTGGGAGAAGCTGGTCGCGTTCGCCAACTTCGGGTTCCCCGAGAGCCACTCGGTGTCGTTTGCCTATCTCGTGTATTCCTCCGCGTGGCTGAAGTTCCACTACCCCTCGGCGTTCTTGGCGGGTCTGCTGGATGGGCAGCCGATGGGGTTCTGGTCGCCGCAGACACTCGTCGCCGACGCCCGCCGGCACGGGGTGGTGGTGCGCCGGCCGTGCGTCAACGCGAGCGGAGACAAGTCGAAGCTGGAGGCATGCCCCGACTCCGCCGGCGGAGCAGCGGTGAGGCTGGGTTTGTCGTACGTGCGCGGGTTGGGGACCGCGATCGCCGCTCGTGTCGCCGCCGGCGCCGCCGAGCGGCCCTACCGAGACATCGAGGACGTGGTGCGCCGGGCCGGGCTGACCGCCGCGCAGGCAGAGGCGCTGGCGACCGCCGGCGCGTTCGAGTGCTTCGGGCTGTCGCGCCGGGCTGCGTTGTGGAGCGCGGGGGCGGTCGCCGCAGCGGGCTGCGGGCTCGAAGGTGTCGTTACCGGAGCCGACGCCCCGCCCCTTCCCGATATGCACCCGGCGGAGGTCAACCACGCCGATCTCTGGGCCACCGGGCTCTCGCCGGACAGCTACCCGACAGAGTTCGTCCGCGAGGAACTCGCCGCCGGCGGCGTGGTGACGGCTTCGCGGTTGGTCGACCTGGTGCCCGGCCAGAAGGTGTCGGTCGCCGGCGTGGTCACCCACCGGCAGAGGCCGGCGACCGCTCAGGGAGTGACGTTCATGAACCTCGAGGACGAGACGGGCCTGGTGAACGTGGTGTGCTCGGCGGGGGCGTGGGTGCGCTTCGGGCGGGTCGCGCGCAACAGCCCGGCGATCATCGTCGACGGGCGACTCGAGCGGGTCGAAACGGTCATCAACGTGGTGGTGGAGCGGATCCGGCCCCTGCCCCTGCGGCTACGCAGAGCGGTGCTGCCCTCACGCGACTTCCGCTGAGGGCCGGCACCGCTTCGCCGGCGCCGGATGGCAGGCTGGAGTGGTGCCGGAGGAGACCCGCGCTACTGGGCCCCTGCGGCCGATCGAACTGGCGACCGCGTCGGTCCTCGCCGGCGTGGCCGTGGCACTCACGGTCATCGGATGGTTTCTCCCGCACCTCGGCCCCGTGGCCGCTCTCGCCGTGGTGCCTCTCGGGGTCGTCGCGCACCGCCACCGATTCCGTGCCCTCGCGGCATCGGCCTTCGCCGCGTCGATCCTGAGCTTCCTCGTCGCCGGGACTGGAACGGTGTCGAACGTCGTCGAGTGCGCAGTCGTCGGAGGTTTCGTCGGGACAGCCCTGCGCCGGAACTGGGGCTTCGGTGTGGTTGCCGCCGCGATGGCGGTCATCGGTCCGGTGCTGGCGGCGATAAGTGTCGGTCTGCTCTACGTCTTCTCTTCCGTGCGCAAACTCACCCTGGACCAGATCCGCAACACCTGGAAGGGAATCGAGAGGCTCCTCAGAGGATTCACCATCTTGGACGGCGTGCTGCGCCGACTGGACCATTTCGTGGCGGCGGCGATACGCGATTGGTGGATCACGGTGGGGGCGATAGTCATCGTCGCGACGTTCTGGTTCGCCGCGCTCGCGTGGGTTCTCCTCGGGCCGGTCCTGGAGCGGCTCAACTGGTTGCGCGCGGTGGACCGGCTCGAGGCGGACCGGGACGCACAAGACTCGTCCGCGACCACCCAGCCGGTCCCGGTCACTCTCGAGCACGCCGGCTTCCGGTATCAACGCGCTGACGTAGATGCTCTCCAGGACATCAACCTGCGCATAGAGCCCGCCACCTTCGTGGCGCTCGTCGGCGACAACGGATCAGGCAAGTCGACCCTCGCGAGGATCATCGCCGGCCGTGCACCGACGAGCGGGACGGTGATCCGCGATGGGAGCGCCGCGTTGGGAAAGCCGGGCGGCACCGCGATGGTGATGCAGCACCCGGAGACGCAGATCCTCGGAGTACGCGTGGCCGACGATGTCGTGTGGGGGTTACGCGATGCCGCCGGCGTCGACGTCGACGCGCTGCTGCACGCCGTCGGCCTCGACGGCATGGACGACCGCGAGACCTCGACACTCTCCGGCGGGGAGCTCCAACGGTTGGCGGTCGCGGCGGCGCTTGCGAGACGGCCGCGCCTGATCATCTCGGACGAGTCGACCGCGATGGTCGACGCGCCGGGACGGCAGCGCCTCATGTCGCTGCTCTCAGGATTGCCGGCGTCGCGTGGCGTGACGGTGGTGCACGTAACCCACCGGCCGGAGGAGACCGCCGACGCCGACCACAAGTACCGCTTGGCCGCTGGCCGTCTCTCTGAGGCGAACGGGGCGGTCACGACACGCCCCGAAGCAGACGGAGCACGGTCGGCGACCGCCGGGCCGCGTCTCAGCCCTGCGGGCCGGCGCAGCTTGGAGCTACGAGGCGTCTGGCACACGTACGGAGCGGGAAGCCCGTGGGCCCACAAGGCCCTCGAGTCCATCGATCTGGCGGTCGCGCCCGGCGAGGGCGTACTCGTGGTCGGCAGCAACGGTTCGGGAAAGTCGACGCTCGCCTGGATCATGGCCGGCGTCTTGCGACCGAGCCGCGGTTCGTGCCTGCTCGGCGGAGAACCCGTGAGGAGCCGCCCCGGTTCTGTCGGGCTCGCATTCCAGCACGCCAGGCTCCAGCTTCAGCGCCCGACGGTCAAAGCCGACCTGCTCGCCGCCGGTGCCAAAGACGAGAGCGACGCAGCCACCCACTTGTCATCCGTCGGGCTCGACTGGTCCGAGCTGTCGGAGCGACGCATCGACGAGCTCAGCGGCGGGCAGCAGCGCCGAGTCGCCCTCGCGGGGGTACTTGCACGCAACCCCGAAGTGCTGGTCCTCGACGAGCCACTCGCCGGGCTCGACCAACCCAGCCAGGAGTCGATCGTGGCGCTACTTGGCCGGCTGCGGCACGACAGGGGCATGACCGTCGTGGTGATCTCGCACGATCTAGAGGGCATGGATCAGGTGTGCGACCGTGCGGTGCACCTCGATGAAGGCCGTGTGATGTTCGATGGGCCGAGAACGGATGCCCCGTGCTGAGCCCCACGCGACCCAACAGCAAGCACTCGAAGGATCCGGAGGACCGCGATGCCGAGCGCCGGCCGCCCAGGGTCATCTTGCTGCGCGAGATCAAGGGCGACTCTGCGGTCCATCGCTTGTGGGCCGGAACCAAGCTTGTATCGGTCGCCGGCCTGAGCGTCGTGCTGTCGTACTACCCCTCCTGGGGTGCGCTGGGATTGACGACGGCATTGCTGCTGAGCGCGGGCCTGGTCGCCCGCATTCCCGGCGGTGCCTTGCCACGGCCGCCGCGTTGGTTCTGGATCACCATCGCGGTGACCGGGGCTCTGGCGTCGATCGCGGGCGGCTCGCCGCACGTCACCATCGCGGGTGCTCGGCTCGGCCTCGGGGGCATAGACGCGTACTGCCGTTTCGTGAGCGTGGGGATCGTGCTCCTTCTGGCCGCCGCGATGGTCGGGTGGACCACTCCCCTCGGCGAGATAGCTCCGGCGGTGGCGCGACTGATGTGGCCGCTGCGATTGGTGAAGGTGCCCGTCGACGAGGCGTCGGTCGCGGTCGCGTTGTGCGTGAGGAGCTTGCCGCTTCTAGTCGGGGAGATGAGGATTCTGATCGCGGCCCGGCGCCTGCGCCCACCACCGAAAGCGCGGCCCGGCCGATCGAATATCGAAAGGTGGCTCGACGAGCTGATCGACCTGCTCGTCGCGGCCCTCGCCGTGTCGGTTCGGCGTGCAGGGGAGCTCGCCGAGGCGATCACTGCGCGCGGCGGCACCGGGCTGATCGCTGCTAAGACGAGATCGCCAAAGCTGGCCGACGGCGTGACGATCGCACTTGTCGCGGCGGTCTGCGTGGGCGCCGCGCTAATTCCCGGCTGAGCCCGGCTCGACCGCCGCTTCCACCACACCCATCCGGCCTGAAAGGGAGTTCCCGAGGTTGGCTGCGATGACCAGTCCCATGGCGGCGAGCTCCCGTGCGCCTGGTTGCTGGCCGAGGACCACGAGCCCCGCAAGCGCGGCTACACCCGGATCGAGGCTGAGCATGACCCCGAACGCACGGGGCGTGACTCTTCGGAGGACGATCAGCTCGAGGGTGTAGGGGACGACCGACGACAGCAACGCGACCAGCGCGCCGAGACCGAGCACATAAGGGGAAAAGAGACGGCCGCCTCCGCTGACCAGCCCTCCAGGTAGCAGGACCAGCGCGCCGGTCACCATGGCGATGGCCAGTCCGCGTCGGGTGTCGAACCGCCGTCCCGTCTGCTTGCTCAGGAGTATGTAGGCGATCCAGAACGCGCCGGCAAGCGCGGCGAGCCCGATGCCACCCGGCGCCAGCCGCCCGCCTCCGGCGGTTGCGAGCAATGCCACGCCGGTTCCCGCCATCCCGGCCCACAGGCCGTCGACCCACCGCCGCGAGCCAACCACCGCGACAGCCAGCGGCCCGGAGAACTCGATGGTGACTGCGGCCCCGAGCGGGATCCGGGAGATCGCCTCGTAGAAGCAGAGGTTCATTCCTGCGAGGACCAGACCGAACGCCACTGCCACGGCGAGATCACCGCGGGCGGCCGCGCTGCGCGCTCCCGGCGCGCGCGAAAGAAGCCCGAAGCCGACCAGCACCACCGCCGCGATCGCGACGCGCAGCGTCACAGCACCCAGTGGCCCCACCCGGTCGAAGAGCTTGGTCGCGAACGCCGCACCGAACTGGACGGACAGGGCGCCGGCTCCAACGAGGACGAGAGGGGAGGCAGCCGGCTGCTTCACCGGCCGAGTGTAGGTGCGCGGCCCGGTGCGGAGATCTCCCGCTTGAACGGCGTGGTCGCCCACCACGGAGCCAACCCGACGTGCACCGGTGGTGCCGCACCGGCGAGCAGCAGCGCCCCGCCGGCCGGCTGCTGGTTCACCGCGTCCGGGGGCAGCCGGCGTTGGCGCTGGGTAGACCATGTCACCGTCTCCGAACCGAACAGTGGGCCGACGGCCGGGTTGCGGCTCACGCTTCGCGCCGGTACGTCGATCTCGCCCGCCAAGCGCGACACCATCTCCAACGTTTCCATGTCGCCGATTCCTGGCAGCACCAGCTTTGTCCCGAACAACGACAAGAACCCCTCCGCCGCCCGTCCCCACCTCACTCTCGCCTGCGACAGGTCCTGGAGGCAAGCGATCGTCAGCACACCCTGGCTTCCGCCCTCGCTCACGAGCGAAGGCAGGTCGGGGAGCGGAGCGATGTTGGCCACCTCGTCGAGCACGAGCGACAAAGGCGCCTCGCCTCTGCCGCTTGCCGCTGCCGCGTAGGCGGCGGAGCGCACCTGCTCCAAGAAAGCGACGACGATCGGTGCAGCGAGGTCCTGTTGGCGGGCGGGAGCGCAGATGTAGACGGTGTCGTCGCTGCCCGGCAAAGAAGCCGGGTCGAAATTCACCGCGGACGCGTTGTCCAACACGGCGTCTGAACGGTACGCGGCGAGCACCCCCGCGAGGCTGGACCAGATGCCCGACTGCTCCCTCGGGTCGGTGGCCGAGATCCCGGCGAGAACGTCGCACGCGGTGGTGGCCCCGTGGATCTTCAGGACCGTGTGCGCCGGGCTCACCTCCTGGCGCAACGTCCAGCGCGCGACGGTGTCCATGCCCATCTGGGAGAGGCTCGCGGCATGAAGTAGCGGTGCCAGGAGGGCTTCGGCGCGCTCGGTCCAGTGCGCCGACTCTCCGACACGCCCCTGCGGCCTGGCGGCTCCTGTCATCGATCGTGCCATGAGGAGGGACTCGTCCCAGGTCGCCGCGCCGGCTACCGGGGACCAGCGGAGCCTGGTGGCACCGGGCGGGTCGTTGCGTATGGAGCCGGTCGGGTCCAGCAGCCAGCGGCGCCCCGCCTGGCGCTTGTCGAGGGTCGACATCATCAAGTCGAGCTTGGTCGAGGTGGCGATGACGGGTCCCGGAGCGCAGAGGACGTTCGGGACCGCCACCGCCGAGGTCTTGCCCGAGCGCGGGGGCCCGAGGACCAGCAGCGCCTGCTGCGGGTCGGTCAGGGCGAGCCCACCGGGCAGCACGCCTGCGTAGAGCCTCCCGCCCGAGTCGTTCAGGTAGCTGCGGAGACGGTCGAGTTCCGTCTCGTGTGCGGGCTTTTGCATTCGCGGCGGAACCCCCGGGTGCTTGCGGTGCATGGGCGGAGGGGGAAGCCGGTCGCGAGCGTACCGGCCGCTACGACCACGCCGCTACGCTCGCGTCGTGCCCGCACAACTTCTCGATGACGCCGCGATCGAGGCGGCACTGGCCGGCCTCGCGTGGACCCGCGAGGGCAACGAGATCGTCAAGACCGTCCAGAGGGGTGACTTCGTCGGGGCTCTGGCGTATGTCAACGAGGTCGGGCAGCTTGCCGAAGCCCGCAACCACCACCCAGATATCGCCATCTCGTGGAACAAGGTCACCCTCCGGCTCAGCACCCACTCCGCAGGCGGGTTGACCCGCTCCGACATGGACCTGGCGGCCGAGATAGACCGCCTCCCTGACCAAGCCTGACAGCGGCTGGTCGCCGCAATTGCCGGGTCTTTTCCGTAGCATCGAAGAATGACGCAGTTGTGCCTCCTGACGGTGCACGCCCACCCAGACGACGAGTCCTCGAAGGGTGCCGCCACCATCGCCCGATATCACGCCGCCGGCGTCCGTACCGTCCTGGTGACCTGCACCGGCGGGGAGGAGGGCGACATCCTCAACCCGGCCATGGATACACCGGAGGTGCGGGGCGATCTCTCCGCCATCCGTCGCAAGGAGCTCGACCGCGCGGCCGAGATCATCGGCTACGACGAGGTCGTGATGCTCGGCTACCGGGACTCCGGCATGCCGGGCAGCGACGCGAACTCCGACCCGCGCTGCTTCGCGGCGGCTCCCCTCGACGAGGCCGCCGGGCGGCTGGTCGAGGTGATCCGCAGGGTGCGGCCGCAAGTGGTCGTCACCTACCCGCAGGATCAGAGCGGCTACCCGCACCCCGACCACCTCCGCGTCAACGAGATCTCGGAGATCGCGTTCGACGCCGCCGGTGATCCGGAGTGCTTCCCCGGCACGGGCGAGCCGTGGCAGCCCAGCCGCCTCTGCTACGTGAGGTGGTCGGCGCGGCGCATGCTCGCGATGCACGAGAAGTTCCTCGAACTGGGTCTCGAGTCGCCGTACACGGACGAGCGTCTCCAGCGCTGGATCGAGTCAGCCGCCGAGATCGAAGGTGACCAGGACGGCGCCGAACGGCGTCATGTCGCCGTCGACGTGAGGGGCTTCACCTACGTGACACGCGAGGCCCTTCTCGCGCACGAGACACAGGTCGACCCGAACTCACGGCACTGGTTCGGCCTGCCTCCCGAGATCGCCGACGCGATCCACCCGTGGGAGGAGTACGAGATCGTCCGGGACCTCGCCGGGGGTATCAGCGACGACGATCTCTTCGCGGGGATCGGCTCCGTCCGCGCGGGCCGGCGTTAGCGAGATGGCGCAATGTGCCTGGATGAGCGCCGAGTGGGCTGAAGCTGCCGCTCCACTGACGAAGTTGCTTCCCGACATTCCCGGGGCCAAGGGGACCGTGTCGTTCGCGGTGAGCGGCGGCCGGCGCCAGGAGGCGGGCTTCCATTGGATCTACAAAGACGGCGTCGCCGCGGCCGGCGAGGCGGGCAGCGACGCGTCCGCTGATCTGGTTCTGCTCCTTGCGAGCGAGGACGCTCTCGACATGGTCAGGGGCGACGTGGAGCCGAGCGTGTCGTTCATGCGCGGCAGGTTGAAGGCGTCGGGTGACGGTGCCCTCTTGCTCGGGTTCCTCAAGTCGACGACCGGGACCGGTTTCATCGCGTGGCGAGAGAAGGTCGCCTCACTGGCGGCCGAGACCGCGCGGTAGCGACCGGCTGTCAGAAGGCGGTGATCCCCTCCCGGCGGAGGAGGGCCACCTTGTTGTCGAGCCCACCCCCGAAGCCCGTGAGCGCACCGTCCGCCCCGATAACCCTGTGGCACGGGATGACGATGCCGATCGGGTTGGACCCGACGGCCGCTCCGACCGCCCTTCCGCTCCCGCGCCGTCCGATGGCGTCGGCAACCCTTCCGTAGCTCGTAGTCGTGCCGTAGGGGATCGCGGTCAACTCTGCCCACACCTTCATCTGGAACTCGGTTCCCGACGGCCGCAACGGCAGGTCGAACTCCTTGAGGTTGCCGGCTCCGTATTCGGCCAGCTGCTCGGCGGCTTCGCGGACGGCCTTGCGGTCGCGCACCCAGCTCTCGGCGACGGGGGACTTGCCCGACTTCGAGTGGCCGAAACGTATGGCCGTGATCGCTTCCCCATCGGAGACGACGACCATGCCTATACGTGCGTTGCCCACCTTTACGGGTACGTCGTCCCACCAGCGTCTGCCCGTGTCACGGGGGTCGACGTCGAGGAAGGGGATGGTGTTCATCGGGTCGTGGTTCCTTTCTCCTGTCGGCTTTGCTGTCGGCCACGCGGGGATCGCACATCCGGTGCCGATGCCGGTGCCGCCGGCGTGGCGGCCGATGCGCCATTGCTCGCGCCGTTCCAGAGGTGCGCCGTCGCGTACGACCTCCACGGCCGCCACCCATCGGGAGAGGCCGGTCCTTGCAGCCCGGACAACTGCCTTCTCACAGCGAGGTCGCTGCCGAGGAACACATCCGGGTCTCCCAGGCCGCGCATCCTGATGTAACCAGCAGTCCACGCGCCGATGCCCGGTAACCGTCTGAGGATCTGCTCGGATTCGTCACGGTCGGCGCCGGGATCGAGCACTACGGTGCCGTCGCACACTGCGCCGGCGAGCCGGCGCAGCGCGTCCGCGCGCGTCGATGGAAGAGGCAGGCTCGACGCAGCGGCCGCGGCGATCGCTTCGGCCGAGGGGAACTGGTGGGTGAGCTCACCCGCTGGCGTCCCGAGCGGCTTTCCGTACATCTCGGTGATGCGTCCGATCAGCCCTCGCGCCGCCTTCAGGGAGACCTGCTGACCGGCGACGGCTCGCAAGGCTGTCTCGAACCCGTCAGCAGAGCCGGGGACCCGCAAGCCCGGTCGTGCATCGACGAGCACCCCCAGCGCGGGATCCGCGCCGAGCAGCGTCCCGACCGCCACGGGATCCGCGTCGAGGTCGAACAGGCGCCTCGCGCGTGCCACTGCGGCGACGAAGTCGCGGTGGTCGTCGAGCGCGATGTTGCAGGCGAGGTAAGCGACCCGCCGGTTCGTGCTCCTCGAGCGGAGGTCGCCCTGCTGGTCCGCCCGGACCGACAGCACACCCGATCCGTGGGGGAGGCCGAGCACGCGGCGGTAGACGGAACCGTCGAAGCTCTCGACCCCCCGGATCGCCCTCATGGCGAAGAACCCGATCAGCCCATTGAGATCCAGCGGCGGCCGGTACGAGAGGTGGACGTCGATGCCGCCGGGACGGTTGGCACCGGCCGTGGGCGTGCTGCTGCGGTGCTTGGGCGGCCCAGCGCGTCTCAGGTCCGTGGGTGTCATGCCGTAGACGAGACGGACGCAGTCGTTGAACTGCCGGACGCTGCGGAAGCCTGCTGCGAGAGCGACCTCGGTGACCTGCAGGTCGGTGGTCTCGAGCAGCATCCGGGCGTGCTGCACACGGTGAGCTCTGGCGAGGGTCAGCGGGCCGGTTCCCAGCTCTGCGAAGACGATCCGGTGCAGCTGACGTGTGCTGTAGCCGATCCGTTTACCCAGGCCGGAGATGCCCTCGCGGTCCACGACACCGTCCGCGATGAGACGCACCGCGCGCGCCACGGTGTCCTGCCGGCCCAGCCACTCGGGTGAGCCCGGCGCGGCATCCGGGCGGCAGCGCTTGCAGGCACGGAACCCCGCGTCCTGGGCGGTGGCAGCGGTGGTGTAGAACCTGACGTTCACACGCTTCGGCGTTACGGCAGGGCAGCTCGGCCTGCAGTAGATGCCCGTCGTGAGCACCGCGGTGAAGAAGGCCCCGTCGAAGCGCCCGTCGCGGCTGCAGACCGCCCTGTAACAGCGTTCCTCGTCGATCACTGCTCTCAGCCTGGCATGCTGGCGGGCCTGGCGCTGGCGGCTTTCGGACATCGACGCCCGGGCTCTGCATGCCGGCCGGTCCCGGCTTCCGCAGCGGTCTGGCGCCGGCGCTCGGGTCGCTGTATCAGGTGTGCCGGGTGTCGAACCGCCGCCGGCGCTCGGCTCGCCGGATCGCCTGGTCGACGAGCTCGTCCACCAGCTGCGGGTAGGGGACCCCGGACGCCGCCCACATCTGCGGGTACATCGAGATGGGGGTGAAGCCGGGGATGGTGTTGATCTCGTTGATCAACAGGCCGCGGCCAGGATGCTCCCAGAAGAAGTCGACCCTGGCCATGCTGTCCACCCGCACCGCCCTGCACGCCGTGATCGCGAGCCGGCTCATCTCCGCGGCGATCTCGTCGGGGATCTGCGCCGGAACTTCCAGACCGGCGGCCCCGTCGACGTACTTGTCGGCGAAGTCGTAGAAGTCGTGGCTGGGCTTGATCTCACCCGGTACCGAAGTGCGCAGCTCAGGCCACCCGAGGACGCCGATCTCGAGTTCCCGTGCGCCGGCGACGGCCTCCTCGATCACCGCGAACTCGTCGTAGCGGAAGGCGAGGTCCAGGGCTGCGCGCAGCTCATCCTCCCCGGCCGCGCGGGTGATCCCGATGGACGACCCCATGTTGGCCGGCTTGACGAACACCGGCCATCCCAGCTCCGTCGCCACGCGATCCGAGACAAGGTCGTCGACCTCTCCCTCGCGCAGCAGCAGATACCGGGCTTGAGGAATGCCCGCAGATGCGAGAAGGGACTTGGTGAGCCCCTTGTCCATCGCGGCGGCCGAGCCGGCCACGCCGGCGCCGCAGTAGGGGATACCGGCGACTTCGAGCAGCCCTTGCACGGTGCCGTCCTCTCCCATGGGACCGTGCAGCAGAGGTAGCACGACGACCTGTCCTTGCGAAGGCGTGGTGGTCTCGGATCCCGACCTTGTGATCTCGGCCGACGGCGGGGGTTCGGCCGCGAGCTCCAGCACGGACCGGAAGCTGCCGCTCGAGCGATCCGCCCGCCCCGGATCGGGGTCTTCGCCGGCGGGCCCGGACCGCTTCGCGCCCGCGACCTCGATCGTGTCCGGAGATGGGAGGGCGCGAACCTCTCCGGCTGCCTGGTCGAGCGCTTCGCCCGGCACCTCTATCCAACGACCTTCCGTCGTGATCCCCACGACCTTCACGTCGTAGCGGGCGGGGTCCACGGCGCGCACGACATGCAGGGCCGAAACGCATGACACCTCGTGCTCGGCGGAACGCCCGCCGTATATGACTATCAAGCGGGTCTTGTTCGCCGGTGCCTGAGCGGACATCACCAAGACGCTACCGGCCTGCCATGATCGTCGGATGCATTGGAGCCCGGCGGATGTGGCGGGTGCGACGGGAGGCACGTTCACCGGGCCAGGCCGAGCGGACCTCACCGGGGTTGCAGTCGACTCACGGACGATCGCCCCGGGTGAGCTCTTCGTGGCCCTCCGTGGCGAGCGCGACGGGCACGATTTCGTGCGCGACGCGCTGCAAGCAGGCGCGGGCGGGGTCCTTGTGGAGACCGGACACGGCCCCGGCGGTGAAGGCCTCGTGATCGAAGTTGCCGACACGGGGAAGGCCCTCCTCGCTATCGGTTCAGCAGCCCGAGACCGTCTCGAAGCCGACGTCGTCGGTATCACGGGATCGGTCGGCAAGACATCGACGAAGGACCTCGTCGCTGCTGCGCTCTGCGCGGCGCGCAGGGTCACCTCGAGCGTCAGGTCGTTCAACAACGAGATCGGCGTCCCCCTCACCCTCGCAAACGCGCCAGAGGACACCGAGGTCGCGGTGATCGAAATGGGCGCACGCGGTCCTGGTCACATCGCGCTCCTGTGCGGGATCGCGCGCCCGACCATCGCGGTCGTGACGGCGGTTGTCGCCGCCCACACCGAGGCCTTCGGCGGCCTCGAAGCCATCGCTGAAGCCAAGGGCGAGCTCGTAGCCGCGCTCCCCAGTGGCGGCACAGCGGTCCTCAACCACGACGATCGACGGGTCAGGTCGATGGCATCGCGATCGTCGTCTGCCTCGCACATCTTCTACTCGGCATCGGGTGCCGCAGCTGCCGACGTCGTGGCTGAACGCGCAGCGCTTGACGGCGAGCTGCGCGCCAGTTTCACGGCGCGGACGCCATGGGGAAACACGGACGTACGTCTCGAAGCGCGAGGTCTCCACCAGGTCGGCAACGCTCTGGCGGCGCTCGCGGTATCGGGGGTGTCGGGAGTCCCCATGGAGAGTGCCGCGGCGGCGCTGCGGGACGCGCGCCTGTCGCCGTGGCGGATGGAGATCTCGCGCGCCGCGTCGGGCGCGACCCTCATCAACGACGCCTACAACTCCAACCCCACCTCCCTCGCCGCGGCGCTCGACGCGCTTCAGGCCGTCCCCGCCTCGCGACGGATAGCGGTGCTGGGGGAGATGGCGGAGCTGGGCGAGCGCAGCGCGGAGGAGCATCTCCGGATGGCCGGCGAAGCCGCCTCCCGCGGGATCGAACTGATCGCAGTCGGGACTGACGCGTACGGCGTGGTACCGGCACCCGACGTCGATTCGGCTCTTGACGTCCTGCGCCGGATGGATCTGCGCGCCGGCGACGCCGTTCTCGTGAAAGCGAGCCGGGTGGCGGGGCTCGAGCGTCTCGCCGCCTGCCTGCAGGCCGGCCACTAGACGGTTGGTTCAGCCGGTGACCACGACCGTGCCGGTCATGTACTTGTGGACGCCGCAGATGTAGGGGTAGGTCCCGGGCGTGTTGAACGTGTGCGAGTACTTGCCGCCCTGGTTCAAGTTGGAGCTCGACGGAAATGTGTCATGGTCGGCAACGACCGTGTGGACGACGCTGTCCTCGTTGACCCACGTCACCGTTGTCCCTGCCTTCACCGTGATCGTGTGAGGGACGAAGGCGAAGTTCTTGATCACCACTTCATTCGCGGACTGCGTTGCCGTGGTGCTCGACGACGAGGGACCGGACGACCCGCATGCCGCCGCGACCACAACAAGCACAAGGGCGGTAGCCACGGCTGCGATCCGGTACCTGATCATCGGGCTTCTTCTTCTACGTAGATGAGGTGGATTCAGATTGACAAGATCCGGGCCGTCGCGCCCGACGAGGTCACCTTGCACGTTGGAGATCGCGCAGCTCACGGTAGCCGATGAGGTGAACGCCTGAACGTGTGGCAAGGACGCGTAACGAATCCGCCATCATGGCAAGGTCGTGGTCCGCGACGCGAGCCGCCCAGTCGGGTGCCACGGCTCGTAACTCGGCGGTGTCGAGAGCCGGCCGCAGGACGACCTCGGTCACGCCGGGCTTGATATCGGCGAGAAGCTGATCGAGAGCGCCCCTCGTCCCGTGCTGCCTAGGAACACGCACGAGGTGGTCGGGGGACAGGACGCCCTCTTGCGCGGCCAGCTCCCTGAACGGGAACCCCCACTGCTTCTCCGCACCAGCGTTCGGCAGCCTCAGCGGCAGGCTGAACTCCGTCGCCATCTCCAATGCGACGTCGAAGAACTCGGGGCGGAAGTCCAGCGCTCCCAGGTGGGCGCTCAGGTGGCTGACGTCGAAACCCCAGTAGATCGCCCGCTCGATCTGCGCGCGGCACTCACGCCGCACCTCGTCGGTGTCGGCGTGATCCCACAGATCGTCCAGCGTCCGAGGGAACCCGCCATCCCCGTCCAGCAACGACGGGCAGTGCGTGATCGGGCCCCACCTGAACAGGTCGTACTCCGCGTTCAGGGTCAGGTGCACGCCGACATCCTCGCCCCGGTAGCGCGCGGCGGCTTCGCGCGCCCACGGGCCCGGCACCACGAGGCCGGCGGTCTTTCCCATGCCCTCGCGTATCGCGCTGTACACGCCCGCGTTGCTCGCGAACGTCACCCCCAACTCGTCGCAGGTGACGATCACCAACGACGCACCGGGTGGGTAGCCGAGCGCTTCGGCCAGGGACGTCAATCAGCGCTCGATGATGGTGCCGGTGCCCAGCCCGCCTCCGCAGCACATGCTGATGAGGGCCCGCCGGCCACTGATGCGCTCGAGCTCGTGCAGTGCCTTGGTCAGCAGGACCACGCCCGTCCCGCCGAGGGGATGGCCAAGCGCGATGGCCCCGCCGTTGGGGTTGACGGCCTCGGGATCCGGCTTCACCTCGCGCTCCCACGCGAGCACCACCGAGGCGAAGGCCTCGTTGATCTCGAACACGTCGATGTCGGCTATGCCAAGACCGGTCCGCTCGAGCAGCAGGTTCGTCGCGTCGATCGGGCCGGTGAGCATGAGCACCGGGTCGACGCCGACAAGGCAGTGATCCACGATCCGGGCCTTCGGGGTGAGGCCGAGCTGAGCGGCGCGCTCGGGCGTGGTCATCAGGATCGCTGCGGCGCCGTCGGAGATCTGCGAGGAGCTGCCCGCGGTGTGTACGCCGTCAGGGCGGCCCACCGGCTTGAGTCCTGCGAGCGCTTCCAGCGTGGTCTCGCGGAGCCCCTCGTCGCGCGTGACGGTCTTGGTGTCGCCGGTCGGCTTGCCATCTTCGTCGACGATCGGCGCCTCCACCGGGGTGATCTGCGTGTCGAAGCGCCCCTCGGCCCACGCCTGCGCGGCGAGTTGCTGGGAGCGCAGCCCGAAGGCATCGGTGTCCTCGCGGGTGATGCCCCACTTGTCGGCGATGCGCTCGGCTCCTTCGAACTGCGACGTGAACTCGTAGCGGTCGAAGTAGCTCTTCGGGATCGGCACGCCAAGCCCGAGCTTTTTGGACGAGTTCGAGCCGATGGGGATCCGCGTCATCGACTCGACGCCGCAGGCCACTGCGATGTCCACGGTGCCCGACGCGACAAGGCTCGCTGCGAGGTTCGCCGCCTGCTGGCTCGACCCGCACTGCGCGTCGACTGTGGCGGCGGCTGTCGTCAGCGGAAACCCGGCCGAGAGCCACGCGGTGCGGGCGATGTTGAACGATTGCTCGCCGACCTGCGACACGCATCCGCTGACAACCTGCCCGACGGCGGCCGGGTCGACGCCGGCCCTGTCGAACAGTGCCGTCAGTGCGGTGCCGAGCAGTTCGGCGGGGTGGACTGTCGCGAGCCCCCCGTTGCGCTTGCCAACAGGGGTCCGGACAGCATCGACTATCACGACTTCGGCCATGGTGCCGATGCTACCGGCGGGCCGTCCCCCTTCGCCCCCGGGGAGGGTTGCCTCTCAGGTCATGCGGCTGTGCGCTGGTGCTCGGAGCGGTTCATGGCGTCGAGAAGGATGCGCTTCGCCTCGGCGATGCCGCGCAGGCCGATCTCCTTGGTCTCGGTGTCGAGGCGCCAGTCGTCCCCTTCGGGTTGGAGGAGCAGGAGCTGTTCGGCCATGCCATATATGTTCCCAGGAGGGTGTGACAGTCACCCTCACCGGGCGGGTCCGCTGGATTGGTGGCATCCGGCCCGGTGGCATCCGGCCCGGTGGCACCCGGCCCGGTAGCATCCGGCGATGGGCTACGGCATGACGATCCCCTTCGACGGGATCCCGCTGGCGGACCACCGCGAGTGGTTCGAGGACCTGGTCGAGCTTGGCTACACCGACGTCTGGTCAGCCGAAGCCGACGGGACCGACGCCTTCACCCCGCTGGCGCTGGCCGCGGCCTGGGCACCGCAACTGAGGCTGGGAACCGCCATCGTCCCGGCCTTCACCCGGGGGCCGGCGCTGCTCGCGCAGAGCGCCGCCGCGATGGCCGAGGCGGCGCCGGGCAGGTTCGCCCTCGGCGTGGGCACCTCGTCGAACGTGATAGTCGAGCGCTGGAACGGCATCCCCTTCGAGGAGCCCTACAAGCGGACCCGTGACGTCGTACGGTTCCTGCGCCGGGCACTGACCGGGGAGAAGGTGGACGAGCAATACGAAACCTTCACCGTCCGGGGCTTCCGCCTCGGTAGGCCACCGGCGGTCGTGCCGCAGATCCTCGTCGCCGGCTTGCGACCAGGAATGCTGCGTCTGGCCGGCCGAGAATCGGACGGGGCGATCATCAACTGGTTGGGTGCAGACGACGTTCCGAAGGTGGTAGCCGAAGTCGGACCGGGCAAGGAGGTCGTGGCGCGGATCTTCGTCTGCCCGACCGAGGACACAGCCACGGCTCGCGCGGTGGGGCGCCGCCTCGTCGCCGCCTACCTCAACGTCCCCGTCTACGCCGCCTTCCACGAGTGGTTGGGCCGCGGTCCGTTGCTGGAAGGCATGTGGAAGGCGTGGAATGCCGGTGACCGCAAGGCGGCGCTCGACGAGATCCCCGACGAGGTGGTCGACGATCTCATCATCCACGGCTCGCCGGCGGGCGTCCGCGCAACCGTCAAGCGCTACATGGACAACGGGGTCACCACGCCGGCGCTGGCCGTGATCCCCGTGGGCGTCGACCTCCGCCAAGCGGTTCGTGATCTAGCCCCTACCGCCGGCGGATGAGCCCCGGGTAGGCACCCCCTAGAGCAGCCGGAGCTGCTCGCTGCGGGCCGCACGCTCGGAGAGTGGCTCCCACTGCCTCGCGCCACGCCGGCCGGTGCAGGCCACCTCCAGACGTTCGACGCTCAGGCTCCGGGACAGGCCACGGCCGTCGGTGACCCCGATGCTCCCGTCGCGCTCGCGCCGCACCACCGTGCCCGTCTGCCAGCGGCCCCCGTTCGGGGGACGCCAACGGACCGTCTCGCCTTCAGCCAGACCGAGTATCGCCAGGCCGTCCGCCACCGCCGGCGAAGATAGCCGGGGCCGGCTGGTGCCCGGGAGCCGGCGGGGTGTCCGGCGGCCTTCCCTGGACGAGTGGGTAGCCCAAATATCCTGGGAGAATACTCAGGCTACCCAGTTCGACTTGCGCCATGCGTCGAGCGAGGCGAGCAGCGATGACCGCCCCCGCCGGGGTTCACCGCGTGGCGCGGGTGTATTTGAACTCGTTGAGCTCGGGCCAGCCTTCGGCCAACTCGAGGACACGCTCGATAGCGGCGGTGGCCTTCTTGGCATCGCCCTCCGGGCGGTCCATCAACCGTACGAACACCGCCCGGTCCCCGAGCATGAAAGTGGGGACGCCGAAAACGTCGAGGGTCTCGACGGCCCGGCTGTGCTCGTCCCGGAGCACCTCGAGGGGCCAGCCGGCGTCGATCTCGGACAGCACGCTGGCTCCGTCGACGCCGGCCTCGTCCAGCGTCGTGCCGATCACCTCGCGCTGGCGCAAATCGAGGGCTCTGTCGTGACGTGCCGCGAAGAGGGCGAGATGGGCCCGGTGGAACAATTGGGGTTGGCGGTCGCGGACCACGAGGCCCGCTTCGTTGGCGAGCAAGCCGGGATAGCGGTCCGGCTCCTCCCACACGGGTGGCCGGCCTTCGTGGACGTGGGCCTGGTCGAGGGCGAATACCCGGAACCCCACCTGCCATTCGGCGCCGGCCTCCAACGCGGTCACGAGATGCTCGTGGGCGTTGCGGGCGAACGGGCAGCGGTAATCCCAGGTGACTTCGAAAGTGTTGATCATCCCCTGGTTAAACCCAGGAGCCATCAGCGGGATTCCTCGCCGACCGTCAGGGGCAGCACACGACGGCCCAGTTCCCCGAGCACGACGCCTATCAGGACCCCTCCCGTCACGTCCGAGGCGTGATGGATCTTGACGTGGATGCGGCTGGCCGCGACGACGACCGCCACCGCGTAGTACAAGGGCGCCCACATCGGGTCCTCTTCGCTCAGGATGGCTGCGCCGAAGAAGGCGGCCGTAGCATGCCCGCTCGGGAAACTGCTCGTGCGGGGCCGGCGCAGCGAGTGCGGCCTGGGACCCTCGTGCACCGGTCGGGTACGGCGGAACATCCACTTGACCGGGCCGTTGACCAGTGCCGACTCGATGCCCAGCCCGGCGGCAGTCGTCGTCAGCCGTCGCTGCCACGGCAGGCCCGATCGGGCGCGCCGTGCCGCCTGGACGCCGGCCAGGCCCACCCAGATGATGCCGTGGTCGCCGAGAGCGCTGGCCGCGTACATCACCACGTCGACCAGCGGGCGCCCCCGCATGTGCTCCTCGAACCAGCTGTCAACCAGCGAGTCGAAGCGGTCGAACGCCTTAGGGATGGGCACCGCGGGGGGCACCCATCTCTTCTCTGTCATGCCTGGGTGGCCACCAACGGCAATTCTGCGAACCCCTTTAGGTCGACGCTCTGCCAGGCCGGCGCCGGCAGCCGCCCGAGGTCTCCGCCGACGGCAGGGCAGTACTCGTGGTAGGCGCAGTAATCGCACAGCCGACCCGGCTTGGGCCGGAAGTCCTCACGCCGGCAGGCCTGCTCGACGGCCGCCCAGATGGCGAGAGTCTGCTGCTGCAGGCCGCGGATCGACTGGTCCGACGGGACCGTCGAGATGGAGATCGGCTCCCGGAGGTAGAGCAGCTGGATCCGCGCCGGGCGCCGCCCGAGCACACGCTCGCAGAGGAAGGCGTAGAAATGGACTCCGGTCAACCGCGCCTGTTCGAGGTTCGTGGGCGGAGCTTTGCCCGTCTTGTAGTCGGTGACGACGAGTTGGCCTTCGGAATCGATCTCGAGGCGGTCGATGATCCCCGAGAGCCGCAGGGTTCCCAGCTCGACGGACATCCGGAGCTCCGTCCCGATGACGTTCACGGTCTTGGGGTCCTCGAGCGTGAAGTAGTTGCGGATCAGGGTCGCCGCGTCTTCGACGAACTCCGCCCTCTCGTCGGCCCCGAGCCCCAACTCCGCGTATTCCTCCCCGTCGAGGATCTCGGGGACCGCCCTCGAGAGCTTCTCCAGCGCAGCCCGCTCCGTCCTCTCCGCCGGGTCCTCCTCCCACATCAGCAACTCGAGGGCGCGGTGCACCAGCGTCCCCTTCGCAGCCTGGACCGACGGAGGTTCCGGCAGCCGGTCGATGTTCGACAACCGAAACGACAGGGCGCAGTCCTTGAACGACGACACCTTCGACGGCGAAAGCGACGCCGGGAGGGGAAGCGACATCGACCTCAGGCTAACCAGGGGCTGAGACGGTCGTGGGGGACCGGCCGCGGCCGGCCCCCAGGCCCTCGGCCGCCAACTCGCCCACGAGCTCCGGTTCCTCGAAGGGGCCGAAGTGGCCGACGCCCTCCACCCGCAACGCCGCGCCTCGCGGGATCCTTCGCGCCACGTCCTCCACGATCCGTCCGACCGGATCAGCAGGATCCTGGCCGCCGAGAACGGTGACCGGAACGCGGACCGATCCGAGGCGGTCCCACGCCCCATTCGTGGGAGCGCCCTCGTAGACGGACGCCTCGTCCTCGCGGGCGCATGCGAGAGTCACGCCGCCTTCTGACTCCACGAAGCCGTACTCCACGTAGGCGTCGAGTGCAGCCGGGTGGAACCTGGAGAAGGGCGGCTTGGAGGCAAAGTTCCGCCGTGCGGCAGCCTTCGAAGCGAAGACGGCGCGGCGCTTGCGGGCGATCTCGACCATCGGCGACCCGCCGTTTGCCGCCCCGGTCGCCAGCGCGGTCGGTGGCATGACGACGGGCTCGTAGCAGCACAGGCTGACGAAGGTGCCCGGCCGGCGGGCCTCGGCGAGGAGCAGCACGGCACCTCCCATCGAATGGCCGATTGCCCGCCATTCGTCCCCCCCGAGTTCGTCCAGCACGACCAGAAGGTCGTCGACGAAGACCGACCAGTCGTCGTAACGCCCCCGCGGGTCCTTGCCCGAGTCGCCGTGACCCCGGTGGTCGACGGCCCACACGCTGAACCTGTCGGTGAGCACCTGCGCCATCGGGAGCCAGCACCTGCCATGGAAGCCGGTGGCGTGCGCGAGCATGAGGGGCGGGCCGTCGCCTCCGAAGTTGTAGGTCGCTATCTCGACTCCGTCGGCTGTACGGACCCGGGGGCCCACCGTGATCGACTCCCGGCCACTCATGGTGATCGAAGCTAGACGACGTGGGAAAAGACCCCGCGTCACGCCTTGCCCGCGCACCGCCGGCGGTAGCGTCAGGCGGTGGACGACCCCGGGTTGGCCGAAGACGCGCGAGCGGTCCTGGATGCGAACCGCCAGTACTACGAGGCGTTCGAATCCAAGGACATGGATGCGATGTCGGACCTGTGGGAGCGATCCGACCGGGCGATCTGCACGCACCCGGGGTGGGCGACGCTGGAAGGCTGGGGGCCGGTGGCGGCGTCTTTTTTCGCCCTGTTCCAAGGCGGCCAGCAGATCCAGTTCGTGCTCACCCGCGAGCTCGTCTTCGTGTCCGGGGACACGGCCTGGGTCTCCCTGGACGAGAACCTTCTCGGGGACCAGGGCGGCGTGACGGTCGCGACCGTCAACATCTTCTCCAGGCATGATGGCGACGGCTGGCGGATGGTCTGCCATCACGGCTCGGTGGTCCAGGGCGGTTCGCCGCGCTAGTACCGCCGGAGCATCTCCGCCAGGGTGAGCGCGTTGTCGACAGCGTCGCTGCCCCAGGTGTTGTCCATGATCACGTGGACACGGGGGGCCGACTCGGCGAGCGACACCAGCTTCGGCAGCCATCCCGACAGGTCGTCGGTGCCGTAACGGTACGGGTACGTCCACGGGTCCGTGTCCGAGAGGCGGCGACCGACGAAGCGAACGACCGCCAGGTCCGACGTAGCAGCCGCGACCGGCGGGAGCGAGCGGGGGCCGGCGCTCGGTCCGTCGGTGCACACGTAGGCGAGCCCGTGTTCCTCGAGCCATTCGAGTGTCGCCTCGCAAGCGTCGCCCTCCGTCCACTTTGGGCTGCGCAGCTCCACCGCGAGATGAACGCCTGGCAGCCTCTTGGCTACCAGCGCCAACTCTGCCCAAGCCTCCGGGCGGGGAGTGAACCAGCTCGGGTACTGCAGGATCACCGAGCCGAGACGCTCCGCTTCGATGAGCGGCCCGAGGGCGTGGTCGAAGCGGTCCCAGCATTCCTCGACGGCTTCGGGCGTCAGATGGCCACGGTAGAGCCGGCGCTGATCTCGCGACCGGTCACGCACCTGGTCCTGCAGGTCGGGCCACAAGGAATCAGGAAGTGTCGGCGCGCCCGTGAGCAGCGACCACGCACGTATGTCGAAGACGAACCCGGCCGGTGTGCGCTCGACCCACTGGCGCGCAAGGTCCGGCGTCGGCGGGAAGCGGTAGGTGGTGGCGATCTCAGCCATCGGGAACCGCGTCGCGTAGAACGCAAGTCGGTCACGGGCGGTCATCGTCTTTCTGGGGTAGAACGCACCGGATTGAACGAGCCCCTTGTCCGCCCACGACGTCGTCCCGAACAGCACCTCGCTCCCGCCGATCGCGACGCGCCCCGGCTCGCCGTTCGATCCGTCGTGACCGGTCGTCCCGTCCGCGCCGGCGGACTCGTCCACCATTGCGGTCGAGCGTAGGGCTCACGTGAGATGACGATCGCCGATCCGGGGAGGTGGGGGGTCTCGCACGGCTACTGGGACGTGTCGGGCAACTGGCGCGACGCCCCAGTGGAGACGGTCGAGGCGATCCTCGCCCAGATGGGTGCCGAGGGCGATGACGAGCCGCCTCACGGCGGGGTGATCACCGTGCGTCTCGACCGGCCACCAGCCGAGTTGCCGCCGGGGCGGATCATCCTCGAAGACGGCGGAGAGGTCGGCGCCGGCGCCGGCAGTGCGGCAGTGGCGGATCTTCCGCCGGGCTACCACACCCTCGAACATCCGGACGGCTCGACCGTGTCGCTGATCGCGAGCCCCGGCGGTTGCCCGTTGCCACGTTCACGCCAGTGGGGTTTCGCGACCCAGCTCTACGGGGTCCGGTCCGAGAACAGCTGGGGGATGGGTGACCTAGCGGACCTCCGGTCGTTGGCGGAGTGGTCTGCCGGTCTCGGAGCGGGGTTGGTGGTCGTGAACCCTCTCCACGCGACGGCGCCCACCCCTGTGCAGGAGGCCAGCCCGTATTCGCCTGGGAGCCGTTGTTTCCTGAACCCGATCTACCTCGCGGTCGAGCAGGTTCCGGGTGCGTCGGAGTCGCGCGAGGTCGCCCGTCTGGCCGCGATCGGCCGTGCCCTCAACGAGGAGCCTCTCATCGACCGCGACCGCGTGTGGGCGCTCAAATCGGATGCCCTGCGGTCGATCTTCGCCTCGTCGCCGGCGTCACGTTCGAGCGACCGGGCGTTCGAGGCGTTCCGGTCCGAGCGCGGCGCGCCTCTCGAAAGCTTCGCCATCTACTCCGCGCTGTCCGAGCTCCACGGGAGCGACTGGAAGGAATGGCCGGCCGGGCTGCGCCACCCCGATGGGCCCGCCGTGCGTGCCTTCGCCGGTAGTGATGAAGGATCTCTGCGCGTTGGCTTCCACGCGTGGCTGCAGTGGTTGGCGGAGCGACAGTTGGAGGAGGCGGGTCGTTTCGGGCCGGGGTCGGTCGGTGTCGTGCAGGACCTAGCGGTGGGGATCAACCGTGACGGCGCCGACGGGTGGATGTGGCAGGACGTGTTCGCGCTCGGGATGGACTTCGGGGCGCCGCCCGACGAGTTCAACACGCGCGGGCAGAACTGGGCGCTTCCCCCGTTCGACCCCTGGCGGCTGCGCTCGAGCGGTTACCGGCCGTGGATCGAGTCGCTCCGTGGCGTGCTTCGCCACGCCGGCGGTGTCCGCGTCGACCACGTGATGGGCCTGTTCCGGCTCTTTTGGATACCCGCCGGCTGCGAGCCGTCGCAGGGGGCCTACGTTCGCTACCCCAGCGCGGAGATGCTCGACATCCTCGCCCTGGAGGCGCAGCGTGCCGGTGCGGTGGTGGTGGGGGAAGACCTGGGCACCGTGGAGGACGAGGTGCGTCACGAGCTCTACGAGCGCCGCGTCCTGTCCTACAGGGTTTGGTGGTTCGAGCAGCAGAGAACGCCGGCCTGGCCAGAGAGGGCTCTCGGCGCCATCACCACCCACGACCTCCCTACGGTCGCCGGCGTGCTCGACGGATCGGATCTCGAGGCGCAGCGGGCGTGCGGCATGAACCCGAGCGACGATGCAGTTGAGGGGCTTCGCCGCCGGCTGCTCGACTGGACCGGAAGCGACGCGGGCGATGATGCCGGTCTGGTGATCGAAAGGGCGTACGCGGACCTGGCACGCGCGCCTTGCCTGCTGCTGGTCGCGAGCCTCGAGGACTCGCTCGCGGTCAGGGAGCGGCCGAACATGCCGGGCACCACCGACGAGTGGCCCAACTGGCGCCAGCGCCTGCCCGTTCCGATCGAGGTCATCGAGCAAGAGCAACTTCCCCGCTCGGTCGCCTCGCGTCTGGACAGTTGCGTGCACGTAGAGCCGGGTAGCGAGGCGGGCGAACCGTAGGATCTCGGCAGTGGACCTGCCCGTGAACCCTCCGGTTTCCCCGATGCTGGCCAAGCTCTCGAGGGACCTGCCGGAGGGGAGCTTCCTCTACGAGCCGAAGTGGGACGGCTTCCGCTGCATCGTCTTCCGCGACCGGGACGAGGTGATCCTGGGCAGCCGCAACGAGCGGCCGCTCACCCGTTACTTTCCCGACGTCGTGTCAGCAGTGCGCGACAACCTCCCCGAGCGCTGTGTGGTGGACGGCGAGGTCGTGATCGCAGGGGACTCGGGCCTCGATTTCGACGCGCTGTCCCAGAGGATCCATCCGGCTGACTCGAGGGTGCGGATGCTGGCCGAGCAGACGCCGGCGTCGTTTGTGGCGTTCGATCTTCTAGCCCTCGGGGATCGCGATCTTCGCGAGGAACCCTTCGGCGAGCGGCGCAACGTGTTGGAGGGCGCGCTGGGTGCCGCCGAACCACCTGTTCATTTGACCCCGTTGACGGCCGATCCCGCGGTGGCTCGCCGGTGGTTCGAGCGCTTCGAGGGAGCCGGTCTCGACGGGGTGGTCGCCAAGGATGCAGGCTTGTTCTACCAGCCTGGGCAGCGGGTGATGTGGAAGGTGAAACACGAGCGGACCGGGGACTTCGTGGTCGCCGGCTTCCGCTGGTACCAGGCGAATCGGTCTGTGGTCGGCTCGCTCATGCTGGGACTCTACGAAGGCGAAGACCTGCAACACGTGGGAGTCATCGGCGCGTTCCCGGCGGAGCAGCGCCGCCAGCTGGTCGGCGATCTCGAGCCGTACCGGAACCCGATCGATCACCCGTGGGCCGGGTGGGCGGAATGGGCCGTCACCGGCGCCGAGGACGGCCGGCGCCTGCCGGGGGCGGTCAGCCGCTGGAACGCCAAGAAGGATCTGAGCTTCGAGTTGCTTCGCCCCGAGCTCGTGGTGGAAGCCGCCTTCGAGCACCTGCAGGGCAGGCGGTTGCGCCACACCGCCCGGTTCCGCCGCTGGCGACCGGATCGCGAACCGCGCAGCTGTACCTACGACCAGCTGGACGTGGCGGTACCCGCCCTGCTCTCCGAGGTGTTCGGTGCCCGGGGTTGACCGTTGCGCCGATCTGCGGGCCGGTGACGTCGACCGCTGACGCTAGCTTGGGCGCCCGATGAACGCGGGTACCAGCAGCGGGAGGACTCAGAGCGCGCTGCTCATTCCGGTGCCGGAGGCCGACTCGGTGGTCGGTCGCTGGCGCCACGAGCACGACCCCGTGGCCGCCGCCGGGGTCCCGGCACACATCACCCTGGTCGTGCCCTGGCTCCCGCCGGCGGAGATCACCGAAGCGGACCTGGCGGAGCTCGACGCGGAGCTGTCGGACGTAAAGGCCTTCGATTTCGAGCTCACCCACGTCGACTGGTTCGGCCGGCGGGTTCTCTGGGTGGCGCCCGAGCCGGCGACGCCTTTCCTCGAGCTAACCAACCGCCTGGCCGGCCAGTTCGGCACGCCGCCGTGGGAGGACGAGTTCGACGAAGTAGTGCCGCATCTCACGGTCGCTCACGCGAGCGACGGAGTCGAGCTCGTACCCATCGCCTCCGCTGTGAGCGCCAACCTGCCGCTGCGTTGCCACGCGAGCGAGGTCTGGGTCATGGTCGGCGACGGGACGCGCTGGACGAGGCGCCACCGCACCGTGCTTGTCGAGTAGGGCTCTGTGCTTGGGCGCCTGGCGGGGTCAGGCGTTGCCGGAGATGATGTCGAACATCAGCTTCATCTCATCGCCCGGGTTCGCCGGAACCGTGTAGCCCTTCTCGTCGCGGATCTCGGCGAAATGGTCGCGCACGTCCTCGACGGTCATCTTGGGGTTGTAGTAGCCGTGCGTCATCCCGATGAAGAAGCGCGCGACCCGACCCCCGCCGACCGTGAAGATCTCACCGGTTACCGGCGTGTCCTCGTGGACGAGCCACGCGACGATCGGCGACACGAGCTCCGGGTCGAGCTTGTCTGCAGCGGGACCCATCAGTTCCTCGGTCATCCGCGTGCGCGCGATCGGAGCGATCGCATTGACCTTGATGTTGTACTTGGCACCCTCGTTGGCGAGGACCCTCGTGAGGCCGACGAGGCCCATCTTCGCCGCGCCGTAGTTACTCTGGCCGAAGTTGCCGAGGATCCCGGAGCCCGATGACGTGTTGACGATGCGGCCGTATCCCTGCTCGCGCATCTTCACCCACGCAGGACGGGTGACGTAGAACGCGCCCTTCAGGTGGACGTCGATGACCGGCTCCAGCAGGTCGCGCGTCATGTTGTGGAAGGTCTTGTCGCGCAGGATGCCCGCGTTGTTGATGACGATGTCGACCTTCCCGTAGGCGTCGAGGGCGGTCTGCACGATCCCTTCGCCGCCCTCGGGCGTCGACACGCTGTTGGCGTCCGAGACGGCTTCGCCGCCGAGGTCGCGTATCTCCTGGGCAGCCGTCTCCGCTGGGCCCTTGTCGGCACCCTCGCCCGAGACCGAGCCGCCGAGGTCGTTGACCACGACCCGGGCGCCCCTGGACGCGAGCAGCAGGGCGTGCTGGCGCCCGAGACCGCCCCCGGCGCCCGTGATGATCGCTACCTTCCCGTCGTAACCGAGATCAGCCATGGGGACCGAACGTAGCCCTCCCGGGCTTGGACAGGCCAACCAGCCGGCGCCCCGACGGCCGCCCGGTGGGCCGGCCAACCCGGTCGCCCGGTGCGCCGCCCGGCGGCTCCGCCGGGGCGGCTGGCGCAGGCGCCCAGACCGTGGTCGAATTGCCGGATCGCTCCCATTCACACCACTCGACGCTTATCGGCCCGGTCGCAGGCTCTTGTGCTGCTATCCGCCGCGCTCGGCTCGCTGGCGCTGCTCGTCAGCGGGGTCGCCGCACCGGCGGGGGCCTCGGCGGCCGGGCCCTCGGGACCCTGCGGGCCGGCCGGCCAACCTTGCACCTGGAACTTCAGCCCCGACGCCGGATCCACCCACGGAGCTGACGTGTACGCCGGGCAGGCTCTCGGGCGCGAGGGCGCCGGCGTGCTCGTCGCCGTCATAGACACCTGGGTGGACCCGAGCCACCCCGACTTCACCGGCAGGGTGGTCGACGAGGCGGATTGCATCGGCGGTGCCTGCACCGACCACACCTACGCCAAGGACAGCTGCACCCACGGGACCCACGTTGCCGGCACGATCGCGTCGGCCAGCTTCGGCGTCGCGCCTGAAGCCGACATCCTTGCCGTGCAGGTCCTGAGCGACGGCGGCAGCTCCGGCGCATCGTGCTCGGGGGCACCAGCTGACATCGCGAACGGCATCAACTTCGCCGTCGCGCACCACGCGCGGGTCATCAACCTCTCGGTGGGTGAACTCGTTCCGGGCGTCCTGCAGGATTCCGGCGTCACCGCGGCGGTCCATGCCGCGGCCAGCGCCGGCGCAGTCGTCGTGTTCGCAGCCGGCAACAGCTCTTCGCCCGGCGTCACCGACACCTATGGCAACGACGCGCTCCTCGTCGCCGCCACCGGACCCGACGGCAACATCGCCGGCTACAGCAACAGCGGAGGGTCCGTCGCGCTCGGAGCCCCGGGAGGCGACGACGGCGCCGTGGTCGTCGACTTGAGCGGTTGCAGTCCGGCCAACTCGGACGGCTCCAACATGAATGGAGACTGCGTCCTGTCGACGTTTCCGAACAGTCAGTACGGCTTGGACGAGGGAACGTCGATGGCCTCTCCCCACGTCTCCGGGGCGGCCGCGCTGCTGTTCGCCGAAAACCCGAACCGCAGCCGGGATGACGTGATCCACGCTCTGGAGTCGACCGCGCATCCCCTCGCCGGCGCCGGCAGCGGGCTGCTCGACGTCGGCAAGGCGCTCGCCCTCGAGCCTCCGGCCACCGCCGGCGCCGGTGCCGGGACTCAGCCATCCGTGCCGGCCGGCGCTGCCACCAGCAGTCGATCGTCTACCGCGGCGCGCTCGCCTGTGTACAGCTCGTCTGCGGCGCTCGGTATCTCGAACGGAGCCGGCCAGCCCGCACCGACGACCGCGCCCGTCCCGACAACCACGTCGTCGATCCCGCCGTACACGGTTCCCGACGGCCAAGGTTCGCACCGCAGCGCAGCGGGTCCGGAAGGAGCGTCGAAGGGCTCGTCGGTGGCGATCCCCGGTGGCATCGCCGCGGCACTGCTCGCAGCCGCGGGAGCCGGCACTGGAGTGCTCGGCCGGCGCCGGCGCGGCCGGCAGCACCGGTCGGGGGAAGGCGTCCCGGTCAGGCCCGGTAGGCGCCGGGCCGGGTGAACATTCCGCTGCTCCACCGGTGCGGGGTCGCGAGCACAGCCCTCGGGTAGTCCTCGAACATCCACCGGGCGAAGTTGCGCCGGCTCCACGCGGACTTGTCGGCGATAGCGAGCGCTCTGCTCGAACCGGAACGGCGGGCGAGGACGTTGGACAGCGCCCTGGCCAGCTTGTCGTCGAGTGACATGCCCCAGCGGACCTGCCGCTCGTAACGGCGCGCTGCTGCGGCCGGATTTCGCGGGCCGGCGGCGGCGACCGCCCTTGCCGCCAGCTCCCCGGTCTCGAGGGCCTGGGCTATCCCCTCGCCGGTCATCGGATCGCACGCCCTCGCCGCGTCGCCGGCGAAGAGCACTCTGCCGTCCAGCGCGGACATGGCCGCGTCTCCTATGCGCGCCGGGATCGGCCACGCCTTCCACCCCGAAGCCGGCGCCGCGTCGGGGCCCAGCACCGCGGCTATGTGAGGGCGGTCCAGGAAATCGATCTGCTGCCCTTTCAGCTCACCTCCAAGCTTGCCGTCGCCGTCGCGCAGCACCCCGTACCCGACGTTCACCATCCCGCCCGCCAACGGAAACGACCACGCGTAACCCGGCACCATCTCCGGCTCGAACCACACCCACAGCTTCTTCGCCGCCGGGCCCGCTCCGGCGTAGTACTGGCGGCCCGCCTGCCAGTCGCCGAGATAGCCGCTGGTGCCGGCGCCGACTGCCTTGCGCACCGGGGACCAGGCGCCGTCCGCGGCGATCAAGTAAGCGCAGGTGAGCGACGAGCCGTCCGCCAGGTTCACCCCGATCGCACCACCGGCGTGTGCCGGCGACACGCCGGTGACGGCGACGCCTTCGAGGAGCGCCGCCCCGCTCGACACGGCGACCTGAACCAGCGCGGCGTCCAGGTCGACGCGGCGTGCCGAAGCGGCGAACTGGGTGCCGTCGTCCGGGAGCGGCAACTCGGCCTGCCGGCCGTCGCTGCCGACCACGACCACGTCACCGACCGGTTCCCAGGACCCGACATCGGCCGGGTCGAGGCCGAGACTCTCCAGCCGGCGCAGCGCCGCCGTGGTCAGGCCGTCGCCGCAGCACTTGTCCCGCGGGAACGTCGCCTTGTCGACCATTGCCACCCGCAACCCCAGCCTGGCCAGCGTGATCGCTGCGGCGGCGCCGGCCGGGCCGGCGCCGACGACGACCACATGGCACGGCTCGCGTCGCGGGTCCATCCCCCCATGGTCCCACCCGTACCTCGCCCGCAGCCAGGCAAGCCCACCCTGGTCGGCTCCGCGTTCCCTACGCGAGGTCGGCCGCCCGCCGGATCAGTGCCGCCAGATCCGCCGGGTGCGTCAGGTGCGCCCCGTGTGCGGCGTCGGTGATCTCGACCAGCTCGGCCCGAGGCAAGGAAACAGCCAACTCACGCGACGAGCGCCGCTGGTGCACCTTCGACCTGCCACCCCGCCCGACCAGCACCGGCACCTTGACGTCGCGCGCCTCGAATACAGGCCCGTGGGCCAGGCTGGCCATCTCCGCCCGTAGAGTCGGTCCCTCCGCGCGCCGCTGCCTGCGAGTCGACTCGGGCAGCCGCTCCCACACCCGATCGCCGACTACGCGGCGCATGAACCACTCGGCTTGGTCTTCGGGGTCCATGCCCGACAGGCCGGCGCCTGCGCTGGCGCTGGAACCCGGCCACCAGTCCAACCACGGCTGGGGCGGCTCCCATACGAAGGCGACCGGTATCAGCCCGGGTGACGATGCAGCCGCCGCCAGCACGATGTCCCCACCGTAACTGTGCCCGAACACCACCGCCGGCTCTCCCCCCAACACCACGGTCAGGTCAGCCACTTGCTCGTCGAAGGAGACGGGGGGCCCGAGCCGGCTCGAACCCGCGTACCCGCGCCGGTCGTACGTGACGACGGAGAAGTCCGCCAGTCGCGACGTCAAGCGGGAAAAGCTCGACCCCCGGTCCATCGACCCGTGTACCAGCACGAGGCGCCGGCCGGCGCCCGGCCCGTCTGCGGACGGCGAACGCTCTACTACCCGCAGCGAATGCGAGGTCACGTCAACCGCGCACCAGCGGCTTGTAGCGGATCCGGTGGGGCTGGTCCGCCTCGACCCCGAGTCGCTTCTTGCGGTCCGCCTCGTAGTCGGAGAAGTTCCCCTCCCACCAGCGGACCTCGGAGTCGCCTTCGAAAGCGAGGACGTGCGTGGCGATGCGGTCGAGGAACCAGCGGTCGTGGCTCACCACCACCGCGCAGCCCGGGAACTCGACAAGCGCGTCCTCGAGAGCACGCAACGTGTCAACGTCGAGGTCGTTGGTCGGCTCGTCGAGCAGCAGAACGTTGCCGCCCGAGCGCAGTACCTTCGCCAGCTGCACCCGGTTGCGCTCTCCGCCGGATAGGTCGCCGACGAGTTTCTGCTGGTCGCTTCCCTTGAAACCGAAGCTCGACACGTACGCGCGACCGTGGATCTCGCGGCCGCCGACGACCAAGTGGTCTTGGCCGCCGGTGATCTCCTCGAACACGGTCTTCTTCGGGTCCAGCGCGTCGCGTGACTGGTCGACGTACGCGAGCGACACCGTCGAGCCGACTCGTATGTCGCCGGCGTCAGGCTTCTCGGACCCGACGATCATCCGGAACAGCGTCGTCTTGCCCGCCCCGTTCGGACCGATGACCCCGACGATCCCTCCCGGTGGCAGCAAGAACGACATCCCCTCGAACAGCAACCGCTCCCCATAACCCTTCGCCAGCGCGTCGGTCTCGATGACCATGTCGCCCAGTCGGGGACCAGGCGGGATGGTGAGCTCCAGCTTGTCCGGGCGTTTCTCGGCGGCCGCCGCTTCGGCGACGAGGTCGTTGTAGGCGGTGATGCGCGCCTTGCCCTTGCTCTGGCGTGCGCGGGGTGACATCCGCACCCAGTCGAGCTCGCGTTCCAGCGTGCGTTGCCGCGCTTTGTCGGCCTTCTCCTCGCCCGCCAGCCGAGCCTGCTTCTGCTCCAGCCAGGACGAGTAGTTGCCCTCCCAGGGGACCCCGAACCCGCGGTCGAGCTCGAGGATCCAGCCGGCGACGTTGTCGAGGAAGTAGCGGTCGTGGGTGACCGCGACGACGGTGCCCGGGTACTCCTGCAGCGTCCGTTCCAGCCATGCGACCGACTCTGCGTCGAGATGGTTGGTCGGCTCGTCCAGCAGCAACAGGTCCGGGCTCGACAGCAGGAGCTTGCAGAGCGCGACGCGGCGTCTTTCTCCCCCTGAAAGCGTCGTGACGTCAGCGTCGGCCGGCGGCAGCCGCAGCGCGTCCATCGCGATGTCCAGCTTGCGGTCGAGTTCCCACGCGCCGGCGGCGTCGATCTTGTCCTGCAACTGCGCCTGCTCCGCCATGAGCTTGTCGAAATCCGCGTCGGGCTCGCCCATCGCGGCGCACACCTCGTCGAACCGCACGAGAAGCTGCTTGATCTCCGCGACGCCGTCTGTGACGTTGCCCGCCACGTCTTTGCCCGGGTCGAGCTGCGGCTCCTGGGGCAGGTAGCCGACAGTGAAGCCGGGTGTGAGGCGCGCCTCGCCCGTGTACCCATCGTCGACACCGGCCATGATCCTCAGCAGCGACGACTTGCCGGACCCGTTGCCGCCGATGACTCCGATCTTGGCACCCGGGTAGAACGAGAGGTTTATGCCTCGCAGCACCTCTCGGTCAGGCGGATAGAACCGTCTCAGGTCGCGCATCGTGAAGATGAACTGTGCCGGCATCCTTCCAGTGTGGCTGAAGGGGGCATCAGGGCGCGCTACAGGGACGGGAGTGCGGCGTACGCTGGCTGTTGCTATGAGCGATCAGTCCCAGCCCCCCGCGTTCGGGCCCAACGCCTGGCTCGTCGACGACATGTACGAGCAGTACCGGGAGGATCCGAGCTCGGTCAGCGAGAGCTGGCGGGAGTTCTTCGAGGGTTACCGGCCCGGCGGCGCGAATCTGGCACGGCCGTCGACGCCCGAAACCGGCCCGGCGGAAACGACCGCCGAGGTTCCGCCGGCAGCGCATCCCGCGGTACCCGCACCGGCGCCGACGGCCCCGGCTGCAGTTTCGGAAAAAGACGCCGCGGCGCGCCCCGAAGCTTCTGTCGAGCACGCAGAGCCCGACGCCACACCGCTTCGGGGCGCGGCCGGGAGGATCGCCGCCAACATGACCGCCAGCCTGGGCGTGCCGACCGCCACGAGCTTCAGGGTCGTGCCGGCACGCCTGCTAGAGGTGAACCGCCGCATCCTCAACAACCAGCTCAGCCGGACGGGAAGTGCCGGCAAGGTCAGCTTCACCCACCTGATCGGATACGCCATCGTCGAGGCCGTCAAGGCGGTGCCGGTGATGAACTCGACGTTCGTCCCGGCGGACGGCGACGATCCGAAAGCAACGCCGTCGGTGATGCACCACTCGCGGATAGGCCTGGGTATCGCCGTCGACGTCGAGAAGCCCGACGGCAGCCGCACGCTCATGGTGCCGGTGATCAAAGACGCCGACTCGCTCGACTTCCGCGGCTTCTGGTCCGCATACGAGGACCTGATCCGCAAGGTGCGTGGGGGCAAGATCGGCGCGGACGACCTCGCCGGCGCCACAATGAGCCTGACCAATCCGGGGACCATCGGCACGGTGCAATCGGTCCCGCGTCTCATGCCCGGCCAGGGTGTGATCGTCGGTGTCGGGACAATCGACTACCCGGCGGAGTGGCAGTCCGCCGACCCGCGAGTCCTGGCGGAGTTGGGCGTGTCGAAGGTGGTAACCATCACGTCGACGTACGACCACCGCATCATCCAGGGAGCCGAGTCGGGCTTGTTCCTGCAGAAGGTGCACCAGCTGCTGAGTGGTGCGGAGTCGTTCTACGAGCGGGTGTTCAAGGCGATGGGGGTGCCCTACGAGCCCGTTCGGGGCCAACGCGACCGCAACGACCTCGTCGACTCCTCGACGATCCACGCCAAGAAGCAGATGGAGGTGGACACCCTCATCAACCTCTACCGGGTGCGCGGCCACCTGATAGCGCACCTCGACCCGCTCGACTGGAAAGACCCCCAGATGCACCCGGAGCTCGACCCGGCCACGCACAGCTTGAGCGTCTGGGATCTCGACCGCGAGTTCCTCACCAACGGCCTCGCAGGCTCCGAGCGGATGCGCTTGGGCGACATCCTCGGCGTTCTGCGCGACGCCTACTGCCGCACCGTCGGCGTCGAGTACATGCACATCCAGGAACCCGAGCAGAAGCGGTGGATCCAGGATCACGTGGAGGGTGTACCGACGCAGCTGCCTCTCGACGATCAGCGGTGGATACTCGACCGGCTGAACGCCGCGGAGGCACTGGAGCAGTTCCTCAACACCAAGTACATCGGCCAGAAACGCTTTGGGCTCGAAGGAGGGGAGTCGGCGATCCCGCTCATCGACGCTGTCATCGACGATGCCGCCACCGCCGACCAGTCGCAGGTCGTGATCGGCATGGCCCACCGCGGACGGCTGAACGTGCTCATCAACATCGTCGGCAAGAGCTACGGCGACCTGTTCGAGGAGTTCGAGGGCAATATCGACCCCGGAACGGTGCAGGGCTCGGGCGACGTCAAGTACCACAAGGGTTTCAAGGGCAAGTTCACCAGCCGCGCGGGTCAAACGGTCGACGTGGTTCTCGCTTCCAACCCGTCGCACCTCGAGGCGGTAGACCCGGTCGTGGAAGGAATGGCGCGCGCCTTACAGGACCGGATCGTCGGAGAGGACGCCGGCGACGAGCACCCGGTGCTGCCCCTGCTGATCCACGGAGACGCCGCGTTTGCCGGGCAGGGTGTTGTGGCCGAGACGCTGAACATGTCAGCGCTCCCCGGTTACGAGACCGGCGGGACTGTGCATCTGGTCATCAACAACCAACTCGGCTTCACCACCAACCCCGAGTCGGCGCGCTCATCCGTGTACGCAACCGACGTCGCCAAGATGGTCCAGGCGCCGATCTTCCACGTGAACGGCGATGATCCCGAAGCGTGCGTGCGAGTCGGGCGGCTCGCGTTCGCGTTCAGGCAGCAGTTCCACAAGGACGTCGTCATCGACATGGTCTGCTACCGCCGCTACGGGCACAACGAGCAGGATGATCCGAGCCTCACCCAGCCACTTCTCTACCAGCTCATCAAGGAGCACCGCAGCGTCCGCAAGCTCTACACCGAAGCCCTCGTACGACGTGGCGACATCGACATGGACGAGGCCGAACGCGTCTTGGACGACTTCTCCAAACGGTTGCAGTCGGCGCTCGACGAGACCCGCGCCTCCGCCCCGCCCAAGCCGACTCGCCTCCCGCCGCCGGCGGCGCCGGCGCCCGTGCTTGCGCCCATCGAGACGGGGGTCGAGATGGCGGGACTCCAGAAGGTCGTCGACGCGCTGGGATCCTTCCCCGAGGGCTTCACCGTCCACCCCAAGCTCCTGAGGGTCTTCCAGAACCGGCAGAAGCTCTGGGAATCCGGCGAAGTCGACTGGGCCCTGGGAGAGGCTCTCGCTTACGGGACGCTCGTGCTGGACGGGCGCGACGTGCGCGTCGCCGGGCAGGACACCCGGCGCGGCACGTTCGGGCACCGCAACGCAGCGGTCGTCGACTACGTGACCGGAGCGGAGCATCTGCCGTTGGAGACGTTGGGGCCGGGCCGTTTTGCGATCTACGACTCGCTGCTCTCCGAGTACGCAGCGCTGGCATTCGAATACGGGTACTCGTTGGTGGCTCGGGACGGGCTCGTGGCGTGGGAGGCCCAGTTCGGCGACTTCGTCAACGGGGCTCAGACGATCGTCGACGAGTTCCTGGCGGCCGCTGAGATCAAGTGGGGCCAGACCTCCGGTCTTGTGCTCCTTCTGCCCCACGGCTACGAGGGCCAGGGCCCCGACCACTCCTCGGGGAGGATGGAAAGGTTCCTCGACCTGTGCGCTGAGGACAACATCCAGGTGGCGAACGTGACCACCGCGGCGCAGCTGTTCCATCTCCTGCGTCGGCAGGTGTTGAGATCCGGGCGCAAGCCGCTGGTCCTCTTCACGCCGAAGCGCTACCTACGCGGGCGCGAGGCTTACAGCCCGGTCACGGACCTCGAGCGGGGGCACTTCCGCGAGGTGCTCGACGACCCAGGGGTGGGCGACCGCGAGTCGGTGAGGCGGGTGTTGCTGGCGTCGGGGAAGGTCGCCCTAGACGTGATCGGTGCCCGCGACAAGGGTGGCCGCAGCGACATCGCCATCGTGCGGGTCGAGCAGCTGCACCCCTGGCCCGCCGACCAGATCGCGGCGGCGGTCGCCGGATACGAGCGGGCCTCCGAGGTGGTGTGGCTGCAGGAGGAGCCCGAGAACATGGGTGCCTGGACGTTTGTCCGCGACCGGCTGGACACCATGCTCGGCGGCGACTTCAAGCTGGAACGGGTGAGCCGGGTGGCGTCGGGGTCGCCGGCGACCGGCAGCCACGCCATGCACGAACTCGAGCAGGAGGATCTGCTGGAGCGGGCACTCGGCTGAACTGTCCCGCCGGCGCTTGGCTGCCGCCGATCCGGCCACCCTGGCCGATCCGGCGAGGGTCATTGCGCCCGCAAGTGGGTAGGTTAAGTATCGAAATGGGATAGCTAACCTACCCAGTCCGCCGTTGGCTTCCCGCCGCGGGAGCTGACTCTCGCAGCCGTCGAGCCACGCGGCTCAGCGCAGGGGGAAACCCACCACCGACTCGAGTTCGTCGATCGCGGCATCGGGGTCCACGACCTTGATGGTGCGCATCCCCATCGCCCTGGCCGGCTTGAGGTTCACGCCCAGGTCGTCGAGGAAGACCGCCTCATCTGGCTCGATCGCGAGCTTCTCGCAGGCCAACTTGTAGAACCCGGGGTCCGGCTTGCGGTGGCCGACCTCCGAGGACTGGACGACGGCGTGGAAGAGATCGAACACCGCGCTGTAGCCCGCAGCGTTCCCGGAGGCAGGTTCGAAGTTGTTGGTTAGCAGGCCGGTCAGGAGACGGTCGTGGCAGCGCCGCAGCGCCTCGACCATCGCCGGGCGCAGCTCGCCGCGAAGGCTTGCGAGCACCTGCAAAGCGTCGACCCGGTGGCCAACGGCGGCCGCTTCGGCCTCGAACACCGTGACGAACGAGTCGACGTCCAGTTCGCCGCGCTCGAAGCGCGCCCACGCGTTGCTGTCGGGGTTGGTCGCGTTCAACTGCCGGATGACGCCGGCGGGCAGCCCGCTCGCCTCTTCGTACGCGGCGAACGCGTCGAAAGGGCTGGTGGTGAGCACCCCGCCGAAGTCCCAAAGCACCGCCCGGACAGTTGTCTCTGACACGGGCGAGGACTCTAGGGTCAGGGGGTTCCACTGTCGCAAGTGGCGGGGCTGCTTGACTCTAGGGAAGTCATGAGCCCCCGCCATGTTGTCGTAGACGGGTCGAACATCGCGACGGAGGGTCGTTCGCTGCCGAGCCTCGCGCAGCTCGACCAGGCTGTACGCGAGTTCGTCGCCGAGAATCCCCACGACGTCGTGACCGTCGTGGTGGACGCGTCGTTCGGGCACCGCGTCGATCCGTCCGAACTCCCGATGTTCGAGGAAGCCGAGGCGGCCGGCGAGATCGTGTCCCCGCCGGCGGGCGCCGTAGGGAGGGGCGACGCCTTCCTGCTGCGAATAGCGGAGAAGATCGGCGCGACCGTCCTATCGAACGACTCGTTCCAGGAGTTCCACGTCGAGCACCAGTGGCTCTTCGACAAAGACCGCCTGATCGGCGGTAAACCGGTGCCCGGCGTCGGCTGGATCTTCATGGACCGGACCCCGGTCCGCGGCCAGAAGAGCCGCGAGGTGACCAAGGAGGCGAAGCGTAAGAAGAAGGCTGAGGCCGGCGGCGGCTTGGAAACCGTGGCGCCGAAGATCAAGCCGCGCGACAAGAAGGTCGACCAGGCGATCGCTCGTGCCACGCAAGAGGCGGTCAAGCCCGACGATGGGAAGCGTTCACGCCGGAGGCGTTCAGTCGCTCCGCCGGCGGAGCCGGTGAACGAGCCGTTGCCGTTCATCACGTTCATCGCAGCCCACCCCTTGGGGAGCGAGGTGTCCGGCCAGGTTGCGGAGTTCTCCTCGCATGGCGCGTTCGTGGACGCCTTCGGGGCTCGCTGCTACGTGCCGCTGTCGGCGATGGGTGAACCACCTCCGAGGCGGGCGCGAGAGGTCGTGTCGAAGGGGGAGGAGCGGACTTTCGTAGTCCAGGCCTTCGATCCGCAGCGGCGCGGTATCGAACTTGCGCTTCCCGGCTTCGAGAAGGTGGCAGGTTCGCCGACCGAGGAGACAGTCGAAGCCGAGATTCACCCGTTGCCGGCGAGGGGCGCCAAGAAGACCGGCGTGAAGAAGGCAGCCGCGAAGAAGGCGGCGGCGAAGAAGGCAGGCGCGAAGAAGACGGCGGCGGAGAAGCGGCCGGCCAAGAAGGTGGCCGCATCCGACGAGCCGGCTCCGGCCAAGAAGGCTGCAGCCCCCAAGAGGGCGGGAGCGGCGAAGAAGGCGGCGGCGGAGAAGGCGGCGGCGGAGACGGCCGAACCCGCGAGGGCCCAAGCCGCCAAGAAGGCCGCGCCCGTCAAGAAGGCTGCGCCCGTCAAGAAGGCTGCGCCCGTCAAGAAGGCCCCGGCCGCCAAGAAGAACGAGCCCACCAGGCAGGCGGCGGCGAAGAACGCCGCTGGCAAGAAGACCCCGGCGGTCGTCGAGAAGGCGGCTGCCGAGAGGGCCTCCCCGGTCGCCAAGCGCCCGGGGAAGCGGCTGTCGCCGACGTAAGTCGGGAGCCGCGCCGTCTTTTCCCTACGATGGCGCGGCCATGCGGATAGCCACCTGGAACGTCAACTCGCTGAAGGCGCGCCTGCCGAGGGTCGAGGAGTGGCTCGCGTACGCCCGCCCGGACGTGGTCTGCCTGCAGGAAACCAAGCTGGCCGATGCCGCTTTCCCGCACATGGCCTTCTCGTCGCTCGGTTACGAGAGCGTGCACCACGGCGACGGCCAGTGGAACGGCGTGGCGATCCTGTCGCGCGAGACGATCGAGGAGACCACCTTCGGGTTCGCCGACACCATCGAACCGGATTCCGATACGAGATTGGTGACTGCTCGCACCTTCGGGGTCTCGGTGACGAGCGTGTACGTGCCCAACGGACGCAGCCTCGACTCCGACCACTACGTCTACAAGCTCGAGTGGCTGGCGAAGCTGCGCCGGCACCTCGACCTGCTGAGCGCGCCCGGCGACGAGGTTGCAGTTTGCGGCGATTTCAACATCGCCCCGGCGGACGCTGACGTTTGGAAGCCGGAGGCGTTCGTCGGGTCCACGCACGTCAGCGAGCCCGAGCGGAAGGTGCTGCAGGAGCTCGAGTCATGGGGGTTGGAGGACGCCTTCCGCCGGCGGTGGGCGCAGGACCGGCTGTATTCGTACTGGGACTACCGCGCCGGCGACTTCCACGAGCACCGGGGCATGCGGATAGACCTGGTCCTGTTGTCGAAGTCGCTGGTGGACCGGGTCAGCTGGGCGCTCGTGGACCGCAATGCTCGCAAGGGCAAGCAGCCGTCGGATCACGCCCCGGTGTTCGTCGACATCGAAGCGGAGGCCGCGTGACGGGCGACAAGGAGCAGGCTGAAGGTGGAACTGGATGGCCGTATGACGGAGTGGATCCGTCGTTGGCGCGGCGTTTGCAGGAGCAGCTCGAAGAGGCGCGCGCCATACGTGTCGACAAGAGGGCGGCCTCTGCACGCGAGGTAGGGGAGTCGTTCCGGCGTGCGATCGACCTGCTCACTGCTACGCCGGCGCCTCCGGAGGTGCTCGCCGAGGTCGCCGAGCTGATGTCGAGCGTCGTGTCACGGCTCGAGGGCTACGGCGCGAGCCGCCGGTACGAGGGGTTGGCGGAGGCGTCCGGTCTGGGCCACGACCCGGCGCATTTCGACTGGTCCCCCCTGTTGGGAGCGTCGAACCCGCTCGCGCCCCCGCTGATCCTTGACGTGGAGGACGACATCGTCGTCGGGCGAGGACGGTTCGGCTCGGCGTACGAGGGTCCGCCGGGGTGCGTGCACGGCGGGTTGGTGGCGGCTGCGTTCGACGAGGTTCTCGGTCTCACGCAGTCACTGTCAGGCCAGGTCGGGATGACCGGGACACTTACGGTCCGCTACCGCCGTCCGACGCCGCTGCACACCGACCTCCGCTGGGAGGGTCGCCTCGAATCGGTTAGCGGCCGGAAGGTGACGACGTCGGCGATCGTCATTGCGAAAGGCGAGGTGACAGCGGAGGCTACTGGGCTGTTCATCACGGTAAGCCCCGAACGGTTCGCGGCTCTGGCAGCGTTGAGAGAGCGCCACGGCGAGTAGCGGGGCCGCCCTCTGGCCTACCGAGTAAGCGCCGGTTGTCTAGCGGCGATACGCCCCTACGTCGGCCAACATCGGCCGCGGCAGCGCGATCGGCGAGGAGGACTGCACCTCGTCGACGGTGAAATCCCAAGGCAGGGGTAGGGCGGCGGACCCCGAACCCGCGAGCGGCCGTGGCCGTCGGGGAAAAGACGCCCCCGAACTGCCGCCACGACCCTTGTAGACGATCAGCCCCGTCACCGGGTCGGGTACGGCGTCGAGCGCTGCTGTCACGACCGGCAGGTTCGCGTAGGACTCCCACGCCTGCTCGTCGGCGAACGAGACCTCGAAGACCACGCCCCATGTGTGCCGGTGCCAGGACCAGTCCGTGGCGCCATGGGTGAGCGCGGCCTCGATCAAGGCGTCGCGGTACGCCTCGGCCCAAACCAAAGCCGGGGCGGCGCCGTCGAAGACCTCGATGGAATACCAGGCGCTCACGGTTTGCCAGGTTATCCCCAAGGGGCCCGGCGCGGGAGACCCAATCGCGGGAACTGGGAGGTCCTTTGTGGCAAGCCGGTCGAAGCAGAAGCGAGTTTCAGGCGGTAGCCGCCTGGTCGGCGACCAGTGCCAGCAGGGCGGGCCCGTACCGGTCGGCCTTGATGGGCCCGAGTCCAGGGACGGTGAGCAGCTCGTCGAGGTTCGCCGGACGCAGCGAGGCCAGTGCTTTCAGCGTGGTGTCGTGCATTACCACGTAGGCGGGGACCCCCGATGCCCTGGCCGTCTCGGATCGCCACGACCGCAGAGCATCCACCGTGTGCTGGTCGGGATCCGGAAGGCGGATGGCAGTGGCGGCGCTGCGCCGCTGTGGCCGTTCGTGGGGGATCCGGTCGTGGGCCGGCCCCTGGCCGGCCAAGCGCTCGCGCTGCTCACGGATCCGGCGTCGCCACTCGGCGGTGGTGACTTCCGCGGGGCCGCGTCGGGCGGGATCGCCGGCCGACGCCGCCCCGGGGCACACCGCGTCCAGCCAGGCGGAGGGCTCCCGCGGGACCGGACGCGAACCGAACGTGCGGGTCCGCGCCCAAGAGCAGTGCAGCTCCCGGGCTGCCCGCGTCAGGGCGACGTAGAGCAGCCGGCGCTCTTCGGCCAACTGGTGGTCACGGCCGCCCACGGCTGGTCCGGCACTCCTGGCGGCGGCACGTGCGATCGGCACCAGGCCCGCCTCCAGCCCCGCCACCCACACGGCCTCCCATTCCAGACCTTTGGCCCGATGGAACGAGCAAAGCGTGACGGCATCACGCGGCCCCTCCGGGCCAGCGTCGTCGCGCAGGGCGGTCGGTAGCCAGGAGAGCCACTGGCGTGCGGTGGCGGCGGTGTCCTGCCGTTGGAACGCCCGCGCCAGGCCCGCCAGTGCCGAAACGGCCGAGCGCTCCACCTCGTCGAGAGACCGCTCCATGCGCAGGCCCACACGATCCTCGCCGCCGGCGAGGTCCTCGAGGTCCGCGGCCAGCGTCTGTAGAGAGCGGCCGCCCTCGCCGGCCGCCCAGCGCATCACTTCTCGAGTGATCGGCTCCTGCAACAGCGCCTTCCGGCCCGGCGCCCAGAACGGCACGCCGGCCGCTTCCAGGGCATCCCCGATCGTCACCAACTGCGCGTTGGTCCTGGTCAACACCGCCATCGACGTCCACGGGCGGCCGGCGTCGTGGGCCCTCACCAGCTCCGCCGCTATACCTCTCGCCTCGGCGGCATCCGAGGCAAACGACCGCACCCTCGGCTCGGGGCCCTCCTCCCCGGCAGACCGCAATCGATCACCGGCCGGGCCAAGGACCCGCGCTGCGGCCGCAACCACCTGCGGCGTGCAGCGATGGTTGTGGTCCAGGTGCACCACATCGCCCTGCGGCCACCGCCGCGAGAACCCGGCGAGCAGGCTCGGGTCGGCGCCGTTCCAGCCGTAGATGGCTTGGTTCGGGTCTCCGACGACGAACAGGTCGTCGGAGGTGCCGAGCCAGGCGAGCAGGAGCCGGTGCTGCAGAGGGTTGAGGTCCTGGAATTCGTCGACGAAGAGATGCCTCCACTTCCACCGTTGAGCGCCGGCGAACTGCGGATCCGACTCGATCGCGGCAGCGCATTGGGAGAGCAGGTCGTCGAAGTCAACGAGACCCCGTCGCAGCTTCTCGTGCTCGTAGCGGGCATAGAGCGCCGCGATATCTGCCGCCCGCGCGCCAGCGGGCATCTGACGGCGCTCTTCATGAGCGGCGGCTTCGAAGTCCTCGGGGCTCACCAATCTTGCCTTCGCCCATTCGATGTGGCCCGCCAGGTCCGACAGGGACGCGCCGGCGAGACCGGGGCGCGATGAAACGAGCGGCCCCAGGACACGCGCCTTGCGCTCGAGCAGAACGGGAGGCTGCTTGCGCCGGTCCGCCCACCAGCGTTGCAGCTGCGCCGACGCGAGCGCGTGGAAGGTCCCCGCGGAGACGTGCTCGCGCATGCCGAGAGCACGCAGCCTCGACTGCAACTCGCCGGCGGCCTTGCGGGTGAAGGTCAGCGAGAGCGAGTGCACCGGGCTCGCGCTGCCGACGGCAATCCGGTACGCGATCCGCCTCGTGAGCACCCGGGTCTTGCCGGACCCGGCTGAAGCCACGACACACAAAGGCTGTGCCTCGCTCGTCACCGCCGCCACCTGAGCGTCGGTCAAGCCCGACAGGATCTCGTCCAGCGGTGGCGTGAAACTCACCGGGGCGAAGATACGGAAGGGGTGTGACGATCTGGTGGATCCCCCTGCGGCGGTTGTCCACCGGTCCGCAAAACGAAAGGCGCCGGTTGCGCGCCTGGCGATGATCCCCCCGAATCATCGAGCCGGCGCTGCAACCGGGCACCTGTCGAGGCCAGGACTATGCCCTTTGACCACCCTTGGCGTCAAGAACCTTGGCGATTCACCGCTTCCCGTTCTTCCGGAGCATGCTGCGGGGGTTAGTTTCTCGTACATGGCTCTGCGAAGCCGCCGACTCAACGAAGGCGAGGAGGTTGTCCTCGACCTCCACCCGCACTGGTGGTACCTCGCCGGGCCGGTGGCCACGATCGTTGCTGTAATTGCCGGCGCCATAGCGGCATTGGCCGAATCGGCGCCTCCCGCGGCCGGCTGGGCGGTGGTGGCGGCGCTCGTCGCCAGCGCGGGATGGCTGCTGCTCCGCTACCTGAGGTGGCGGACCTCGAGGTTCATTCTCACGACCAGCCGCCTCATCGAGCGCCGAGGTGTTCTGTCGCGCACGAGCCGCGAGATCCCGTTGATGGGTTTGAGCGACATCAGCTACCGGCAGTCGTTGTTCGAGCGGGTGATCGGCGCGGGCTGCGTACTGGTGGAATCGCCGGGCAAGGACTCGCCCGAATACTTCCCCGACCTCCCCCGCCCCGCTCGGGTCCAGAACGAGATATTCCGGCTGATGGACGGCGTGCGCAAAGTCCAACCTGTGCAGCTCCCGCCGAGCCACGGATCGTCGATTCCCGAGCAGATCGACCAGCTCGACCAGCTCCGCCGGCGGGGAGTGATATCCGATGCCGACTTCGAGCAGAAGAAGGCGCAGCTGCTGGACCGCATGTGAACGACCCGCCCCGCGTCGTCAGCCTCGTACCTTCTGTCACGGAGACCTTGCTGAGCTGGGGCGTGACACCCGTCGCGGTGACGCGATTCTGCGAAACGGACGGGTTGAAGACGGTCGGCGGGACGAAGAACCCGGATATCGGTTCGATCGTCTCTCTTGGTCCCGACGTCGTCTTCATGGACGAGGAGGAGAACCGCATCGAGGACGCGCGGGCGTTGCGTGACGCGGGGGTCGTCGTTCACGCGACGTGCGTGCGGAACCTCGCCGGGGCGGCCGTCGCGTTGGACCAACTGGCGGGGATCGTCGGTGTCCGATCGAGATCGGACCGGCCGGAGGAACCGGACCCGCCGGTGGTGCGGGTCTGGGTTCCCATCTGGCGCCGTCCTTGGATGACGGTCAACGGCGACACCTACGGGTCGGATCTGCTCGCGCATGCAGGTCTCGATAACGTCTGCTCAGCCGAATCGGAGCGCTACCCGACCGTCACGATCGACGAAGCGCGGGCGCGGGAGCCCGACGTGGTGCTCGCCCCCTCGGAGCCGTACCGCTTCTCGGAGCGTCACCGCGCGGAGCTGGAAGAGGTTGCGCGCGTGGAGTTCGTCGACGGCCGGGATCTTTTCTGGTGGGGAACGAGGACGCCCGGCGCGATCGGCCGGATGCGTGCGTTGGCGGCCCGGATCCCGGGCCGGTAAGTATCAGGTCGGAAAAAGACCCCGCGCCGCGCCGAGCAGGCCTGCGGGTTCGGGAGGGAGTCACGTGGCAGGACCGCTGAAGGGATACCGGGTTGTCGAGCTTGCCGGCATCGGCCCCGGGCCGTTCGCCGGCATGATGCTGGCCGACATGGGCGCCGAGGTGCTGCGGGTCGATCGCGCCGCTGCAGTCCGGGAGGGCGCATCGCCGCCGTTCGCCGATGTCCTGGGGCGTGGCCGGCGTTCCGTCGGCGTGGATTTGAAGCACCCCGAAGGTCGCGACGCGGTCCTGCGCCTCGTGGAGAGCGCGGACGCGCTCATCGAGGGTTTCCGCCCGGGCGTCACCGAGCGGTTGGGTCTCGGCCCTGACGACTGCATGGCGCGCAACCCGCGCCTCGTCTACGGGCGGATGACAGGCTGGGGTCAGGACGGCCCGTACGCGAACGCCGCGGGTCACGACATCAACTACATCGCTCTCAGCGGGACCCTTGGCATGATCGGCCGCAAGGGCGAGGCGCCGGTGCCGCCGCTGAACTTGGTGGGCGACTTCGGCGGCGGGGGGATGCTTCTGGCATTCGGGATCGTCTGCGCCATGCTCGAAGCGACACGTTCCGGGCAGGGTCAGGTGATCGACGCCGCGATGGTCGACGGGGCGGCGCTTCTCGCCGCCATGATGCACGGCTTGCGAGCTACCGGCATGTGGCAGGAGCGCGGCACGAACCTGCTCGACACGGGAGCGTTCTTCTACGAGGTCTACGAGACCGCGGACGGCCGCCACATCTCGCTCGGGTCCATAGAGCCGCAGTTCTACGCACAGATGGCGGAGCTCAGCGGCCTGGCCCAGGAACCCGGCGGTGTCCCCGAGCAAAACGACCGGTCCTCCTGGCCATCCCTCAAGCAGCGCATGGCCGGGCTCATCAAGACCAAGACCCGTGACGAGTGGTGCGCACTGATGGAGGGGACCGACGCGTGCTTCGCGCCGGTCCTCGACCCGGACGAGGCTCCGTCACATCCTCACAACCGGCACCGCGCCACGTTCGTTGACATCGCCGGGGTGACGCAGCCGGCGCCGGCGCCTCGATTCAGCCGGACGGTAGCGGAAGTCGAGCGCCCGCCTGCTCGTGCGGGCCAGCACACCGACGAGGCGCTGGCCGATTGGGGGTTCGCCGCCGACGAGCTCTCCAAGCTGCGCGAGGTCGGCGCCATCAAGTAAGTGCCAAGCGGGCACGGCCAGGCCCGGGCGATCTCAGTCTTCGAGGTGTACGACCGGACAGGTCAGGGTACGGGTGATCCCTTCGATCATCTGCAGCCGGCTGACGATCATGCGTCCCAGCTCGTCGACCGAGTCGGCCTCAGCCTTGACGATCACGTCGTAGGGGCCGGTGACGTCGTCAGCGGACACGATGCCCGGTATCTGACGTACGTGCTCCGCTACTGAAGCAGCCTTGCCCACCTCGGTTTGGATCAGGACATAAGCGCTGACGGCCATCGGTTGTTCCTCCTCGGGTGCGGCGGGCGAATGCTACCCGCGGCGTGCGTTCACCCGAGACGCTTCTCGAGGCGGGCCAGTTCGTCGCGCAGGGCAGCCGGGACGTGTTCGCCGAGCGAGTCGTAGTGCCCGGCGATGAGCGGGATCTCCTGTTTCCAACCCTCCACGTCGACGCTGAGGAGATGTTCCATGTCCGACTCGTCGATGCCGAGGCCTTCGGTAGGAATTGCGCCCTTGGCCGGCAGGAGCCCGATCGGCGTCTCGACGGCCTCGCCGCGGCCCGCGCAGCGCTCGAAGACCCATTCGAGGACTCGGCTGTTGTCGCCGTAGCCGGGCCACAGGAACTTGCCGTCGGGTCCTTTGCGGAACCAGTTCACGTAGAACAAGCGCGGCAGCTTGGACGCGTCGGTGTGCTCGCCGATCTCGAGCCAGTGGTCGAAGTATTCGGCCATGTTGTATCCGCAGAAGGGAAGCATCGCGAACGGGTCGCGGCGGAGCTTGCCGACGGCGCCGGCAGCGGCCGCGGTCGTCTCGGAGGCCATGATCGACCCGAGGAACACGCCGTGCTGCCAGTCGAACGCTTCGGTTACCAGCGGCACCACACCCGAGCGGCGACCGCCGAAGAGGATCGCCGAGATGGGAACGCCCGAGGAGGACTCCCACTCAGGCGCGATGGCGGGATCTTGGGATGCCGGGGCGGTGAACCGCGCGTTCGGGTGGGCGGCGGGCGTCTCGCTCTCGGGTGTCCAGTCCTGGCGTTTCCAGTCGGTCAAGTGGATTGGCTTGTCGTCGGTCATGCCCTCCCACCACACGTCGCCGTCGTCGGTGAGCGCCGTGTTCGTGAAGATGCAGTTCTCCGCGAGGGTGAGCATCGCGTTGAGGTTCGTCTTGTTGTTCGTGCCGGGGGCGACGCCGAAGAACCCGTATTCGGGGTTGATCGCCCACAGGCGTCCGTCCTCACCGAATTTCATCCAGCAGATGTCGTCACCGATCGTCTCGACCTTCCAATCGGGGAGCGTCGGTATCAACATCGCGAGGTTCGTCTTGCCGCAGGCCGAGGGGAACGCGCCGGTCACGTAGCGCACCTCGCCCTTGGGGGAAGTCAGCTTCAGGATCAGCATGTGCTCTGCGAGCCAGCCGTCGTCGCGCGCCATGACGGACGCGATCCGCAAGGCGAAGCACTTCTTGCCCAGGAGGGCGTTGCCGCCGTAACCCGAACCGTAAGACCAGATCTCACGGGTTTCTGGGAAGTGGGCGATGTACTTGTTGTCGCTGTTGCACGGCCACGGGACGTCCTGCTGACCGGGTTCCAGCGGAGCCCCAACCGAGTGGACGCAGGGGACGAAGATGCCATCGTCGCCTAGGACCTCGAGGGCGCCCTTGCCCATACGGGTCATGATCCGCATGTTGGCGGCGACATAGGCGGAGTCGGTCAGCTGAACCCCGATGTGGGCGATCGGCGAGCCGAGCGGACCCATCGAGAAGGGGACGACGTACATGGTGCGCCCCCTCATACTGCCGGAGTAGAGGTCGCGCAGGGCCCTCTTCATCTCCGCCGGATCGCGCCAGTTGTTCGTCGCTCCGGCGTCTTCTTCTTTCTCCGAGCAGATGAAGGTTCGATCCTCCACACGCGCTACGTCGGCCGGATCGGATGTGGCCCAATAGCTGTTGGGACGCTTCGCATCGGAGAGCCTTCGGAACGTCCCGACCTCGACGAGCTCAGCGCACAGAGAGTCGTACTCTTCCGCCGAGCCGTCACACCACAGGACCCGATCGGGCTGGAGAAGCTTGGCCCATTCGTCGACCCAGTCCCGCAGTCGGCGGTTGTTCGATAGGGGCTCTGTGGAGGTCACGGCTCGAAATTTCTCCCTCGTCCGGCTTTTGGAAACATCGGTGCCTACGCTTCCCCCCTGTGGAAGACGACGATAACGGATCGCCCCGTTGACAGGCGAGTTCGCGGTTATCGAGGCGATCCGCTCTCTGCTGCCGGGGCCAGGCGACGCGGGCCAGGTCTGGATCGGCGACGACTCGGCGGTGCTTCCGGTACCTGCCGGGGATCGCCTGCTCCTCGCTGCCGATACTGTCGTCGCCGGAGTCCACGCGGATCTCGGTTTGACCGGGCTCGACGACCTCGGTTGGAAGGCGATGGCTGCGTGCGTGAGCGACATCGCGGCGATGGGAGGCGATCCTCTGTGGGCTCTGGTGACCGTGGCGGGGGCGAGCGGGGAGGAGGTCCGGTCGTTGTACGCGGGTGTGGCTGACGCGTCCAGGTGTTTCGGATGCCCCGTTGTCGGCGGAGACCTGACAGGCGGGCCGGGTTTGGTTGTGACCGTTGCTGTGGCGGGAACCTGTGACGGCGCGCCGGTCCTTCGAAGCGGCGCGCGGGCCGGCGACGAGGTCTGGGTCACGGGCCCGCTCGGTGCATCAGCGGCGGGCCTGCGCCGGCTCCGTTCCGGTGGGTCTTCGGCGCGGGATGCCGAAGGTGCCGACCTGGTGCGATCGCACGCGCGCCCGGTGCCCAGGTTGGCCGAGGGCAGGGCAGCTCGATCGGCGGGAGCGACAGCGATGATCGATGTCTCAGATGGATTGGCCGCGGACGTGGGTCACATATGCCGCCAGTCGGGGATCGGGGTGTCGCTCGATTACGTGCCCGCGGCGAAGGGGGCGACCACCGATGAGGCCATGTCGGGAGGAGAGGATTTCGAGCTCGTGTTCTGTGCGCCACCCGGGGCACCAGTGGGTTCGGCGTTCGAAGGTCTACGCCCGCCGGTGAGGATCGGTGAGTGCAGGGACAACCATCAGGGTGTCCGGCTTGCCGGAGCCGAGGTGGCCCCTGCGGGCTGGGAGCACCAGTTGTGAGGCGACCCCGGGTCCCAGTTGCCCTGACGATCGCCGGCTCTGACTCGGGTGGGGGAGCGGGGATCCAGGCAGACTTGAAGACCTTCGAGGCGCTCGGAGTGTGGGGAACGTGCGCGCTCACGGGAGTGACAGCCCAGAACACGCTCGGTGTCCTCGACTCGCTCGTGCTTCCGCCGCCGCTCGTGCGGGCCCAGATCGAAGCGGTCTGCGACGACATCGGCGTCTCGGCCGCCAAGACCGGCATGCTGGGAACGGCAGAAGTGATCGTCACGGTTGCCCAAGCGGCCGTCGATCATCGTTTTCCATGGCTCGTGGTGGACCCGGTTCTGGTGACCAGCCACGGGGAGCTGCTGCTCGAGGAAGGTGCGGTGAAGGTTCTGCTCGAGGAGCTTGTCCCCCTGTGCAGCGTCGTCACCCCGAACATCCCGGAGGCGGAGGCGCTGCTCGGCCACCCGATCGACGGGCGCGAGGGTATGGCGGCTGCCGCCGAAGAGCTGGCAGCGGCGGGGGCGCCGGCGGTGCTCCTCAAAGGAGGTCACCTCCGCTCCGACGAGTCGCCCGACGTCCTGTACTCCGAGGGACGCATCCAATGGCTCTCTGGTTCCCGCGTCGAGAGCCGCCACACCCATGGGACGGGCTGCACCCTCTCGGCGGCGATATGTGCGGAGCTGGCGACCGGAGCCTCACTGCATGACTCATGTGTAAGGGCCAAGGAGTTCGTTACCGAGTCGATCAGGGCGGGTGTGGACGTGGGGTCCGGCGTGGGGCCGGTCAACCCGGGGTGGGGCCGGGGCGGCAGCGTCGCCTGATCTTGGTGTCGGCGCCCGCCGGCGGCCCTTCGCGGATCGTCGACGCACCTTTTTTCTCTCAAGCGCGGGTGGCGGCCCGCCGAATCATCGAGCATGTCCGTATCGAGCCCCCGCTCAGGCGGTATCGACACCACTCTGGCCGACAGGCTGAGCCCGGGCCTGGGCGCGCCGAGGGCGCTCGTCGGAGGTGCCGAGCACGGCCCGCAGGTCCCGGTCGCCCCCACTACCGGCCTCGCGTCGTCCGCCCCGCCGGGGCAGGCCTTCCTGGATCTGCTGGTGCTCGGGTCATTCGCATGCCAGACGCCGGTCGCCCTGCTTTCCGTCCCCCAACCGGACGGGTCCTGGAGCACCCTCTCGCACGGGTTCGACACCAAGGAGGGTCTCAACGACCCCCATCTCTTCGCCGCGCTCGCTGCCCATTCGGAGGCCTACGAGATCGACGATCTCATGACCGCCATGCCGGGTAGCTCCCTCGTCCAGCCGCCGCACTCCATGCGCTGGGCCTACGGCGTCGCCCTGCGGTCGGAGACGGGTTCACTGCTGGGTGTGGTCGCGGTGCTCGACCGGTGGGTCCGCAAGGTAACCAAGCGCGAGCACCGGGCCATGGCCAGCTTCGCAAGGCAGATGGGCGCTCAGCTCGCCGGCATCCGCCGGCCGACGGCCTCCTTCGCCCGGCCCGATCTCGCCCCCCCGATCGCACGGGTGAGCACCGCGGCCCCCGTGCGATCGAACGGGTCCGACCGGCACGGCTCCGAGCCGCACCAGCTGCTCCGGAGCCACGAGGTGGCCGTCATGTTCGACGTGACCGAGCGGACCGTCATCAACTGGGCAGCCTCGGGCAAGCTCCCGAGCCTCCGCACGATCGGCGGGCACCTCCGCTTCCGCCGCGACGACGTGATGCGCCTCCTGTCCGGCGCCTCCGAGCCCCCGGCACCGGCTGCGGCCTCGGGCCAGCCAGGCTAGTCCGGCCCGCGGCCGGGGCTCAGCGAGAGGCTTTGGTGACCTTGCCTGCGCGGATGCAGGAGGTGCAGACGTGGATCCGGCGCGGGGAACCGTTGATCATCGCCCGGACCCTCTGGATGTTGGGGTTCCAGCGTCTCTTGGTGCGCCTGTGCGAGTGGCTGATACTCATGCCGAACGACGGCCGCTTTCCGCATACCTCACAAACCGCTGCCATCGGGAACCACACCTCGCTCGTTGGGGTCTAGATAGGGCCGCCCGGGTCGCGAAACCGGGTCGGTCACCACGGGTTCTTCGGCACGGGTAGGGGCCCATCAGGGCCGGCGGGCCAGGTTAGCATCCCCCGCATGCTGATGCCGGGCCCGACTGCGTCATTCTCATGCCGAATGGCCGGTCCATGACACTGGAGCGCCTGACAGCCTCCGACCTCGCGAGCGTGATCACGGTCTACCGTGACGCGCTGCGCGCCCACCAGGACCGCATCAACCGGCTCAACGTCTACCCCGTTCCCGACGGCGACACCGGCACCAACATGGCCCTCACCCTCGAGTCGGTGGTCAAGGAGGTCGCCGAGCGCGGCGTCGACGACATGCCATCAGTTGCCCAGGCCATCAGCTACGGCTCCCTCATGGGTGCCCGGGGCAACTCCGGAGTCATCCTCTCCCAGATCCTTCGCGGGATAGCCGACGCGGCGCGTGAGGGCGAGGGGTTCGGCCTCGACGCCTCGGCGGTCGTGGAGGGCTTCAAGCGCGCGGCCGACGGCGCGTACAAGGCGGTGCAGCAGCCCGTCGAGGGGACCATCCTCACCGTCGCCAGGGCCGCTGCGGACGCGGCAGCGGCGTCGTTGAACGGAAGTCTCACCACCGTCTTGGAGGACGCCAGGGCCGGCGCGGACGAGGCACTGCAGAGGACACCCGAACTGCTCCCCGTCCTGAAGGCTGCGGGGGTGGTGGACTCGGGAGGAACCGGCTTCGTGCTGCTACTCGACGCTTTCCTGCACGTGACGGACGGCCGCCCCCTGCCCGATCCGCCCGAGGGAAGTGGCGCGGTGGCCCCCACCTCCGGCGGTGAAGTCGGCGACGACTACGACTCCGACGACAACTGCCTCCGCTATGAGGTCATGTATCTCCTCGAGGCTCCAGACGACCTGATCCCGTCCTTCAGGGAGGTGTGGGCCGGGATCGGTGACTCGATCGTCGTCGTCGGTGGCGACGGCTTGTGGAACTGCCACATCCACACCGACGACATCGGGTCGGCAATCGAGGCGGCGCTGGAAGCGGGGCACCCGCGCCAGATCCGGGTGTCCGACCTGTGGGAGCAGGTGGAAGAGGAGCGCTGGGTGCGCGACGCGACCGGGTCCGGAGCGGTCGCCGAACCGCCTGAGGAGCCGGTGGCCTGCGCGGTGGTGGCGGTGTGCACGGGGGACGGGATCAGGCGGATCTTCAGGTCGTTGGGCGTGCATCACGTCGTGAGCGGAGGACAGTCGATGAACCCCTCGACGGCCGACCTTCTCGCAGCCATCGATGCTGCACCCGGCGATCAGGTCGTGATCCTTCCGAACAACAAGAACATCGTTCCCGTTGCCGAGCAGGCCGCCACCCAGTCTTCGAAACTCGTGAGGGTGATTCCGACCAAGGGCATACAGGAGGGCTTCGCGGCCCTGCTCGAGTACGACCCGGAAGGCACCGCGGACTCCAACGTCGCGCTGATGACGGAGAGCTCCGCTCGTGTGGTCGCCGGCGAGGTCACAAGGGCCGTCCGCGACAGTGTCTGCGACGCCGGGCCGATATCCGAAGGCGACTACCTGGGAATCTCACGCGACCGGATCGAGGTCGTCGACTCGGCTCTTGCCGAGGCCGCGACCCGCCTGCTCGACCACCTGATCGAGGCTGACTGCCACGAGATCGTCACGATCATCGCCGGCGAAGGCTCCAATGCCGCCGACACTCGGCGCATCACCGAGTGGCTGGACGAGGCGCACCCCGACCTGAGCGCCGAGGTGCACCACGGCGGGCAGCCGCTGTACCCCTACCTCTTCAGCATCGAGTAGCACGAGAGCTGAGCGTGACGGCCCGGCGTGGGGTTGGGGCCCCATCCGGTCCTGAGACGACTCAGCACAACGACACGTGCCCGGCGTCCAGCACGTGCTCGTCGGCCGAGTCGAGTCGCGACGATGGCAACTCGCCCGTCGAGACGGCCGTCGCGATCGCGCCGGCGATACCCCGCAGGTTGGCGTCGACACCGGCCGGGCTCAAGAGTGCGGTCTGCGCCGGGGTGAGGGTCGACCCGAACAGGACCATGTCTGCGCCGGCGCCCACCGCGGCGACGGCGGCGTGCTCGAGGTCATAGCCAGCGGCGGAGATGGCGCCGGCTGAGAGGCTGTCGGTGAGGATTAGCCCGTTGAAGCCGAGCTGTTGACGAAGCAGCCCGGTGATCACCGAACTCGACAGCGACGCGGGCAGCGAGGTCAAGCCCGGCACCGCTGCGTTCGCGATCATCACCGCTGTGGCTCCGGCCGCGACAGCAGCGCGGAAGGGAACCAGCCCGCTCGACTGAAGCGAGGAGAGCGACTGCGTGGAGGCCGGTCCGTTGTCCGTGTTCCCGGTCGCTCCGCCCAGGCCAGGGAAGTGCTTCACCACCGGGATCGCGCCCGATTGAATCAGCCCTTTGATGAAGGCGACGGTGTAGCTCGACGCTGTCGCCGGGTCCCCGCTGAAAGACCTCCGCCCGTCCGGGTTGGACGCCGACGGTCCCGGTCCAGCGTCCACGTCCGCCACCGGAGCCAGATCCATCTTCACGCCGAGGGCGACCATCGCGGCGCCTGTCGCGGCGGCGAGTTGCTGCACCTGCTGGGTGCTCATAGTGGCCGCCATGGTGCGAGGCCAGGGCATCGAGGGGACGGGTGGCGTGAGCCTCTCGATTCCGCCGCCCTCCTGGTCGGCCATGGCGATCGGCTCCGGGGCAGCGATCCCGTCGAACGCGGAGCGCAGCCTTGATGCCAGATCTGAGGGAGGGCTGGCGGGACCGAGGAAAAGTATCCCGCCGGCCCCATCAGACGCGGCGACGTGAGCGGTAGCCATGTCGAAGTCGAGGACCGGCGCGACGAGCAACAACGAAGCGCGTCTCTGCAGCGACCATCCCGCCAGTACCGACGCGTTCGTGCACGCGGGCCGGGTCGTCGCAGTGGTGGTTGGTGGGAGCGTGGATGCCGGTAAGACCGATCGCGGGGACGGCCTCGCCCCGCCCGAGCAGCCGGCTGCCGATGACACCCCCGCGAGCAGCACCGAGACCGTCGCCGCCCGCACAAAACGACCCAGTCTCACCCCGGCCGACCCTACAACGAGTCCTTCAGGCGTCGCGCGGAGTCCCTATGTTGGGTCGGGTGGCACCGCTGTCGCGCCTCGCGGAAACAAGCGTCGACCGGCTGACGCGAGTCGGCCCGAAGAACCGCGAGGCCCTGTCTGCCATGGGGATCGAGACAGTCCTGGATCTGCTCACCCACTATCCCCGCCGGTACATCGACCGCACGAACCAGGCCTCGATATCCCAGCTGGTCGAAGGAGCGGAGGCGATGGTGCTAGCGACGGTGCGCCGGACGAACACGCGGCGCACGCGGCAGGGAAGGTCGCTCGTGGAAGTGGACTTCTTCGACGGGTCGAGCTACCTGCGCGCGACGTTCTTCAACCAACCGTGGCGGTCGCGCCAGCTTGTCGAGGGAACGCAGGCGGTCGTGTTCGGCAAGGCGGACCGCTACAGGGGACGGCTGCAGATGACGAACCCCGTCGTCGATCTCGTGGGCGACCGGACCGGGCGGATCGTGCCCGTCTACCCGCAGTCCGAGAAGGCCGGCCTTATGACCTGGCAGCTCGCCGGCTGGGTGTCGGAGGCGCTGCGGAGATCGAGGCCTCTCGCCGATCCGCTTCCTGCAGGTGTGGTGGAGAGCCTGGGGTTCATCAGCCGCGACGAGGCGATGAAGCAGATCCACGAACCGGACTCGCTCGAATCGGCGCAACGGGCACGGGACCGCCTCGCATTCGACGAGCTCCTGCGCCTGCAGATGGTGCTCGTGTTGAGGAAGCGGGCCATCGAGCGCGAAGCGGCCGGCATCCGCCATGAGGTCGAAGGTGAGCTGCTGGACCGCTTTCGCGGCGTGCTGTCTTTTCCCCTCACCTCTGCCCAGCAACGCGCGATCGCCGAGATCGGGGCGGACATGGCCGGCCCTCACCCGATGCACCGGCTACTGCAGGGGGACGTCGGCTCGGGAAAGACCGTCGTCGCGGTCGCGGCTCTGCTCACGGCGGTGCAAGGAGGTCACCAGGGCGCGCTCATGGCGCCGACCGAGGTGCTCGCGGAGCAGCATCACGCCGGCGTCACGTCGCTGCTACGGGGGCTGACCGTGCCGAGCGAGGGGACCCTCCTGCCGGACCGGCCTTTGCGGGTCGCGCTCCTCACCAACCGCACCACCGGGGCGGAGCGAGCGCGCCTTCATGCCGACCTCGCATCTGGTGAGGTCGACATCCTGATCGGAACGCACGCCCTTCTGACCGAGTCGGTCGTGTTCAGGTCGTTGGGAGTCGTCGTGATCGACGAGCAGCACCGCTTCGGGGTCGAGCAGCGCGCCGCGCTTCGAGCGAAGGGCGCCGGCGAAGCGGTGCCCGATGTGCTCGTCATGACCGCCACGCCGATCCCGCGCACGGCGGCGATGACCGTATACGGAGACCTGGACACCACCGTCCTCGACGAGATGCCCCCGGGTCGCACGCCGATCGCGACCCACTGGGCGCGCGGCCCGATCGAGGAGGCCACGGCGTGGGAGCGGGTCCGTTCGGAGGTGATGGCCGGGCGGCAGGCGTACGTCGTCTGCCCACTGGTGGAGGACTCGGAGAAGATCCAGGCGCGATCCGCCTCCGAAGAGTTCGACCGGCTCGCGGCGACAGAGCTCGCCGGCATGCGCCTGGGTCTGCTGCACGGCCAGCTTCCGGCGAAGGACAAGGAGGACGTGATGGCGCGGTTCAGGGACGCGGAACTGGACGTGCTCGTCGCGACGACGGTCATCGAGGTCGGCGTCGACGTGCCGAACGCGACGGTCACGGTCATCGAGGACGCGGACCGATTCGGCATCGCGCAACTGCACCAGCTGCGCGGCCGTGTCGGCCGGGGCCCCCAGCCATCGTGGTGCTTCCTTCTCGGCGAGGGCAGCACGCCCGACGCCGAGGAACGCCTCGGAGCGCTGGAACGTACGACTGACGGGTTCGAGCTCGCCGAGGTCGATCTCGAGCTCCGCGGTGAGGGGACGATCCTCGGGACCCGCCAGAAGGGGATGACCGATCTGAAGCTGGCGTCACTGCGCCGCGACCGCGCGCTCGTCGCGCGTGCGCGCGAAGTCGCGTTCGACCTTGTCGACAGGTATCCGGCACTCGACGGCTTGGCGGACCTGGCTGAAGAGATCCGTTACATGGTCGACGACGAGGACCGGGAGTTCCTCTTCAAGAGCTGATGCTCCCGTCGGGGTCTTCCGGCAGGACCAGGTCCCACCGGTCGAGGCAGTCTTCGCAGCGGTACACCATCACGTCGCCGGGCTGGGGAGGGTCGTCCTCCGGCCACGTCGACAGGAGGTGGGCGATCCCGCCGCAGTCGATGCAGGTGATCGTTTCCTCGGGTTGCACGCCGGTACCGTTCGTCCTGTGAGGCTCTTCGTCCAGTGAGAGTAGTGGGCGGCGTCGCCCGCGGCAGGCACTTGCGCGCACCCCGTGGTGGCGCCACCCGGCCCACCAGCGACCGGGTACGAGAGGCGGTCTTCTCGATGCTCGAGAGCATGGGCGCTGTCGAGGGGGCGGTCGTTGTGGATCTGTTCGCCGGGAGTGGTGCTCTGGGCATCGAGGCTCTGTCGCGCGGAGCTTCGGAAGCGACGTTCGTCGATCACGACCGCTCGACGGCCGGGGTCATCCGGTCCAACCTGGCAGTGTTGGGCGACGACTTCGTGGGCCGGTCGCGGGTCGTCGTCGCCGACGCGCTGCGATTCGCGTCGAACATGCCCGTATGTGACCTTCTCTTTGCCGATCCGCCGTACGCGTTCGCTGATTGGTCCGAATTGCTCGGTGCCGCCGGGGACAAGGCGGGGTTGGTGGTGGCCGAGACCGGCGGACCATGGGAGCCGGTCGAGGGTTGGCAAACTGTGAAGGCGAAGACCTACGGCGGTACCGTGGTCACCGTGGCCAGGCTTCGACGCCCAGGTGAGACTTGAGGACGGCAATCTTTCCGGGGTCTTTCGACCCGTTTCACAACGGCCACCTCGAGATAGTCGAGGCGGCGTCGCAGTTGTTCGAGCGTGTCGTTGTGGCCCCGATGCGCAACACGCAGAAAGGCGAGCCGCTCTTCACCCTCGAGGAGCGGAAGGAGATGATCGCAGCCAGCGTCGTGCACCTGCCCAACGTGACCCTCGCCTCGCTGTCGAGCCTCGTCGTCGACCTCGCCAGGGAGATGGGCGCGGACGTGATCATCAAGGGCCTCCGGGTCGCTTCCGACGCGGAGGCGGAGCTGCAGCAGGCCCAGATGAACCGCAAGGTGGCCGGCATCGAGACCCTGTTCATCCCTTCGTCCTCGGAGTACTCGTTCATCGCTTCGAAGTACGTCAGGGACTTCGCCCGTTTCGGCGGCGCCGACCGGGTCGGCTTCACCGTCCCGGGGCCGGTCCTCGACAAGCTCAAGGAGAAGTTCGCGTGAGCCTGATCGAAGGGGCGTCCGCGAGCCACGACACGGAGGAGTTGCTCCGGAGGGTCATCGAGATCATCGAGGGGACCCGCACCCTGCCCCTGTCGTCATCGGTCAAGCTCGACAATAAGGAAGAAGTGCTCGAGTTGCTGGACGAGGCGTGCCAGCGCCTCCCGGAGGAGACCAAGCAGGCCCGCTGGATGATGAAGGAGAGGGCCGAGTTCCTCGCCAAGATGCAGCGCGAGGGAGACGACGTCCTGCAAGCCGCCCGCTTGCAGGCCGAGCGGATGGTGCAGCGAACGGAGATCGTCCGCGAGGCTCAACAGACCGCCCGCCGCATAGTCGAAGACGCGCGTGACGAGGCCAGACGTCTCCGCCTGGAGGCCGAGGACTATTGCGACCAGAAGCTCGCCGCGTTCGAGGTGGTGCTCGACCGGACCATGAAGACGGTCACGGCCGGGAGGGAGAAGCTGTCGCTCACCCCGCCGCCTGTGGTGGAGCCCGACGAGGTGCGGATGGCCGGCGCCGAGGACGACGGGGCGTACGCCGGCGAAGACGCCTTCTTCGACCAGGACCTGACGTAGCCGCCGCGCAGTTTCGGCAGAGCAACGCGAACCCTGTCCGTTTACTGCACGGATGCTGGGCAGTGAGGGGACAGAGTTCGTAGTCGAGCCGGGCATGAAAGACCAATCCTGTCCGATTCGGTCCGGGGCGCGGCGCCGTACCCTGGAACCGTGACGCAGAACCCGTGGCTCGTGCCCATCACGACCCTGAAGCGCTCGCCGGGGACGCGCCGGGTCGAGAGCAGGACGGGGCGAGTCGGTGAGCTGGCGGTCGCCGGCAGCGTGGTGCCCAGGGACGCGGAGGTCACAGCCGACGCGACCCTCGATGCGGTCGGCGGGGGGATCGAGGTCACGGCGGACATCTCGGCGCCTTGGAAAGGCGAATGCCGGCGGTGCCTGAAGCCGGTGGAGGGCCGACTCGCCGTCCACGTCCGGGAGCTGTACCGCCAGCACGAAGCCGCTGGCGGCCGCGCTCACGCGCACCCGCGCGACCATCCCCACCAGGCGCGCCCGCACCCCGCTGATGAGGAGGACGAGGAGACCTACCCCCTCCATGGGGAGATGCTCGACCTCCAGCCCCTGGTCAGGGACGCCCTCCTGCTGGAACTGCCCCTGGCCCCTGTCTGCAGCGACGACTGCAAGGGCCTTTGCCCGACCTGCGGCGCCGATCTCAACGACGCACCCTGTTCGTGCGGCGACGCCCCCACCGACCCACGCTGGGCTGCTCTCGAGGCCTTGAAAGGCGACCCATCAGCGCACCATCAGGGTTGAACACCAGCCGCGGCGGTGCGCCCGCCGCCGGCGCCACCTAGAATGATCCGGCCCGCCCGGCAGGCTGTTGAACCGGCCCTCCCGCCGGCCCAGGCCGAACGAGCGAACCCGACCGAACCGTCCGAACCGACCGAAGACAGGACTCCCACCTCCCATGGCCGTCCCCAAGAAGAAGACCTCCAAGGCCAAGAGCCGCAGCCGGCGTGCGAGCGCCTGGTCGCTGAGCGCACCTGCCCGCAGCATCTGCCCCCAGTGCCACAACGCCAAGCTGCCGCACGTGGTCTGCCCGACCTGCGGCTGGTACAAGGGGCGCCAGGCCGTAGAAATTGGCTGACAGGCCTGCTTCGCTGCCGGTCGCGGTCGACGCGATGGGCGGCGACAAGGCGCCGGGCGAGATCGTCGCCGGTGCGCTCAAGGCCGCGGAGGCCGGCATGCCGGTCGTGCTGGTAGGCGACCCAAAGCGCCTGCCCGACATCGGCGGGCTCGAGCTGATCGAGGCGTCCGAGGTCGTCGAGATGCACGAGGACCCGGCCAAGGCGGTGAGAAACAAGAAGGACTCGTCCTTGCTCCGGGCCGCCGAAGCGGTCCGCGACGGCCGGGCTTGCGCGATGGTCAGCGCCGGCAACACCGGCGCGACGATGGCCAGCGCCCTGTTCCGGATGGGGCGCATCAGTGGGGTCAACCGGCCGGCGATCGCAACCCCGATCCCGGTCCCCGGCTCGACGCCGACCGTGCTGCTCGACGCCGGCGCCAACGCTGACTGCACCGCCGCCTGGCTTGTTCAGTTCGCGCAGATGGGAGCGGCCTTCGCCCGCCAGCGCTTTGGGATCGACGACCCGAGGGTAGGGCTGCTCTCGATCGGCGAGGAGCCGGGCAAGGGCAACCCGCTGGCGAAGGAGACCCACGAGCTGCTGGCCGCCGGCGAGGCGGGGCCATCGGTGCGCTTCATCGGCAACGTCGAGGGCCGGGACGTGATGTCCGACGCCGTCGACGTCGTGGTAACCGATGGCTTCACAGGCAACGTCGTGCTGAAGACGCTGGAAGGCGCCATGAAGTTCGCTTTCAACGCCGTGCTGGCCGCGCTCAACTCGACCGAGGAGACCAAGGCCGCCTCCGGTGCTCTCCTGCCCGCGCTGCTGCCGCTTGCGGCCGAGCTCGACCCGGACACCTACGGCGGGGCCATGCTTCTCGGCGTCGACGGTGTCTGCATCATCAGCCACGGCTCTTCCTCGGCGCAGGCGATCTTCAACGCGGTCAGCGTCGCCCACCACGCCGTCAGCGAGGACCTCGTAGGCACCCTGAGGACCGCCGTAAAGGGCGGGTAGGGGCTCGCCCGAGGCCAACCAAGCAGGTCATCGAACCGGTCGCCCGGTAAGATCTGCCGGCAAATGAGGAAACACCATGCCTGCTGAGACCCACGTCGAACGAACTCCCCTGGACCGCAACCAGGTCCTCGAGATCATCCGCGGGTGCCTCGCGGACATCCTCGAGATCAGCCCCGAGACCATCACCGAGGGGGCGTCGTTTGGCGACGACCTCGGCGCCGACTCGCTGGCCCTGATAGAGCTGGTCGAGGCGCTGGAGGAGGAGCTCTCGGAGCGAACGGTGGGTTTCCGCATCGACGACGAGGATCTCGAAGACCTCAAGACAGTCCGCGACGCCGTCGATTACGTCGTCGCCAAGCTCCAGGCCGGCTAACCACGGCAGCGGGGGTGCCGGAGGTCGAAGCCCTGCCACCGGACCATCCCGGCCCGGCCGAGGAGACCCCGCGCGACCAGCTGGCCCGGCGCATCGGCTGGGAGGTCTCCGACCCCGCGTTTCTCCAGCAATCCCTGTCACACCGGTCCTGGTGCGCCGAGAACCCGGGTACCTCCTCCAACGAGCGTCTCGAGTTCCTCGGGGACGCCGTGCTCGGCCTGGTCGTGACCGTCCACCTGTACCGCACCTACCCGTCCATGCCGGAGGGGGAGCTGGCGAAGGTGCGCGCGTCGGTCGTGAACTCGGCAGCCCTGGCCGAGATAGCGACCGGGCTCGGGATCGGTGAGGCGCTGCTGCTCGGCAAGGGGGAGGACCAGTCCGGCGGACGGGAGAAGCCCTCGATCCTCGCCGACGCGACCGAGGCCGTCATCGGCGCCGTGTACCTCGACCGCGGGTGGGAGGCCGCCGAGCGTCTCGTGATGGATCTGCTGGGCGAACGGATCGAGCTCGGGGCGGCCGGACCCGGCGGGCACGACTTCAAGACGCGACTGCAGGAGCTCTGCGCCCGCGTCTTCGACCAGCTTCCCGTCTACTCGGTGCGTGACGAGGGGCCGGACCATGCGAAGGAGTTCGAGGCGGTCGTTCACGTGATGGGCTCGGCCCGAGGGACGGGAAAAGGACGCTCGAAGAAGCAGGCCGAACAGGCGGCCGCCCGCGAGGCGTGGGAGGTCTTGCGTGCAGCCGCGGCGACATCCCCTACGCCGGAAGACGGCTGACAGGAGGCGAGTTGCCGGAGCTTCCAGAGGTCGAGACCATTCGCAGGGACATCGACAAGGAGTTCGTCAGCAAGAAGATTAAGCAGGTCGACGTGTCCCGCGGCGGGAGCCGCACGATCCGCCGGCACAAGGGGCCGAAGGATTTCGTATCGCGCGTCGAGGGGCGCAAGCTCGTCGGGACCCGCCGGCGAGGCAAGTACCTGTTGCTGCTGCTCGACAACGGCGATGTCCTCGTGATGCACATGGGCATGAGCGGGCAGGTCCTGCGCTCGGCCCCCAAGGACCCCCCCATCAAGCACACCCACGTGGTGCTGCACTTCGCCGGCGCTCCCCAGCTCCGCTTCGTGGATCCGAGAACCTTCGGCGAGGTGTTCGTAACCACACCCGACAAGCTGGAGCAAGACGTCCCCGAACTCGCGCACCTCGGCTTCGATCCGCTCGACGAGCAGATCTCCTGGACCGACTTCGCCCAGAGGCTCACCGCCAAACACGCCCAGCTGAAACCGTTGCTGATGGACCAGCGGTTCATCGCCGGCATCGGGAACATGTACGCCGACGAGATCCTCTTCAGCGCCGGCTTGCGCCACGACCGCAGATCCGACCAGCTCACGCCCCAGGAGATCCGGCGGCTCTACCGGGCGATGGTGGAAACGCTGCAGGAGGCGGTGAGGAGGAGAGGCTCGTCGTTGGCGGACGAGCAGTACCGTGACATCTTCGGGGAGATCGGCGACTACCAGAGCCTCCACAACGTCTACGACCGCGCGGGGCAGCCGTGCCGTCGGTGCCACTCGACCATCGCGCGGGTGAAAGCCAACGGTCGCAGCGGCTACTTCTGCCCGCGCTGCCAGATCTGAGCGACGGACCGGGCATGCCGCGATGGCTGCGTCTTTTTCCCTTGTAAAAGAAGGAGATTCGCGCTGTTGACCCGCGCGATCCACCACTCACGCTCCCGGAGAAGGCACGGTAAAGGGATGCCGCCGCGCGCCGCTAGGTTGGTCAACCCGTGTTCCTGAAGTCCCTGACTCTCAAAGGTTTCAAGTCGTTCGCCGACACCACCACGCTGGAGTTCGAGCCCGGGGTGACGGTGGTGGTCGGTCCCAACGGGAGCTGCAAGTCCAACGTGGTCGACGCTGTCGCCTGGGTGCTCGGCGCTCAGGGCCCGCGCACCGTCCGTTCGGCGAAGATGGAGGATGTCATCTTCGCCGGTTCGTCCAAGAGGCCCGCCCTCGGGCGCGCCGAGGTCTCGCTGACGATCGACAACTCGGCGGGCCTGCTGCCGATCGACTTCTCCGAGGTCACGATCACCCGCACCCTGTTCCGCACCGGCGAGTCGGAGTACGCCATCAACCGGGTGCCCTGCCGCCTGCTCGACATCCAGGAGCTCCTCTCGGACTCCGGCGTCGGTCGCCAGCAGCACGTCATCGTCTCCCAGGGCAACCTCGACGCGATCCTCAACTCTCGGCCAGAGGAACGCCGGCTGGTGATCGAGGAAGCCGCGGGCATCCTGAAGTACCGCCGGCGCAAGGAGAAGTCGGAGCGCCGTCTCGAGTCCACCGAGGCGAGCCTCGTGCGGCTGCAGGACCTGCTGCGGGAGGTGCGCCGGCAGCTGCGGCCCCTCGAGAAGCAGGCCGACGCCGCGCGCCGCCACGGGGACCTGGTGGCTGAGCTCGCCGCCGTCCGCAGGTACCTACTTGCGCGGGACCTGGCCGGTGTCGAGGCACGCCTGGGGGCCGCGGAGAGGGAGCGGGGCCAGCTGAGATCGGCCGAGGAGCAGCTTCGGTTCTCCCTGGCCGGCCTCGATGCTCAGGTCATAACGGCGGAGACGCAGCTGGAGCACACCCGGGGAGACTCGGGATCGGCGGACCTGGCCGAGCTCGTCTCGCGGGCGGAGAGCCTGCGGGCCCGGGCGGCGGGGCTTGGAGCGGTGCTCGGGGAGCGGCGCCGCGGGATAGAGACCTCGCTGGCGTCGAGCGTCGACCAGGACGTGATCGCGAGCCTCGAAGGTGAGGCGGCCTCGCTGGCGGAGAGCCTGGCGGGGACGGATGAGGAGGCGCTGCGGCTGATCCCGCTGGCCGACGAGTTGTCGGCGGCGGAGGCGGCGCTCGACGCCGAGACGGCTTCGGTCGAGGAGCGATGGGGGTCGTCGCCAGAGGCGTTCGGTGACCCCGCTGCGGAGGTGCGGGGCGAGCTCGGCGGGCTGCGCTCGGCTCTGGAACGCTCTGCCGGCGAGCTGCGGCGGGTGGACGCGCGAGTGGAGGCGGTGGGGCAGCGATCGGGTCGTTTGGCGGACGAGGCGGGCCGATTGCGGTCGGTCGTGTCGGAGTCCGTCGCCGCGGCTGACGGGCTTGAAGCGGCTCGCGCGGCGGCGGCCGAGGACGAGTCGCGCTCCGCCATCGAGCTCGAATCGCGCGCCGAGGCGTGGCGCTCCGCGGACGCTGACCACCATCGTTGGGCGGCGCGGGAGGAGGCGCTCGCCCAGGCGCTGGCCCAGGCAAGGGCGCGGGCCGGCGCCGAAAGGCTGTCGGCGGTCCCCGGCGTCGTGGGGGCGCTCGTCGAGTTGGTGCGGGTGGATGAGGGCTACGAGGCGGCGTTCGAAGCAGCCGCCGGCGAGGTTCTGGCCGCAGTCGTGCTGGACGGAGCCGCTTCCGCGCGGGAGGCGCTGGCGGAGTTGCAGCGCTCGGGCGATGCGGGGGCGGTCGTGCCTCTCGGCTTGCGCCGGGGTGGCGCGCCCGCCGGCGTGGCGCCAGCCGAGGTCGCAGGTGCGGGCTCGCTCCGCGCCCGGGTGGCCGGCCTGTCGGGCGGCGTCGACGCGCTTCTCGACGAGCTGCTTGGTGGCTCGGTGGTCGTCGACGGTTCGTGGCGCGAGGCGGTCGACGTCGCCGCGCTCCGGCCCGACCTGGTCGTGGTGACCAAGGACGGCGACCGGTTCTCGGGCGGGTTGTGGCGGATCGGCGCCGGCGGGAGCGGCGCGACGGGCGCCGCTCTCGAGGAAGCCCGCTCCGCTGCGGCCGTTGCCGCGGAGATGGCGCGGCGGGCGGCGGCTGACCACGAAGGTGCACGCCGCGCGTCAGAGGCGGCCCGGGTCGCCAGCGCCGAGGCCGCGCGGGCGGCCGAGACGAACCTGTCCCGCCGGCGCTCGGCAGAGGAGACCCTGAGCCGAGTGGAGCGGGACCTCGCCGAAGCGACCTCCGAGCTCGAAGCGGCCCGCGCGCAGCGGGAGGAGCTGCAGGGCCGGCTCGCCCGCGAGCGTGAGCGGGTCGCAGAGCTGGAGTCTGTCCTGCCGGAGCTCGAGCAAGCCGCCGAGCGAGAGGTCGAGCGGGCGGCGGCGGAGCGCGCCGCCCGGGCACGGTTGGCGGAGCGCGCCGCTTCTGTCGCAGCGATGCGCCGCGATCTCGAGGTGCGGGCCGCCGGCCTGGAAGAGCGCCGAAACCTCACGTCTCGCCGCTTGGCCGAGGTCGAACAACGACTCCGCCGCAACATCACCGAGCGCGACCAGGCCGCGGCCCGCCGAACGGCGCTCGAGCGGGCGGCCCGGGTGGTGTCGGCGCTTTCGGTCGTTGTGCGCGAGCGCGAGGGGCGCTTGGAAGAAGCGGTCGTTGCGCTGCGCGAGGCCCGCCGGGCCGAGTCGGACGCGATCCGCGAGATGAGCGACCGTCTCGAGCAGCTTCGCCGGCAGCGGTCGCTTGCGGAACGCCAGCTCGTCGAGTTGCGCGAGAAGCTCTCGCGAATCGACCTGGACGAGACCGAGGCGCGGGTGCGCCTTGAAGGGATCACCGAGGCCATCCGCCGTGATCTCGACTGCGAACCGGATTCGATCCGGGCCGCCGAGTGCCCGGAGCTGCCTCCAGGGACGAGCGCGGTGAGCCGGCGCACCGAACTCGAACGCGAGCTGCGGCTGATGGGCCCCATCAACCCGCTCGCGCTCGAAGAGCACACCGCCCTCATGGAGCGCCACTCCTTCCTGGAGGAGCAACTGGAGGACATCCGCAACGCCCGCCGGGAGCTGGCCAAGGTGATCAAGGCGATCGATGCGGAGATCGTCGAGGTGTTCAGGGCCGCGTACGCGGACGTCGCGGAGAACTTCGAGCAGCTGTTCGCCACGCTGTTCCCGGGTGGCCAGGGGCGGCTTCGGCTCACCGATCCCGACCATCTCCTCGAAACCGGGATCGAGGTCGAAGCCCGCCCCTCGGGCAAGAATGTCCGGCGGCTGTCGCTGCTGTCGGGTGGGGAGCGGAGCCTTGCGGCGATGGCGTTCCTGTTCGCGGTGTTCCGGTCCCGCCCCTCGCCCTTCTACATGATGGACGAGGTGGAGGCGGCGCTGGACGACGTCAACCTCCATCGTTTTCTCGATCTTGTGCACGAGTTCCGTGACGAGGCGCAGCTGCTGATCGTGAGCCACCAGAAGCGGACCATGGAGGCGGCCGACTGCCTGTACGGGGTGACCATGGCACCGGGCGGGTCGTCGAGGGTCGTGAGCGAGAGGGTGTCGGCGGGGTCGGTCGGCTAGCCCGGCTAGCCCGCGCGGCCATCCTTGGTTCCGCCGGTCTTCTGCGGGAGCGGACCTCCCGTCTCCAAGTGGACAGGGTTGCGGCCACTACTGGGGATTGACTTCCAACTCTGTCCTCTCAGAGCACTCTCCACGCTTCGCAAGGGGACACGGTTGGTGGGTAGCCGGCCTGCACCCCACAGCTCTGTCCACTCGAGGACCGCTGGCTCTCGGTCGGGTCTAGGTCGAGCGGGACGGCCCGACAGGCCCCAACGGCCACGCCGGTAGGCTCGGCGGGTCATGCTCACGCTGATCGCCGTGCTCATAGCGCTGGCGGTGATCGTGCTGATCTCGGCGGGATACCTCGTCGCCAGCCGGCGCCGCGCCGCGCCTCCCCCCTCTGCCCCGGGCGAGGCCGTCCCGCCTCGTGCCCGGGCGGCGCCATCCAGGCCGGCTCCGACCAGGCCGGCGCCTGCCCGCCCGGAGCGCCCACCGCAGCCGGTAACGGGGGCCCCGCCGGCGGTCGAGGAGGCCCCGCCGGCGGTCGAGGAGGTGCCGGCGGCGGTCGAGGAGGTGCCGGCGGCCGAGGCGCCACCCCGCTTTCGCGACCGCCTCGGCCGGGCGCGGGAGCTCTTCTCCGGCTACCTCACGTCGGTCCGCTCCCGCGACCGGATCGACGAGCAGGCATGGGAGGAGCTGGAGGAGGCGTTGATCCTCGCCGATGTGGGCACCGACCTCACGACCCGCCTCCTCGACGACCTCCGGGCCCGGGTGAAGTCGGACCGGATCAAGGATCCCGACTCACTCCTGGACGCCCTGCGTACCGATCTGATCGAGGTCCTCGCCGGCGACACCGAGCTGCACTTCGCCGGCGACGACACCGCCATGACGGTGTGGCTGATGGTCGGCGTCAACGGGGTGGGCAAGACGACGACCATCGCCAAGCTCGCCCAGCGCCAGATCCGCACCGGTCACAAGGTCGTGATGGCCGCCGGCGACACATTCCGGGCCGCCGCCGCCGATCAGCTCGAGATGTGGGCCGACAAGGTCGGCGCCTCCATAATCCGGGGCAATGAAGGCGGCGACCCAGGTGCGGTCGTGTTCGACGCGGTCCAGCACGCGGCCGCACGCCAGGCGGACCTGGTCCTCGCCGATACCGCCGGCAGGTTGCACACCAAGACGAACCTCATGGAGGAGCTGAAGAAGGTGCGCCGAGTCGCCGAACGCCCGCCCGGCGTCGTCACCGAGGTGCTGCTCGTCATCGACGCGACCACCGGCCAGAACGGCCTCATCCAGGCGCGACAGTTCGCCGAAGCCGTAGGCGTGACCGGTGTTGTCATCACGAAGCTCGACGGGACGGCCAAGGGCGGCATCGCGCTGGCCATCCGCTCGGAGCTGGGCATCCCGATCAAGCTCGTCGGTCTCGGCGAGGGAGCGGAGGATCTCGTCGACTTCGACGCGGAGGAGTTCGTCGACGCGCTGTTCGGTTGAGCGCGGCGGCGCGCGTGAAGCGGTGGCTCAGCTGAGCAGCAGCTTCCGGATGCGCCTAGCCGCGACAGCGAACCCGAACATTCCCATGACCGCCAGGTAGGCGGCGTGGCCCAATACGGCGAAACCGACGTAACCGAGCGTGAACGACCGCGCCAGGGCCACGCCGTGGAACAGCGGAGTGCACTCCACGACGATCTGCAACCACCGGGGATAGATCGACAACGGGTAGAAGGTTGTCGAGAAGAGGAACAGCGGCAGCAGCGCCAGGTTCACGAAGTCGAAGTCGGTCCAACCGCGCATGTAGGTGGTGGCCGCCATCCCGACCGCCGAGAACGCGAAACCGATCAACACCGCCGATGGCAGCGCGAACACCGCCCACCAGGAGCGGATGTCGCCGAGCGCCATCATCATCATCACGAACACGGCCGCGTAGACCGAGCCCCGGGCGAGAGAGGTGAGGATGTCGCCTCTTGCCACGTCCACGGCTTCCATGGGGCTCGCCAGCACGGCGTCGTACACGCGCGTGTACTTGAGCTTGAAGTACACGTTGTATGTGCTCTCGATGACCGAGCCGTTCATCGCCGATGAGGCGAGCAGCGCCGGCGCGGCGTACGCCGCGTAGGGAATCAGGCTGTGGTCCGGTCCGGGGATACCGCCGACCAGCTTGCCGATGCCGATCCCGATGGACAGCAGGTAGAAGACGGGTTCCGCCAAGCCTGATCCGAACACCCACCATGCCTTGCGCACAGCGAGCACGTTGCGCTCGATCAGGCGCCCACTGCGCCCGAGCCCGAACAACCCGGGCGGTAGCGGCCGGAACGCCCTCAATGACGCCGGCGGCCGTACGGCGTTCATTGCAGCAACCTCAAGCGGTAATTCCGGAACCCCGCCGCCAGGCCCAACGAGCACATGGCAGCGAGGAACAGAACGTGGACGACCGCCGAACCGATGCTCACCGTGCCGAGCGTCAGCTGCCTGCTCAGGTCGACTCCGTGCCACAGCGGCGTGATGTAAGCGATCGGTCTCACTCCGGCGGGAAGCTGGCTGATCGGGAAGAACACACCGGAGAACAGGAAGAGCGGAACGAGACCCAGCCGGAAGATGAGCGGGAACGCGTTGTCGCTTTCCTGGCGCACCGCGAACGCGGCCAACGGGGCGGCGAACGCCATACCCGTCAGCACTCCGACAGGCAGCACCGCGATCGACCACCACGACAGCGTCGCCCCGAACGCCGCCATCACCACGAGATACGAACCGGTCGCCATCGCGATGCGCGCCGCGATCCACGCCATGTGGCCTGCGACCACATCGCGGACGCCGAGGGGAGTGGACAGCATGGCGTGATAGCTGCGCTGCCAGCGGATCGCTCCCAGCACAGGGTACATGGACTCGCCCGTGGCAGTCGTAGCTGCGGCGGTCGCGGCGAGAGCCGGCGCGACGAAGTGCAGGTAGGTCAGGTGTCCCAGCGACGCGCTGTGGCCGCCCTTGTTGACGAACGACCCGAGACCCACGCCCATTGCAAGCAGGTAGAGGAGCGGGTTCACGAACGTCGACGCGACCGATGCTCTCCAGGTGCGGCGGTAGGCCCGGGCGAAGTAGGCGCTCGCCCGCAAGGCGGGAGGCAGCGACATCGTCAGTCCACCAGGTGGCGGCCGGTAAGGCGCAGGAAGACGTCCTCGAGGGTCGAACGCCGGACCAGCAGGCTTAGCGGAGCGAGCCGCCGCGCATGGACAGCCTCGGCTGCGGCGTCCCCGTCGTCGGTGTAGAGAAGGATCCGGTCGGGAAGCACCTCGACGCGCTCGGTGAGGTCATCGACCTTTTCGGCCATCCGCTCGCTTTCACCGGGAGCGAACCGCAGCTCCACGACCTCCCGCGTCGAATAGCGGTCGATGAGAGACAAGGGGGATCCCTGCGCGGCGATCCGGCCTCGGTCCATCACCACGAGGCGGTCGCAGAGCTGCTCGGCCTCGTCCATGTAGTGCGTGGTGAGCACGAGCGTCACCCCGTCCGCCTTCAAGCGGTACAGGCGATCCCAGAGGGCGTGGCGGGCCTGGGGGTCCAGGCCGGTCGTGGGCTCGTCGAGGAGCAGGAGGTCCGGCTCGTTGATGAGAGACCTGGCGATGGTGAGCCGGCGCTTCATCCCTCCCGACAGCGGGTCGACCTTGTCGTCGCCACGGTCTGTCAGCTGTGCGAAGGCGAGCAGCGACTCGATCCTCTCTCGCAGGACCCGCCGTGGGATGTCGAAGTAGCGCCCGTACACGTACAGGTTCTCCCGCACGCTCAGCTCGGGGTCGAGGTTGTCCTCTTGGGGAACCACGCCGAGGCGGGCCCTGATGGCTGGGCCGTCCCGGTCCGGATCCAACCCGAGGATCCTCAGGTTGCCGGCGCTGCGCGGCGACACGCATGCGACCATGCGCATCGTCGAGCTCTTGCCGGCGCCGTTGGGCCCTAAGAAGCCGAAGACCTCGCCGGGGGCGACCTCGAAGTTGATCGAGTCGACCGCCGTGAAGGCCCCGAACCGCTTGACCAGGTTGGTCGCGGAGATGAGCGGCTCCCTCGTCACCACATGTTTCTATACGACGGCTGGAGCCCGGCCGGTGGCATTTTCGGGCGAGGTCGGCGGGCGGCGACGGTCGTCTACGCTGGTAGGCCGCATGTTCGAGTCCCTGACCGACCGGTTCGACGCGGTTTTTAGCAGGCTCCGCGGCCGCGGCCGGCTGAGCGAGGCGGACGTCGACGAGGCGCTGCGCGAGATCCGTCTGGCGCTCCTGCAGGCGGACGTCAACCTCCGCGTCGTCCGAGATTTCGTAGCCCGGGTCCGCGAGGATCTGGTCGGGATCGACCTGTCGCAGGCCCTCACACCGGGCCAGCAGGTGATCAAGGTCGTCCACGACGAGCTGCGCGGCATCCTCGGAGGGGAGACGCTCAAGCTCACCTACGCCTCCCGCCCGCCGACTGTGATCCTGCTAGCGGGCCTCCAGGGCTCCGGGAAGACCACTGCCGCCGCAAAGCTCGCCGGCTGGTACAAGCGCAAGGAGGGGCGCAACCCGCTCCTCGTTGGCGCCGACCTTCAACGGCCCGCCGCTGTCGAGCAGCTGCGCGTGCTTGGGCGGCAGGTCAACGTCCCTGTATTCAGCGAGCCGTCGGATCCTGTCACCGTCGCGAAGAAGGGCCTGGAGGAGGCGGTCCGCCTGGGCCGCGATGTCCTGATCGTCGATACAGCCGGCCGACTCTCCATCGACGCCGAGCTAATGGACGAGGTGCGGCGGATCTCCGACACGGTGGAGCCGCACTACACGTTCCTGGTCATAGACGCGATGACCGGTCAGGACGCCGTGTCGACCGCGGAGGCGTTCCACCAGACGCTGGCCCTCGACGGTGTGATCCTCACCAAGGTCGACGGTGACGCGAGAGGCGGCGCCGCGCTGTCGGTCAAGGAGGTGGTCGGGCGCCCCATCGTGTTCTCCTCGACGGGGGAGAAGCTCGACGACTTCGACCAGTTCCACCCCGACCGCATGGCGGACCGTATCCTCGGCATGGGCGATGTGCTCACCCTCATCGAGAAGGCCGAGGCCAACCTCGATCGGGAGCAGGCGGAGGTCACCCTCGGGCGCCTCCAGCAGGGACATTTCACGCTCGAGGACTTCCTCGACCAGCTCCAGCAGGTCAAGCGGATGGGCCCCCTTTCCGGGCTTGTAGGTATGATTCCCGGGCTACCCAAGGAGTTGAAGAACGCCGAGATCGACGACGGCCTCATGGGCCCGATCGAGGCGATCATCCGCTCCATGACCCCCGAGGAGCGCAAGAACCCCTCGATCATCAACGGATCAAGACGCCTACGGATCGCCAATGGCAGCGGTACGTCGACGACCGAGGTCAATAGCCTTCTCGACCGGTTCAAGCAGATGCAGTCGTACATGCGCCAGATGGCCTCGATGCCGGGGCTCGGAGGCAGGGTCGCCCGCAGGGCTACCACAGGAAGCAAAAAATCCAATAAGAAGAAGCGGCGCCGGTAGCGCCGCCCGATCACCAAGAGAGCAGTCAAACATGGCCGTGAAGCTCCGCTTGATGCGGATGGGGAAAAAGAAGCAGCCGGTGTACAGGATCGTCGCCGCCGACAGCCGGTCGCCGCGCGACGGGCGGTTCATCGAGATCCTGGGAACCTACGAGCCTCGTAGCGAGCCGTCACGTGTGGTCGTGGACAACGAGAAGGTCGTTCGCTGGCTTCGCGACGGCGCCAAGCCGACCGATACCGTCGCTCGCCTCCTCGCACAAAGCGGTGCCCTCGACGAGTTCAAGGCCGGCGCCACCTCCGCCACGTCGTGAGCACAATCGACGAAGGCCCTGACGACGTCACCGAGGAGTGGGACGACCACGGCCAGGTGGACGGCGGTCGCGCGAAGTCGGTCCTCTCCTATCTGGCAAAGCAACTGGTGGACGACCCCGAGGCCGTGCGCATCGACGCCAGCGAGACCCGTAACGGGATCAAGCTTTCTCTCCGGGTGGCACCCGGTGACATGGGAAAGGTCATCGGCCGGCGGGGCCGCGTGGCGCAGTCCATCCGAAGCGTGGTGCGTGCCGCCGGCGCGAAGGACGGCGTCGACGTCGCCGTCGACATCGTCGACTGATCTAAAGAAGTTGAGCCGGATGTGAGCCGGCTGCTCGAGATCGGTCGGGTCGTGCGGGCCCACGGCCTCCGCGGGATGGTGGTCGTGGAACTGTTGACCAACCGGGCTGAACGCGTCGGAGAAGGATCGCGCTTGATCGGTCCGGACGGGGAGTTGACGATCCTGAGTTCCTCGCCTGCGGCACCGGCCGGCGGAAGGCAGCGACGGCTGGTCTCCTTCGAGCAGATCTCGACACGCGAGCAAGCAGAAGGGTTGCGCGGGGCGGTGCTGCGCGCGGAGCCGATCGAAGACGAGGCGGCCCTGTGGGTCCACGACCTGATCGGCGCGGAGGTCTACACGAGCACGGGCGAGGCGATCGGGCGGGTCGAGTCTGTCGAAGCCAACCCGGCGAGCGATCTCTTGGTGCTGGAGGACGGGAAGCTGATCCCGCTGACGTTCGTGACCGACGCCGCTCGAGGACGGTTGACGGTGGAAGTCCCGCCAGGGTTGTTCGACCTGTGACCGCGCCCCGCCTGAGCTGAGAGAGCGGACGTGAGGATCGACCTGTTCACTATTTTCCCCGACCTCGTCAGACCTTGGACCGAGGCGAGCCTCATGGGGCGGGCGGCGCGCGCGGGACTCCTGGACTTGCGGGTGCACGACCTGCGTTCCGGCACCGACGATCCGCACCGTTCGGTCGACGACGCGCCGTTCGGCGGGGGCGCAGGGATGGTCCTCGCAGCGGAGCCGATCTTTACGGTCGTCGAGCGGGAGAGCCCGCCACGCCCCCTGCTGCTGCTCGGGCCCGGTGGGCGGCGCTTCGACCAGGATTGGGCCGGGGAGCTCGCGTCGGGCGAGGGGTTCTCGTTGCTGTGCGGGCGCTACGAGGGCGTGGACCACCGGGTGCGCGAGCACCTGGTCGACGGTGAACTCTCGGTGGGGGACTTCGTGCTCGCCGGCGGTGAGATCGCGGCCCTGGCCGTGCTCGAGGCGGTCACCCGGCTCGTCCCCGGCGTCATGGGCAACGACGAATCCTCCCTCGAAGAGAGCTTCGCCGGCGGCCTCCTCGAGTACCCCCAGTACACCCGGCCAGCCGACTTCCGCGGCTGGGAGGTCCCGGAGGTGCTGCGAAGTGGGGACCATGCAAGGGTGGGGCGGTGGCGGAGGGCGCAGTCGTTGGCCCGCACGGTTCGCGAAAGGCCGGACCTGATCGAGCGTCGAGGCGGCCTCACCGAAGGGGAGCGGGCCCTGCTGGCCGAGTTCGGGCTCGGCACACTATCTTGAAGGGTCCCCTCGCCCGCCAGGAGCCTGTGCGATGAACCCCACCGATCTCGTAGACCGCGACAGCCTGCGCGACGACATCCCCGACTTCGCTCCGGGCGACACCCTGAAGGTTCACGTGAGGGTCGTCGAAGGGAACCGCGAGCGGGTCCAGGTCTTCCAGGGCGCCGTGATCCGCCGCCAGGGGTCGGGGCTTCGCGAGACGTTCACTGTCCGCAAGATGAGCTTCGGTGTGGGTGTCGAGCGGACCTTTCCCGTGCATTCGCCGGTGATCGCCAAGATCGAGGTGGTCACCCAGGGCGATGTCCGGCGGGCGAAGCTCTACTACCTGCGTGACCGCACCGGCAAGGCGGCGAAGATCAAGGAAAAGCGCGTCACGCGCTGAGTCGTTGAAGCGGGCCACAGGCGTTGCGCCGTTGGAGAGCGCGCCCGCTCGAAGCGAAGCCCGGCCGTGGTGGCGAAGCCGCGCGGCCGAAGACGTGGCACTCGTGGCGATCGCGCTGGTCGTTGCGATCGTCGTCCGCGCGTTCATCGCGCAGGCCTACTACATCCCGTCCAAATCGATGGTGCCGCAGTTGAAGGTCGACGACCGCGTCGTCGTTTCGAGGCTCGCCTACGACCTGCATCCGGTGCACCGGGGCGACATCGTGGTGTTCAAGGCTCCGCCGAGCCTGGACAAGGATCATGGCAACGGCAGTTGGCTCCGCTCGATCGGCGCGGCCCTGGGACTCGTGGAGGACCACACGGTGTTGATCAAGCGGGTCATCGCGCTGCCGGGCGAGACGGTGAGCGGCCGCGACGGGCACATCTACATAGGCGACGAGCTGCTCGTCGAGCCGTACCTGCCTCCCGGAACCTTCACCAGCACGTTCGGGCCGGTCACCGTGCCGCCAGGGGACGTCTGGGTCATGGGAGACAACAGAGGTAACTCCGAGGACAGCCGCTATTTCGGCCCCGTCCCCGAGCGCACCATCGTCGGGCGAGCGACTTGGAAAGTGTGGCCGCCGTGGAAGGCGTCGTTTCTCTGAGGCCAGGACTCCCGGGGATGCGGGGACCGCGGGGCCCGAAGCGTCCGCAGTCACCCCGAGGGCGTACCATGGGGATCGTGAGCGCCGAAGACCTCGAACGGTACGAGACCGAGATCGAGTTGCAGCTGTACCAGGAGTACCGGGCGGTGCTCGCCATGTTCAAGTACGTGGTCGAGACCGAGCGCCGGTTCTACCTCGCCAACGACGTCTCGATGGAGGCCAAGGGCGAGGGAGACCGCACTTACTTCGAGATCAAGCTCGGCGACGCCTGGGTGTGGGACATGTACAGGCCCGCACGGTTCGTGTCCTCCGTGCGCGTGGTGACCTTCAAGGACGTCAACATCGAGGAGCTCCCCGAGAAGGAGCTGTAGCCATCCCCTCGCAGGCACGGCGGGCGCTCGGCGCGTACGGAGAGGCGCGAGCTGCCGAGTGGTACGCGGCGCACGGCTACGAGGTGCTGGACCGCAACTGGCGCTGCAGGGACGGCGAACTCGATCTGGTCGCCCGGCGCGGCTGCACGGTCGTGTTCTGCGAGGTGAAGACGCGTTCGGGGATCGGGTTCGGCGTCCCGGCCGAAGCGGTCAACTCGTTGAAGCAGGCACGCATCCGCCGGCTCGGCGCCCGCTGGCTGTCCGAGAACAGGGGACGCCTGGGACGCGGGTCGTGGAATCTGCGGTTCGACGTGGCGAGCGTTCTGCAGTCGAAGGTGGACGTGCTCGAGGCGGCGTTTTGAGTCCGACCGGCGCTTCGCGCGAGGGCCACGCCCTGGCCCCGGCGTCGCTGGTCGTGCACGGGGGCCGCCCACTCGCTTCGCCCGGCGCCGCCGTCAGCCCTCCCGTGTGGGTTACATCCACATACCGCCAGGATGGTGAGCTCAGCTACGGACGTGACGGCAACCGCACGTGGGAGGCCTTCGAGGAGGTTCTCGGTGCTCTCGAGGGGGGAAGTTGCCTGCTGTTCGCCTCTGGGATGGCCGCGATCGCGGCCGTGTTGGAGAGCCTCCCGGTGCCGGGACGAGTGGTGGTGGCGGGGGACGCCTACAGCGGGACACGGCGGTTCCTTGCCGACGTGGCCGGGCGGGGGAGACTTCGCTTCCGGACCGTCGACGTCGCCGACACCGCCTCCGTTCTCGAAGCTTGCGTCGATTTCGCGTCGGCTCCCGGCAGCGGGTCGGGCCCCGGCTTCGGCGACAAGGGGTTGCTCTGGCTGGAGTCGCCCACGAACCCCCTGCTCGCGATCGCCGATATCCGGGAGCTGTGCGCCGGCGCGCACGAGCTCGGTATGGATGTCGCAGTCGACAACACCTTCGCGACCCCTCTACTGCAGCGTCCGTTGGATCTCGGGGCGGACGTCGTGGTGCACAGCGCGACGAAGTCCATCTCCGGTCATTCGGACGTGATCCTCGGGGCGATCGTGACTCGGAGAGACGACGTCTTGGCCTCGTTGACCACACGACGTTCCCTGCACGGCGCGATCGCCGGCCCCTGGGAGGCCTGGCTCGGTCTGCGCGGCATGCGCACGCTGGACGTGCGTCTGGAGCGAGCGCAGCACAACGCGGGAGTGATCGCCGCGCGCCTGGCCGGGCATCCGGCGGTCCGTCGCGTCCTGTACCCGGGTCTGGCCGGCCACCCGGGGCACGACCTGGCCGCGCGGCAGATGTCGGGCTTCGGGACGATGATCGCGTTCGAGGTCGGGGCCGCCGACGAAGGCCCGGATGAAGCGCCGGGAGCGGTGCAGGACGTGGCCGCGGTGGCAGAGGCGGTGGTCGGCAGGGTGCGCCTGCTCACGCCGGGAACCAGCCTCGGTGGGGTGGAGTCGCTGCTCGAGCGGAGAGGCCGCTGGCATGGCGAGGGGCATCTGCCGCCGGGGCTGATAAGGCTTTCGGTCGGCATTGAGGACGTCGAGGACATCTGGGCGGACCTCGACCAGGCGCTCTCGGCAGAGTCCGGGTAGGCCCTCGAACCCGTCCGCGGGCTGGGCGTCCGGGTCACCGCCGCCAGCGTCAGTTCCGCCGGTGTCACGGCCGCCAGTGTCACTGGCGCCAGCGTCATCGCCCTGGCCGGCGATCGGCGCGGCGATCCCAGCAGGGCCGGTGCCAATGCCGCCGCAGGTCCGGTGCTCCTTCCGGAACGACGACCACGTGCCCGGTACCGATCGCGATTTCCTGCTGGCAGCCGGGGCAGACGTAGCGCTTCACGGCCTGAAACGGGTGGACGAACCGCACCTCGACCGGTCCATGAGGGTCGGCGTCGCCGGGCATGCACGATTCTTGCCCAGCGCGGCGGTGTCGGGCGTCCCACCCCGGTCTTAGGGTGAAGGCGCTCGGTGGCAGGCGCACGGCCCCTCTTAGTCGCTTTGGGATGATGGGAGGTGGGTGGTGCTGGCCACGGTGGCATCGGCAACGCTCGTTGGCGTCGAGGGGCGGCCGATCGAGGTGGAGGTGCACGTGTCGCGCGGGCTCCCGTCGTTCACGATCGTGGGATTGCCCGACGCGTCCTGCCGCGAATCGCGCGACCGGGTGCGGGCGGCCATCCTTTCGAGCGGGCTGGCATGGCCTCAGCACCGGGTTACGGTCAACCTCGCGCCTTCGAGCCTGCGCAAGGGCGGTGCCGGTCTGGACCTTCCCATCGCCGTCGCCTTGCTCGCCGCGGACGGCCAGCTGCCTCTTGACGCGTTGCCGGGACTCGGCTGCCTCGGGGAGCTCGGCCTCGACGGGAGCATCCGTCGTGTCTCGGGTGTGCTGCCGCTCGTCGACGCGATCAACGCGGCCAGAGTCGTGGTTCCCGGATCATGCGCCGGAGAGGCGTCCCTGGTCCGTCCCGGCAAGGTGGTCGCCGTGCCGACCCTGTCCACGCTCGCAGCGGTGCTCAAGGGCGAGGAAGGCTGGCCGGAAACCCCGTTCTTCTTGCCGGTGGACGACACAGGAGCGGGACCGGACATGGCCGACGTGCGCGGCCAGCCCATCGGCCGGCTCGCGGCAGAGGTCGCCGCGGCGGGCGGGCACCATCTGCTTCTCGTCGGGCCGCCCGGCGCCGGCAAGACGATGCTTGCCGAGAGGCTGCCGGGGTTGCTTCCCGAGCTCACGACTGAGGAGGCGCTCGAGGTCACGCGGGTTCACTCGGCGGCCGGCCTCCCGCTGCCGCGAGGCGTCCTGGTTCGCCGGCCTCCGTTCAGGGCGCCGCACCACAGCTCGTCGCTGGTGTCTTTGATAGGGGGAGGCACGACGATGATGCGGCCGGGAGAGCTGAGCTGCGCTCACAACGGGGTGTTGTTCCTGGACGAGCTCGGCGAGTTCCCTTCCGATGTCCTCGACACTCTCCGACAGCCATTGGAGGAGGGCAAGGTCCTCGTTTGCCGTGCTCGTGCGAGCGTGGTGTTCCCGGCTCGTGTTCTGCTCGTTGCGGCGATGAACCCATGCCCGTGCGGAGGCGGCGGAGCGCCGGGGGCATGTCGTTGCAGCGACGCCGCGCTCGCGCGCTACGCCGCTCGTGTTTCAGCGCCGCTGCTCGACAGGTTCGACCTCCGGGTCTCAGTCGACCGGCCCGACGTAGGCGAGCTGATGGGTGACGGCTCGTCCAGCCCGGCACCTCCAGAGTCGTCGCAAGCGATAGCTCGCCGGGTGCGAGCGGCGCGCGATCTAGCCGTGCGGAGGGGATTCGCGCTGAACTCCGCCATACCGGCACGCGAACTCGACGTTGCCGCACCACTACAGCCCAAGGCTCGCACGATGCTCGAAACCCGGCTCCGTCAGGGACGGCTTTCCGCGCGGGGCTTGCATCGGGTGAGAAGAGTGGCGCGAACTCTCGCGGACCTGTCGGGACATGGAGGCGACATTCGCGAGGAACACGTCACGACAGCGCTCGCGTTGCGCGGCCCGGTGTTCGAGCCGGAGGGGGTCACGCTGTGACGCCGTGCGCCAGTGCGTGCGCCGCCGCTTTGACCCGGCTTCCCGGGATGGGGCCGGCCCGCCTGCTCGCCATGATCCGCGACCGGGATCCCCGAGACGTGTGGGACGACGTCGTCCACGGCCGCATATCCAAGAAGGTGTTCGCACAACCGAACCTTCTCGGTGACTCGCCGGCGTGCAGCGACCGCTCGTGGGCCAGCGCCGCCAGCAGGTTCGATCCCGAGGCGTGGTGGTCAAAGGCTCGGTCTCGGGGGGTGGACGTGTCGTGGATCGGCCGAGACGGCTACCCGGCCGTCTTGGCGGATGATCCCCACCCACCGGGAGTCATCTTCTGGAGAGGATCGCTGGCATCGCTGGATCGGCCCCGGGTGGCGATAGTCGGCACCCGGAGCGCCAGTCCCGACGGCAGGGCGGTCGCCTACGAGATGGGCCGGGATCTCGCGTCCGCCGGCGTCTGCGTCGTTTCCGGCCTGGCGTTGGGGATCGACGGTTCGGCGCACCGCGGCGCGTTGAGTGCACTCGGCGAGGCCGCTCGCGACCCCGCCTCGGTGGCCGCCACCATCGGCGTTGCCGCAAGCGGGGTGGACGTCCCCTACCCGAGGCGTCACGCCGCGCTGTGGGAGGAAGTTGCCGCATCCGGTGCGGTGATCTCGGAGACCCCGCCCGGTTATGCGGCTCAGGCCTGGAGATTCCCGGCGCGCAACCGCATCATCGCAGGCCTGTCCCAACTGGTCGTGGTCGTCGAATCACACGAGGCCGGCGGTAGCCTCATCACCGCCGAAGCGGCGATCGAGCGGGGCATCGAAGTGCGGGTGGTACCCGGGCCGGTCGGCAGCTCAGCTTGTGCCGGCAGCAACCAACTTCTCTACGACGGCGCGGGGCCGGTGCGCGGCCCCCGGGACGTGCTCGACGCGCTGGGCATGTTGATGCCGGATCCCCCGAAGCCAGGTCAAGCCAAGGGGAGGCGCCGGTCCCGGCGATCACCGGACGGCACGCGGATCTCTCTGGGCCCGACGGAGCAAGCGGTGCTGGCGTCTGTGGGATGGGTGCCGTCGAGCCTCAACAAGGTGGCGGAGCGCTCGGCGCTGCCGGTGGCCCAGGTGGCCGGCGCGCTCGACGGGCTCTCCGCCCGTGGTCTCGTCGCCGACGACAGGGGGTGGTGGACAAGGCTGCGGTGATGACCTGAGCGCCCGAAAAGTCACCATAAGTGCTAACACCACATATAGCGGGTAGCCTGCCTTGACGAATGAGCGCCGCGGAACCGGACGTAGACCTGCTGTGGGTGGAATACAAGCAGAGCGGTGACACGCGCATCCGCGACCAGCTGATCGTTCGTTACTCGCCGCTCGTGAAGTTCGTCGCCGGGCGCGTCTCGGCGGGCCTGCCGCACAGCATCGACCAGTCCGACCTTGTCAGCTACGGAATGTTCGGCCTGATCGATGCCATCGAGAAGTTCGACACCGACCGCAACATCAAGTTCGAGACGTACGCCATCACCCGCATCAAGGGCGCCATCATCGACGAGCTCCGCTCCATCGACTGGGTGCCACGGTCCGTCCGCGCCAAGGCGAGAGCCGTCGAGCAGGCGTACGCTTCGCTCGAGGCCTCTCTCGGTCGTGCGCCGACCGACGCCGAGGTCGCCTCTGAGCTCCAGATCTCGGAAAACGACCTTCAGCAGATCTTCGGCCAGATCTCCTACATCGGCATCGTCGCGCTGGACGAGGTCATATCCGGAGGTGGCGGTGACCGCGGCGAGTCGGCGACGCTCGGCGACACCCTGGCGGACCGCAACGACGGACCGATGGCCGCTTTCGAAGTGGAGGAGATGAAGCAGATCCTCGCCGGCGCCATCAACCGTCTCGGCGACCGCGAGAAGATCGTCCTCAGTCTCTACTACTACGAGAACTTGACGCTCGCCCAGATAGGCAAGGTCCTCGGGGTCACTGAAAGCCGGGTCTGCCAGATCCACACGAAGGCGATCATGCAGTTGCGCGGCCGTCTCCTCCTGGCCGAGCGCTAAGAGGTTCGCTCCATCGGTGGAGCAGAAGAACGCTGCTCAGCAGCGTTCTTCTGCTCAGGCAACTCTGCGAACCTCTTAAACCCGATCCGCTATTCTGGTCAGCTGTCCCGAACAAGCGGGACCTCACACGCCCGTCGTGCACCCACGGTCGTTGCGGAGAAGCCGCAGCGCGCGCACGGCGGATCGAGACCAACCGATGGGAAGGAGAAACGGCCATGGCCGTCGTCACCATGAGGCAGTTGCTGGAAGCGGGCGTCCATTTCGGGCACCAGACGCGCCGCTGGAACCCGAAGATGAAGCGCTTCATCTTCGGAGAGCGCAACGGCATCTACATCATTGACCTCAAGCAGACCCTCGAGCGCATCGACACTGCGTACTCGTTCGTCCGCGACATGGTCGCAGACAACGGCTCGGTGCTGTTCGTCGGAACCAAGAAGCAGACACAGGACCCGATCGCCCGCTACGCACTGCAGTGCGGTATGCCTTACATCAACGAGCGGTGGCTCGGTGGCATGCTCACCAACTTCGCCACCATCGCCGGGCGCGTCAAGAAGATGCAGGAATACGAGCGCATGCGGGAGGCCGGCGACTTCGACGCGATGCCCAAGAAGGAAGCCCTCATTCTCACCCGAGAGCTCGACAAGCTACAGCGCAACCTCGGAGGGATAAGGGGCATGTCGCGCCTGCCCGAGGCGGTGTTCATCATCGATACCAAGAAAGAACACATCGCCGTCACCGAGGCGAACAAGCTCGGCCTCCCTATCGTCGCAGTGGTCGACACCAACTGTGACCCCGACCTGATCGACTACGTCATCCCCGGCAACGACGACGCCATCCGCGCCGGGACCCTCATGTGCCGGGTGATCGCCGACGCGGTCGAGGAAGGCCGCTTCATCGCATCGCGCAGGGCCGGGCGCGCCGGGACGCCGGCCGCGGCCGGCCCGCCCGTGCTGGATCCCGAGGAGGAAGCCCGCCGCGAGGAGCAGCAGCGAGAGGCGAGGCGCCAGGCTGCGATCGCCCAGGCCGAGCGGGAAGCCCGCTTGGCCGAGGCCCGCCAGCAGCCGGCTGAAGCGCCAGCGGCTGAGGCTGCCCCGGCCGCAGGATCGGCTGAAGCGCCAGCGGCTGAGGCTGCCCCGGCCGCAGGATCGGCCGAAGCGCCGGCCGAACCCGCCCCGGCCGCAGGATCGGCCGAAACGCCGGCCGAACCCGCCGCCCCCGCAGCGGGCACGACGAACGACCAGGAGCAATGACAACGAATGGCTGAATTCGGAGCTAAGGACGTCAAGGCGCTTCGCGACGCGACCGGCGCCGGCATGATGGATGCCAAGAGAGCCTTGACCGAGAGCAACGGGGACTTCGAGGAAGCCGCGCGCTGGCTCCGCGAGCGCGGCCTGGGCAAGGCCGCAGAGCGGTCCGACCGCGAGAACGCCGAAGGCGCGGTTGCGGTCGCCACTGCCGGTAACGCGGCGGCATTGGTTGAGTTGAAGTCGGAGACCGACTTCGTGGCGAAGTCACCCCAATTCGTGAGCATGGCCAGGAAACTGGCCGAAGACGTCGCGGCCAACGGCGAATCCGCCGTCGATGGCTACTCCGACGAGATCGACGATCTGAAGCTCGCGCTGAAGGAGAACATCGCCGTCGGACAGGTCGTGCGCTTCGAGGCTCCCCCGGGCAACACCCTCGAGACCTACCTGCACGTCCAGAACGGCCGAGGTGTCAACGCGGTGCTCGTCGAGCTCGAAGCTGGCTCCTCGGAGCTCGCCCACGACATCGCTGTGCACATCGCGTTCGGCAAGCCCCGCCACCTCACCCGCGACGAAGTCCCGGCGGACGAGGTGGCCGCCGAGCGAGCTGCCTTGGAAGCCCAGACCCGCAACGAGGGCAAGCCCGAGCAGGCGCTGCCCAAGATCGTCGAGGGTCGCCTCGACGGCTGGTACAAGCGCGTCCCCGGTGGTGTCCTCGTCGAGCAGCCCTACGCACGCGACGACAAGCAGACGGTCGCCCAGGTTCTCGGTGCCGCGAAGGTCGTGAGGTTCGCCCAAGCGGTTATCGGAGGCTGAACCCGGGAAGGCCCGCCGTGCCCGGAGAGGGCCACCCCCGGCGGCGAACCTGGCGGCCCCGAGCGGCCACAGCCGGTGCCCGGGCCGAACTACGCTCGGAGTCCTGTGGAACAGCCGGCCCCGTGGAAGCGGGTCGTTCTCAAGCTGTCAGGCGAGGCTTTCGCCAGCGAAGCGGCCGACGAGACGATCGACGGGGCGGTCGTCGAGCGGATCGCCAAGGAGATAGCCGAGGTCCACCACGACACCGGCATCGAGATCGCCGTCGTGGTCGGTGGCGGGAACATCTGGCGCGGCGCAACCGGTTCGGCGACGGGGATGGATCGCGCCAGCGCCGACTACATGGGCATGCTCGCGACCGTCATCAACGCCCTCGCGCTCCAAGACGCCCTCGAGCGCCAAGGCCAGCCCACGAGGGTCCAGACCGCCATCGGGATGTCGCAACTGGCCGAGCCTTACATCCGGCTGAGGGCCATCAGGCATCTCCAGAAGGGGAGAGTCGTCGTGTTCGCCGCCGGGACCGGCAACCCCTTCTTCACGACCGATACGGCCGGCGCCCTGCGTGCGGTCGAGATCGAAGCGGGCGTGCTGCTCAAGGGGACGCACGGCGTCGCCGACGGCGTCTACGACGCGGACCCCCGCACACATCCGGATGCCAAGAAACTCACCACGGTGAGCTTTGACGAGGTGATAGCCAGGGACCTCCGGGCCATGGATCTCACCGCCATAACCCTCTGCAAGGAGAACAGCCTCCCGATCCTGGTCTTTTCCATCATGGAGCCGGGGAACCTGCGTCGCGCACTTCGGGGGGAGCAGATCGGTACGCTGATCCGCTGATGGAGGACAACTACGTCGCAGCCGTGCTCGAGGACCTTCGGGACAAGATGGTCAAGGCTGTCGAGCACACCCGCAGCGAGTTCTCCTCGATCCGCACCGGCAGGGCTGCACCGGCCCTTGTCGAGAAGCTGAAGGTCGATTACTACGGGTCCGAAGTCCCGCTCCAGCAGCTGGCCGGGATCCAGGTCCCCGAGGCCAAGGTGCTCGTGATCACCCCCTACGACAAAGGTTCGCTGAAGGCGATCGAGAAGGCGATCCAGAACTCCGATCTCGGCGTCAACCCGAACAACGACGGCACGGTGATCCGTCTCAACTTCCCCCCGCTCACCGAGGAGCGGCGCAAGGAGTACGTGAAGGCGGCGCACCACAAGGCGGAAGAGGGGCGGGTGTCGGTCCGCAACATCAGGAGGTCCGCACGAAAGGACCTCGAATCACTCGAAAAGGACGGCGACATCTCCAGCGACGAGCTGGAACGGGCGGAAAAGGATCTCGACAGGGTGACCCACGAGTTCGTGACCGAGATCGACCGTCTGCTGCACAACAAAGAGGAAGAGCTTCTGGTCGTCTGATCCGCGGGTTGGGTCCGGACGATCTCAAGAGGAGGAATGCCGTGAGCGAGCGCAAAGACAAGAGGGACTGGTCAGAGCGCCGGCCGGCCGAGGGTGTGAGGATCATCCGGGCGGACGAGGCGCAGGCCGCGCTGGACGCGGGAGAGGCCGCGGGACGGCGCCCGGACGACGAGCTCAGGTTCGGCGACGTTCCGCCTGCGCCATCGGGCCCCAGGCCGCAGCACCGTTTCCCCCTGCCCGACTCGATCGACCCGGCGTCTGCGGTCCCGCGGCCGCCCGTGGCAGTTCCCCTCCATTCCGAGGAACGCAACCACGGCCGCCGGATAACACCGCGTACGCGAGCGGAGGAGCCGGAAGGCCCAGACAGCCGGTGGACCGCACCGGTGTCCGAGGCGGGTGCACCGTTGCACGAGCCGGAGGGGGCCGGGCAGTCCCAGGCCCCGCTGTGGAGCCCCAGCGACGAGGATCAGGGCTGGGAGCTCGGCGAGCGCACGACCGAACTGCTCATCCCGCCGCAGGCGTCGACCGGTCAGTCGCCGGATCCGACAGCCCCGTCACCCCGGTCAGCCCCGTCGGCTCCGTCGCCTGAGCCGCCCCGGCCGCGGTACTCCGCAGCCGATGAGGGGGAACCCCCGGACTCCACGCCGGCCGGCCGGGAACGACGGACCGAGCCGGGGACTCCCGAAACGCCTGCACAACGTGAACAAGAAGGGGGCCTGACCGTGACCGGTGGGACCGAGTTGCCGCACTGGACCGATCCGCCCACGGGCGAGGTTCCCCGGATTTTCATCGGGGAGGACGACGCCGGCGAGGAGGACGACCTCGCTGCCTGGCAGGCGTTGGGCACCCGCGTGACCCGCTGGCGCGACGACGCCGGCGACTGGGACGACATGGGTGAGCTGTCGGAGCTTGCTTCTGACGTGGAGCCGACCGGGGCTTTGGACCAGTCGAGGGCCGAGCACTCGGACCTCTACTCGTTTGACGAGGACTTCGAGCGCGTCGAGGCCGAACGCACAGGTGCTGTGCCGCTCGCCGACTTCGACGAATTCGAGCCCGAGCCGGTGAGAGGGCGCGCGGCGGCCGTCACCTCTTCGCGTGGCCGCCATTCGAGGAGCGCGTCGAGCCGTCGAGGCGTCGAGCGCGGAATTCCGGCGGCGCCGGGCCGCAACGACGGTGGACGTGGACGCGACGACCTTCCCAGCCGCATCGTCGTCGGCATCGGATTGATCGTCCTCCTCGCCATCGCATACGCGATCGGTTCGAAAGCGCTCATCGTCCTAGCGGCTGTCGTGATAACCGCAGCAGCCGCAGAGGCGTACGGGATGCTTCAACGTTCCGGGTTCAAGCCCGCAACGCTGCTCGGGCTCGTGGCCACGGTTGGCGTCGTGCTCGGCGCGTACTGGAAGGGGATCGAAGCGCTTCCTCTCGGCGTCATCCTGGTATTCGCCGGGGCCATGACGTGGTACTTGATGGGCATCGTAGAAGCGCGGCCTGTGAGCAACGCCGCGGTCACGACAATGACCTTCGTGTGGGTCGCGGTATTTGGTTCGTACTCGTCCCTGATGTTGAGAGCCCACCAGGGCAAGGGCCTGTTCCTTGGCGCCGTGATCGTCGCCGTGGTGGCTGACATCGTGGCCTTCATGGTCGGCCGCTCTGTCGGAAGCAAAGCTATGGCCCCCAATGTCAGCCCGGGCAAGACCGTCGAGGGGTTCACGGGGGGGTTGATCGCTGCGATCGTCGCCGGCGCGATCATCGGCAAAGAGCTGGCGCCTTGGGGAGGCATGAAGCACGGTTTGGTGCTCGGCATCGTCGTCGGGGTCGCCGCACCGCTCGGAGACCTCTTCGAGTCGATGGTCAAGCGTGACATCGGAATCAAGGACGCGGGCACCGTGCTGCCCGGCCATGGCGGTCTGCTGGATCGGTTCGACTCTGTATTGCTGGCGCTTCCGGCCGCGTTCTACGTGGCCACCCTGTTCAGCATCGTCAAATAGCTCGCATGCGCTCTGTGAGCCTCGTGGGGTCCACGGGTTCGATCGGCACTCAGGCTCTCGATGTGATCAGAGCGGAGCCCGGGGACTACGAGGTGGTCGCGATCGGCGCGGCATCGTCGGTTGCTCGGCTTGCAGAGCAGGCGCGCGAGTTCAAGCCGAAGGTGGTTGCGATCGCCGACGAGTCGTTGGCCGGAGAGTTGAGAGGCTCTGTGCCCCCCGGCACGGAGGTTCTTGCGGGCCGCGACTCGCTGGCGGCTATCGCATCCGTCGCCGATGTGGTCGTGAACGGCGTGGTCGGATTCGCCGGCCTGCCGGTGACGCTCGCCGCGCTGAACGCGGGCTGCCGTCTCGCGCTGGCGAACAAGGAGTCGCTGATAGCCGGCGGTCCCGTGGTGCAGGCGGCTCGTCGGACTGCAGGGGCGGAGATCGTACCGGTCGATTCCGAGCACTGCGCTGTGCATCAGTGCTTGCGGTCGTTGTTGTCGGAAAAAGAGATGGCCGCGTTGCCTGACACGCCCTCGATGCCATTGAAGCGGATCGTGCTCACTGCCAGCGGGGGGCCGTTTCGAGGGCGAACCCGCCAATCACTTGCAGAGGTGACCGTCGAGGACGCCCTCGCCCACCCCACGTGGAGCATGGGCCCGAAGATCACGATCGATTCGTCGACGTTGATGAACAAGGGTCTGGAGGTCATCGAGGCGCACGAACTGTTCGGCGTGGGTTACGACCGAATCGACGTCGTCGTCCACCCTCAGTCAGTGGTTCACTCGATGATCGAAACGACCGACGGCGCCACGATCGCGCAGCTCTCTCTGCCGGACATGCGCTTACCCATCGGGTACGCGCTTGCCTATCCCGACCGGCTCGCCGTTCCCTTCGGGGGCATCGACTGGGCGACTCTCCCGGCGCTCGAGTTCGAGACCCCCGATCTGGAAGCGTTTCCCTGCCTCGGCTTGGCGTACCGGGCGGGGCGCGCGGGAGCCACCGCGCCGGCGTGGCTCAACGGCGCCAACGAGGTTGCTGTCGCCGCTTTCTTGGAGCGGCGCATCCGGTGGGTTGACATCCCGGACGTCATCGCGGCCGCGCTCGACGAGTGCCCCGGACGCGAGCCCCTTACGGTCGAGGACGTACTGGACGCGGATCGGGGGGGTCGCGAGATGGCCGAGGCGGCGATCGGGCGCCTCGCCGCTGTGACAGCCCGGCGTGGGGTTGGAGCCCCAACGCTGGGGAGGAGGGCGGGGTTGGGGCCCCGCCCGGGTTGAATGGCGAAGCCGTGACCGACGTTCGAGGAGGCTGGCGCCAAGCCCTCGAAGCGGACCCTCTGGGCCTGGCGACACGCCGGCAACCCGAGGAGCCCGAGCCGGAGTTGCCCTCCCAGAGCAGAGCGCTCCTGCGGTTGGCGATCGCCGTCGCGATCGTCATCGCGCTCGGCTTCGCTGCTGGCGCCGGTGAGACGGTTCTGCTCGTCCTCGGGCTCGTGGCCTGCATCATCGCCCACGAGTTCGGTCACTTCATCACCGCCAAGGCGGCGGGCATGAAGGTCACCCAGTTCTTCGTAGGTTTCGGCCCGCGCCTCTGGTCGGTCCAGAAGGGCGAGACTGAGTACGGCGTGAAGGCGCTGCCGATCGGGGGCTACTGCCGGATCATCGGGATGAACAACCTCGAAGAGGTCGACCCGGCCGACGAGCCGCGCACCTACAGGCAGGCGCGGCTCTGGCGCCGCCTTTCGGTCGCGCTTGCAGGGTCCAGCATGCACTTCCTCATCGCGTTTGCCGTCCTGTTCGCCATGTTCTTCTGGACCGGCGACGCCGGCAACTACCTCGCTTCCCCCTCGGCACTTCCCGCGTCGAGTCCCATCGTCGAGATCGACGGTCTCACCACAGGTGCCAGTCCAGCGCAGAAAGCCGGGTTCCACCTGGGAGACAGGATCGTCGCGGTCGACGGGCACCACTTCGCCTCCTGGACGCAGCTCACCGACTACATCCAGAGCCATGCCGGCCGCCGTCTCGACGTGACCGTCGATCGTCACGGATCCTTCGTCCACCTCTATCCCGTGCCGGTCAACCGCAACGACGTCACCCTCGCCGGCCCCAACGCCCCCGCGCTCCCGCCCGCCGGCAAGAACGCAGCGCCGGTCGGATTCCTCGGCATCGCACCGAGCGTCGTCATCCACTCGAGCCTCGGCGAGTCCGTGAGCCGTGCCGGCGGCGCTTGGGTGCAAGTGTCGGCGAAGACGGTCGACGCCTTCGGTCACTTGTTCAGCTTCCATGGCATCAGCTCGTACCTGCACATGCTCACGAACCAGAAGGCTGCTGACAGCGGGAGCTCCGGCGTCCGCTTCGAATCTCCCGTCGGCGTCGTCCGGTTGCTGCACCAGGCCGGACAGAGCGGCATGCCCATCGTGTTGTGGCTGGTGGCGGTCATCAACCTGTCACTCGGGATCTTCAACCTCATCCCGCTGTTCCCCCTCGACGGCGGGCACGTGGTCGTCGCGCTCTACGAAGGGGTGCGCAGTAGACCCGGCCGGCGCTACCGAGCCGACGTGTCCCGGATGCTCCCGCTGTTCTACCTCGGCATCGGGCTGATCCTCTTCCTCGGGCTCACGGCGCTCTTCCTCGACCTCCGCGACCTCGCCGCTTGAGTGAGGGGAGCGCCCGACGCTGCCTGCACACCGTCCGAGGCCGTCGCGGCCCGGGTTCGGCGCTGCGGGCCCGGTAGGCTCGGGGCCGTATGAAGACCGACGCCGAGTCGCGCTACCCGAGGCGCCAGACCCGCCGGCTCCTGGTCGGCCCCGACGCGCGCCGGCAGGTGGCGGTGGGCGGCGGAACGCCGATCAGCGTGCAGTCGATGACGATCACCAAGACCGCCGACGTCGAGGGGACCCTCGCGCAGATCTACGCCCTCAAGGCGGCGGGCGCGGACATCGTCCGATGCACCTGCAACGAACGCGAGGCCGCTGAGGGACTGGCACGGATCGTCCCCCGCAGCCCCGTGCCGATCGTCGCCGACATCCACTTCCACGTTGAGATGGCCCTTGCGGCTCTCGAGGCCGGCGTCGACTGCCTGCGGCTCAACCCCGGCAATCTGCGCAAGCCCGAGGAGATCAAGCTCGTCGCCCGCGAGTGCAAGGACCGCGGCGTGCCCGTCCGGATAGGCGTGAATGCCGGTTCGCTCGATCCCCGTCTTTACAAGAAGTACGGCGGTGCCACCCCCGAGGCACTGGTGGAGTCCGCCCAGATCGAGTTGGGGCTGTTCGCCGAGGTCGACTTCGACGACGTCAAGATCTCGGTCAAGGCCTCGAACGTGCCGCTGATGGTGGAGGCGTACCGTCAGCTCTCGGAGGTCACTGACCATCCGCTGCATCTCGGAGTGACCGAGGCCGGCCCACCGCCGGCGGGGACGATCAAAGCCACCGCCGGCATAGCCACCCTGCTGTGTGAGGGCATCGGCGACACCATCCGCTACTCGCTCACCGCCGATCCGGTGGAGGAAGCGCGTGCGGGGCGGGTGCTGCTCGAAGCACTGGGCCTGCGCGAGCGCACATCGGTGGACCTGATCGCATGCCCGGCCTGCGGGCGCGCCGAAATCGACGTGTACAAGGTCGCTCAGGAAGCGCAGGCAGCCCTCGAGAACCGCGAGATCCCGTTGCAGGTCGCGGTGATGGGCTGCGTGGTCAACGGCCCCGGTGAGGCGCGATCCGCAGACCTGGGGATCGCGGCTGGCCGCCACCGCGGGCACCTGTTCATACGTGGACAGATCGTGCGGGTGGTACCCGAGGACGAGATGGTCTCCGCCCTCGTGGACGAGGCGGAGAAGCTCGTGAAGGAGGGCGTCGCGGCACGCCTCGCCGCTGCCGACTCGAACGCCGCTGCCGAAGCCGAAGCGGACCGCCTCGCTCTCCTGGACGCCAAGGGTGCCGACGCCAACCACAGCGAGGAGCGGGTCGAGCTCATCGACCGCCGGCTGCGCGACCAGCCGGACCCACCGCAGGCCTGAGTGGGTAGCCTGAGTATCCTCCGGGGATAGTAAAGCTACCCAGTTCCTCGCTGGCGGCCGGCGGGAATAGGGGCGGCACGCCGGCGGGGGACTGGCGGCACGCCGGCAGTAGGAAATCGGCTGCGGCGCCCCCCGGCGGGGCGCAACACTGGACATATGCCAGTGACCCTGAGACGCCTACAACCCGGGGAAGAGACCGCGTTCCTCAAATCGGTGCGGGTGCCGTTCCTGGATCCGAACACGGGCTCTGCTGAGGACGACGCCGCAGATCAGCCGAGGGCCGCACGCCTCGAGACCGAGCGCATGTGGGTGGCGGAGGACCGCGGGCAGTTCGTTGGTAACGGCGGCGTACGCACGATGGACCTCACCGTTCCCGCGTCGCCTGGTCGAGCCTGCCCGATCGTCCGGATGGGAGGCGTCACCGCCGTCGGAATTCATCCGACCCACCGCCGGCGGGGCCTGCTGACCCAGATGATGTCGAGGATGCTCGACGACTGCCGTGAAAGAGGTGAGCCGCTCGCGGGCCTGATCGCGTCCGAGTCGATCATCTACGGCCGCTTCGGGTTCGGGCTCGCGAGCGATTCGGCGGAGTACCGGATCGACTCGTCTCGCTCCGCGTTCAAGGCGAACCCGGCCCCGCGAGACATCCGGCTGATCGATCACTTCGAGGCGGCCAAGATCCTGCCCACGCTGTTCGACACGGCAAGGACCGCTCGCGCGGGCGAGCCGAACCGGACACCCGAGTTCTGGGAGGAGGTGCTCGCCGACAAGCCGACAGACCGGCACGGTGCGAGCGGCCTCTTCTTCGCCGCGACCGAGGACGGGTACGTGGGCTACCGGGCCAAGCGCGACGCCGACATTCTGAGGGGCGAGCGGGCCGAGGTCGTCGTCGAGGAGGTCGCGGCGGCCGACCCCGGGGTGCAGGCGGCGCTCTGGCGGTTCGTGCTCGACCTCGATCTCATCGGTCACGTGACCTTCCGCCGGCGCCCGCTCGACGAGCCGGTCCGCTGGCGCCTTGCCGACCCGCGGCAGTTACAGACCAAGGCGGTGTACGACCGCCTCCATCTCCGGATCCTCGATGTCCCTGGTGCGTTGACAGCACGCGGGTACAGCACCGAGGCGCAGCTCACGATCGATGTGCTCCCCGACGACACGGCCGGCGAAGACCCGGCGATCGGGGCGTGGTCGCTAGAAGCCGGGCCGCACGGAGCGCATTGCGCGAGAGCCAAAGCGACTGCACCGGCGGACATCTGCCTCAGCGTGACCACGCTCGGATCGCTCTACCTCGGCGGGGCAAGCGCGACGACGCTCGCAGCGGCCGGCCTCGTGGAGGAGTTGACGCCCGGGAGCATCGCGACGGCCAACAGACTCTTCGCAGCCGCTCCCGCCCCCTCGACCGTCACTGGCTTCTGAACGCCCCACGGCCGCTCTTTTCCCGTAGCTTCTTCGCTTTCTCGTAGCTTCTTTGGTCATGGCATCCCCGCTGACACCCCGGGACAAAGACTTCCCCCGCTGGTACCAGGACGTCATCACCCAGGCCGAGCTCGCCGACAACGGGCCCGTCCGCGGCACGATGGTGATCCGCCCGTGGGGTTACGCCATCTGGGAGCGGATGCAGGCCGAGCTGGATGCCCGGATCAAGGAGGCCGGCGCCGACAACGCGTACTTCCCACTGTTCATCCCGGAGTCGTACCTGCATCGCGAGGCGGAGCACGTCGAGGGTTTCAGCCCCGAGCTCGCCGTCGTGACCCATGGCGGCGGCAAGCAGCTGGAGGAGCCGGTCGTCGTGCGACCGACGAGCGAGACCGTCATCAACAGCTTCTTCGCCAAGTGGATCCAGAGTTATCGGGACCTGCCACTGCTCATAAACCAGTGGGCCAACGTGGTCCGCTGGGAACTGCGACCGCGTCTGTTTCTGCGAACGAGCGAGTTCCTCTGGCAGGAAGGGCACACCGCGCATGCCACCTACGACGCCGCCCGTGCCTACGCCCTGCGGATCCTGCGCGACGTCTACGTCTCAACCATGCACGAAGTGCTGGCCGTACCGGTGCTGACCGGTCACAAGACCGCGCGGGAGCGTTTCGCCGGCGCCATCCGCACCTGGACCTGCGAGGGGATGATGGGCGACGGCAAGGCGCTGCAGATGGGCACCAGCCACGAGCTCGGCCAGAACTTCGCCAAGGCTTTCGGCATCCAGTTCTCCTCCGAGTCGGGTTCGCTCGAATACGCGTGGCAGACGTCGTGGGGCGTGTCGACGCGGCTCGTCGGCGCGCTGATCATGTGCCACGGCGACGACGCCGGCCTGCGCCTGCCACCGAAGCTCGCGCCTGTCGAGGTGGTTGTGCTCGTCGTACGCGAAGACGAGGGTGTGCGCACGGCCTCCGAAGCGATCGCGGCGGAGCTGCGGCAGGCGGGAGTGAGGGTGAGGGTGGACGAACGGGTGGGGATGTCGTTTGGCCGGAGGTCGGTGGACTGGGAGTTGAAGGGAGTGCCGGTGCGGGTGGAGGTCGGGCCGAGGGATCTCGCCGAGGGGCGGGTGACGCTCGTGCGCCGCGATACCCAGGAGAAGAAGCCGGTGGCCGTCACGGCTGCGGCCGAAGCGGCGAGGGCAGCTCTGGCCCAGGCGCAGCAGGCGTTGTTCGCCGAGGCGGAGGCGGCGCGCGCGGCGCGTACCGAGTCGGTCGCCACCCTCGGGGAGGCTGTCGAGGCGGCGGGCTCGGGGTTCGCGGTGGTCCCCTGGGGCGAGGTAGGTGAAGCGGGGGAGCTCGAGCTGGCGACGTCGAGCCTGACGGTCCGCTGCCTGCAGCTTGCTGACGGGGGGCTGGCCGAGTCCGACGACGAGGTGGGCCTGCAGGCCGTAGTGGGCAGGGCTTACTGATCCTCGGCAGAGGCCGGCGGGCTGCCGGCGGCTATACTCGAGTGAACCGCCCGCAGGGGCGGTTCGCTGGCGTGGGCCGCACCTGCGTAGCAGGGTGCCCACGCTTTTGTTCGCGTTTGTACTTTTCCTAGGAAAGAGACCGAAGGAGGTGAGAGTGGGTTCGTCAGAGGGAGTCAGGTTGTTGGCAGAGCCCGCTCTTGCCGCGGCGGGCTTGGAGACCTGGGATGTCGAGATCGGCCGCGGCGTGCTGCGGGTCCTGGTGGACGCGCCCGGGGGCGTCGACCTGGACGCGCTGACGCGGGCGAGCGGGATCGTTTCGGCCCTGGTGGACGAGCACCCCGAACTCGCCCCAGAGGGCAGCTACCAGCTAGAGGTGTCGAGCCCCGGAGTTGAGAGAACGCTCAGGACGCCGGAGCACTTTCGCCGCTACGTGGGGGCAGAGGTGAACGTAAAGACCGCCGTTGCGGTCTCGGGAGCGCGCCGCCATCGCGGCCGCCTCGCCGCCGTGGATGATGAAGGTATCGAGCTCCAACCGGGGGATCGTCCGGACGGAGAATCGATCCGCATCGCCTTCGGTGAGATCTCACGAGCCCACACCGTGCTTGTGTGGGGACCCACCCCAGCGCCCGCTGCGCGACGTCGAGGCCGCAAGGCCAGCGCCACGCCGTCCGCCGCGCCCGCTGCCCTAGACGCCAAGGACGCATCATGAAAGACACCTTCGCCTTCTTGGACGCGCTCCAGCAGATCGCCAAGGACAAGGGCATCAGCACCGACACGCTGCTCGACGCGCTCACCGGCGCGCTTGTCGCCGCGTACAAGAGGCTGCCCAATGCCGCCGAGGAAGCGGTCGTCACCATCGATCCCGAGACGGGTGACATCCGCGTGTACGGGCAGGAACTGGACGAGGACGGCTACGTGGTCAGGGAGTGGGACGACACCCCGAAAGACTTCGGCCGCATCGCCGCTCAGACTGCCAAGCAGGTGATGACCCAGCGCATCCGCGAGGCGGAGCGCGACATGAAGTACGAGGAGTACGCGGGCCGGGAGGGCGACATCGTCACCGGCATCATCCAGCAGAGCGACAACCGCTACACGTTGCTGGACCTCGGCAAGGTGGAGGCGCTCCTGCCGCAAGCGGAGCAGGTGCCGTACGAGCGCTACGAGCACGGAGCCCGGCTCAAGGCGTACATCGTCGAGGTCCGCAAGACCACCAAGGGCCCGCAGATCGTGGTGAGCCGTACTCACCCGGGTCTGATCAAGCGGCTGTTCGAGCTGGAAGTCCCGGAGATCTCGAGCGGTGTCGTCGAAATCAAGGCAGCGGCCCGCGAACCGGGTCACCGCACCAAGATCGCCGTGTGGTCCAACGACGCCAACGTCGATCCGGTCGGTGCCTGTGTCGGTGCGCGCGGCGCGCGGGTCCGGATGGTGACCAACGAGCTGCGCGGCGAGAAGGTCGACATCGTTCCGTTCTCGGACGACCCGCGCGAGTTCGTCATGCGCGCGCTGCAGCCGGCGAAGGTCAAGGAGGTGCACCTCGACGAGCTGAGCGGCACCGCCACCGTCGTGGTCCACGACTTCCAGCTGTCGCTCGCGATCGGCAAGGAGGGCCAGAACGCCCGGCTCGCCGCTCGACTCACCGGGTGGCGTATCGACATCAAGAGCGAGACCCAGATGGCCGAGGAGGAGCAGGCCTACGCGGAGCAGGAATGGGCCGAGGGTGAATGGGTGACCAACGAAGCCGGTGAGATGGTATGGCAACCCGCCGAAGGTGGCGAGGCCGTGTCGGCGGAGGAGTGGACGCAGTCGGCCGAGGCCGTCACCGCCGAGGAGACCGAAGAGCCGGGGGCGCCTGCTGCAACCGAGGAGGCCGCTACACCCGAGGAGGCCGCTACGCCCGAGGAGGCCGCTACGCCCGAGGAGGCCGCTACACCCGAGGAGGCCGCTACACCCGAGGAGGCTGGCCAGTAGGCGCCGGCGGAGCAGGAGCGGCCCGCGAGCCGGTACGGACCTGCGTCGGGTGCCGCTCCAAGGCGCCTGCCGGTACCCTGGTCCGGGTAGCCCGCCGCCCCGACGGGTCACTAGTGGCCTCTCGGGACACCCCCGGGCGCGGCGCCTGGCTGTGCCGGGATGCTGCCACCGGGGGGGTAAGGGATTCCTGCCTCGATGCAGCCGCCCGCCGCAGCGCTTTCTCCAGAGCGTTTCGGACCCCGGTCGGCTCGAGAGCGTGGGCGTCGTTGCGGGCGACCGGACTCCCGCCGCAGGGTGAGGCGGCCGAACGTGCGAACATGTAGGTCCAGGTAGGAACCATGAGTGACAGACGAGCCAGAAGGGACTAAAGCAGGAACTTGCCGAAGAAGATCCGGGTTTACGAGCTAGGACGCGAGCTCGGCCTCACCAACAAAGAAGCTCTCGATCTTTGCATCCAGCTCGGGATCGGAGTCAAGAGCCACTCCTCGAGTATCGAGGAGCAGCAGGCCGACCGCGTTCGTCGTAAGGCGGATCAGGAGGGGCTGCGCCGGCCCGTGCAGCCCGAAGCCGACCTGTCGGAGGAGCCGCCTACCAAGGTCGCTGCGAAGAAGGCACCCACTCGCAAAGAGGCTGCCGCCACCGCCGAGGCGCCGTCCCCCGCGGGCGCCCCCGTCGCCCCCGTCGCCCCCGTCGCCCCGCATGCCCCCGCCGCTCCGCATGCCCCCGCCGCTCCGCATGCCCCCGCCGCTCCGCATGCCCCCGCCGCCCCGCATGCCCCCGTCGCCCCGCATGCCCCCGCCGCCGAGAGCCGGCCCGCACCATCGCGGCCGGCCGCCTCACCCCGGACTTCGGAACCGGCACCAGAAGCTCCTGCCGCGGCACGCAGCCAGCAGCCCGCCGCCGCCGCCCGGACTCAGCCACAGCCGGCTCACGCGCCCGCGCCGGCAGCCGCCGCGCCGGCACCCGCCGCGCCGGCACCGCCCGTGGCGCCAGCCCAGCCAGCAGCCAGGCGAGTCCCGCCGTCGCCCGCATCCCGTGGCGGCACCACACCCTCGACGCCCGTAGCCCCCGCTGCAAGGCCGGCTCCGGCACCTTCGACGCCCCAAGCCCCTGCTGCGAGCCCTGGACGGCCGGCGCCCCCAAGCCCGCCCCAGGCTGGCGAAGCGGGTCCCATGCTTTCCTCGTCAGGCAAGCCGATCCCTCCACCTCCGGGCGTTCGCCGCCCGCCGATGTCCGCGTCGGGCAAGCCGATCCCGCCTCCTCCCGGTCGCGGGCCGCGCCCGGCGGGCGCAGGTGCGGGCACCGGCCGCCCATCCGCCCCCGGTGGCGGGCGACCGCCCGCCGGCGCAGGCTTCCGCGGGCCGCGCCAGGGTCCGGCCGGCGGAGGGTTTCGCGGCCCGGCCGGCGCCGGTGCCGGCGGGTTCCGCGGTGGACAGTCTCCGGCAGGTGGGCCCGGTGGCGCCCCGGCCGGTGGTGGAGCGGGCGGCCGCGGGGGTGCCTTCGGCAACCGTGGGCGTCCCGGTGGGCGCCGCCCGGCGCGCCGGCGCCGGCGCAACATCGAGGAGCTCGAAGCTCAGGAGATCACGCACTACACCCCGTCGAACGCGCCCGTCCCCGAGGGAGAGGTCATCGTCGAGCGTGGGTCCACTGCCCAGGAGCTCGGGCCGAAGCTGAACCGCTCGGGCGCGGATGTCGTGCGGTTCCTGTTCCAGCAGGGCGAGATGGTCACGACGACGCAGTCGTTGTCCGACGACATGATCGAGTTGTTCGCCGCTGAGCTCGGCGCCAACATCCGGCTCGTCGACCCGGGCGAGGAGAAGGAAGCCGAGCTGCAGGCCAAGTACTTCGACGACGAAGAAGAGGACGAGTCGCTGCTGCGCCCGCGCCCACCCGTCGTCACGGTGATGGGCCACGTCGACCATGGCAAGACGCTGTTGCTCGACAGGATCCGTGAGACCAACGTCGTCGCCGCCGAGGCGGGCGGCATCACTCAGCACATCGGCGCCTACCAGGTGACCCGCGACGGCCAGCCGATCACCTTCATCGACACTCCGGGTCACGAGGCGTTCACCGCGATGCGGGCGAGGGGTGCAGAAGTCACCGACATCGTCATCCTCGTCGTGGCCGCCGACGACGGAGTGATGCCACAGACCATCGAGGCGATCAACCACGCGAAGGGCGCCGACGTCCCGATCATCGTCGCCATCAACAAGATCGACCGTGACAACGCCGACCCCAACCGGGTGATGCAGCAACTGTCCGATCAGGGTCTGGTCCCCGAGGCTTGGGGCGGCGACACGATCATGGTCGAGATCTCCGCGCTGCAGAATCTGGGAATAGACGACCTGCTCGAGCAGGTGCTCGTCGTCGCCGAGGTGGAAGAGCTGGATGCCAACCCTGAAGGGCGCGCACGCGGCATCGTCCTCGAGGCCAACCTCGATCCCGGTAAGGGTCCCGTCGCTACGGTCATCGTGCAGTCGGGAACACTCCGGGTGTCGGACTCGGTCGTCGCGGGAGCCTCGTGGGGTCGCGTCAAAGCGCTGCTCGACGACACGGGCGACAACGTCAAGGAGGCCACGCCTTCCACGCCGGTCCAGATCCTCGGTTTCGACATCGTTCCCTCGGCCGGTGATGAATTCCGGGTCACGGACAAAGCGAAGACGGCGCGCGACATCGCCGAGCAACGAGAACAGCGCTACCGCGCGGCAGACCAAAGGCGCACCTCGTCCGCGACCGGCACAGGAGCGAAGCTCGAGGACATCTTCGAACAGATCCAGCGCGGCGAGACCGCCACGCTCAACCTCGTCCTCAAAGCAGACACGCAGGGTTCCCTCGAAGCGGTGACCGAGAGTCTCCGCCGCCTCGAGCGCGACGAGGTGAAGCTGGCCTTCATCCACCGCGCGGTAGGGGGGATCACGGAAAACGACGTCACCTTCGCCGCCGCCTCCAATGCCACGATCATCGGCTTCAACGTGCGACCCGACAGGGGAGCGCGCGATCTCGCCGAAACCCACGACGTGGAGATCCGGACCTACGAGATCATCTACAAGCTGATCGAGGACATCGAGAGCGCGATGGTGGGCATGCTGGCCCCCGAATTCGAGGAGGTCATCACCGGCGAGGCGGAGGTACGCGAGATCTTCCGGGTTCCTCGCATCGGCGCCATCGCCGGCTGCTACGTGAGAGACGGTGTGATCACCCGAGGCTCGAAGGTCCGCTTCCTGCGCGACGGCGTGATCATCTGGAAGGGCGTGATCACGTCGCTCAAGCGGTTCAAGGACGACGTGCGCGAGGTCCAGCAGGGCTTCGAGTGTGGTATCGGGCTCTCCAACAACCAGGACCTCCGGCAGGGTGACGTCATCGAGACATTCGAGGAGCGGGAGATCCCCCGCACCTGAGCGGGTAGGGCACGGGCGTGCACGTCGCCTCGGTCACGATGGACCTCCGGCTGCCGGCGGTCCACTCTTTGAAGGAGAAGAGGGCGGTCCTCCGCCCGATCCTCGATGGCGCGCGCCGGCGCTTCGCGGTGGCGGCCGCGGAGGTCGGTTCGCAGGACGCCTGGCAGTCCGCGACGATAGGGATGGCGGCGGTCTCGGGTTCGGCGTATCACGCGGGAGAGGTACTGGACGCGGTGGAGAGGTTCGTGTGGTCGTTTCCGGAGGTGGAGGTGACCTCGACGCTCCGGAACTGGCTGAGTGACGGGGACGACTGACATGGCCGGCCGCAATCGCCGATCCGGCGCGCCGCACACCGCCCGCCAGTACCCGCGAACCGCCAGGATCAACGAAAGCCTTCGCGAGGTCCTGGCGGACGCCCTCGAGCGGATAGAAGACGTCGACGATCGACTGGGGCTCTTGACGATCACCGCGGTCGAGTGCGAACCGGATCTGCGCCATGCAGTGGTCTACCTCTCGTCTTTGGACGACGAGGAGGCAGAGGTTCTTTCCCAAGCGCGCGTCCGCTTGCAGGCGGCGATCTCTTCTCAGGTGAGGTTGAAGCGGACGCCCCAGTTGCGTTTCGTGGCCGACCCCGCGGTGTCGGCGGGCCAGCGCGTGGACGACATCCTGAGATCGATCGCCCCTCCGACTGTTGAGCCGGATCCGACGGAGGAGAGGTGATCGACGGTCTAGCGGTCGTCGACAAGCCGGCGGGGATGACGAGCCACGACGTCGTGGCGCGCTGCCGCAAGATCTTCGATCAGAAGCGGGTGGGCCATGCCGGCACACTCGATCCCGATGCCACCGGCGTCCTCCTCGTGGGCCTCGGGCGTGCCACGCGGCTGATGCAGTTCATGACCGGTCTCGCCAAGTCGTACGAGGCGGAGATATCCCTCGGCGTCTCCACCTCCACCCTCGATGCTGCCGGCGAGGTGACCGGCGAGTGGGATATGTCGGGAGTGACATTGGAACAGGTGCGTGAAGCCGCCGCCCGACTGACTGGCGGGATCTTGCAGTTGCCACCGATGGTCTCGGCGGTCAAGGTAGGGGGCCGGCGGCTGCACACCTTGGCGCGCGCGGGGATCGAGGTGGAACGCCAGCCGAGACCGGTCACGGTGTACCGGTTCGAGGTCCAGTCGCTGAGAGCGGGCATCGCACGCGCGACGATCGAGTGCTCCTCGGGGACCTACGTAAGGGTGCTAGCCGCCGATCTCGGTGAGATGCTCGGAGGCGGCGCGCACGTGGGCTCGCTTCGCCGGACAGCCGTCGGACCGTGGACGTCCGACGAAGCGACACCTCTCGACTCCCTCGACGAGTCGTCGGTGAAGCCGCCGGCGCTGTGCCTTCCGTGGCTGCACCAGGTCGTAGTAGCGGACGACGTCGCCGCCCAGGTGGCCAACGGCCGGGTGCTCGCCTGCGGCGAACTAGGTGTATCCGGCGAGGGGCCCTGGACCGTTGTCGACGAGGAGGGGGAGCTTCTCGCCGTCTACCAACCGCACGCCGGTGGCACGGCCAAGCCTGCGGTCGTGCTGCCCTCCGCGGCCTGACCACCCGACCCGGCGGTCTGCCAGGCGGGGCACACATTCGACGCATCCTGCGGGGGCACCGTAACCTGGTTTGCCGATGGAGATCCTCCACCACCCGGGTGACTGCTCCGTGGGCCGTGCGTGCGCGGTGACGATCGGCGCGTACGACGGGGTTCATATCGGGCACCGCCTCGTCATCGACCGGGTCCGCAGAGTCGCTGCCGAACAGGGCCTGGCCTCTGCGGTCGTCACGTTCGACCAGCACCCGGCCGCAGTGGTGCGCCCCGAATCGGCTCCCAAGGTTCTCACGGACCTACCCCAGAAGCTCGAGCTTCTCGCGTTGACGAAGGTCGACTACGTGGTGGTGGTCCACTTCGACCAGGAGCGTTCCGAGGAGTCAGCGGAGGATTTCGTCCGTGAGGTCCTCGCCGGGTGCCTGTCGGTGCGGGCGATCATCGTCGGCCACGACTTCCACTTCGGTTACAAGCGCCGGGGCAACGTGCCGATGCTCCAGGACCTCGGTGCCGAGCTCGGGTTCGACGTGACCGGGATCAGGCTCCTGCCGGACGAGCCGGGCGGCGACGCGGTCTCGTCCACGAGAATCCGGAACCTCCTTGCGGCCGGCTCCGTCGGCGAGGCTGCGGCGCTGCTCGGGCGCCCCCACCAGGTGCGCGGCATCGTGGCGGTGGGCGACGCCCGCGGACGCGAGCTCGGTTTCCCGACCGCAAACGTCGCTCTTCCCAGCGAGATCGCCCTTCCATCCGATGGTGTGTACGCCGGTTGGTACTACCGCCCCGACGGGGCCCGCCGGCCTGCCGCGCTGTCCCTCGGCCGGCGTCCGACGTTCTACGAGAACGCCGAGCTGTCGCTGCTCGAGGCGCACCTGCTCGACTTCGACGGGGACCTGTACGGTGAGGAAGCGCGGGTCGAGTTCGTGGCTCACCTCCGGCCGCAGGCCAAGTTCGAGTCGATCCACGAGCTCATCGATCAGATGGTGCGCGACGTCGCTACTACCCGCCACGTGCTCGGAGTCGCCGAGGTCGACTGAGCTCCGGCTGTCGCGCTAGCGGAAGGCCTCGCCGCGGGCGACTATCCCTGCTTCCTCGAACTCCGGCGGGAGCGCCAGAGGGCGTCGCAGCGTGAGCCACAGCCGCAGGAGCTCGCGCCGCTCGGCAGGGTCGGGACCGTCTTCATAAGCGGTGCGCGAGTGGAGGATCAGGTGGTTGTTGAGCACCTGGATGTCGCCGGGTTGGAAGTCCATCGACACGGCGAACCTCGGGTCGCAGGACAGCTCGTCGAAGAGATCGAGGGCTTCGACTTGCTGAGGTGTCAGCACCGGGATCCCCCGCCCTCGCTGGGCTGATTCGATGTGGGCGCGCCCGTAGTACACGGCGAGCTGCCCACCTTTCGACCAGCCGAACACCGGACATGCGAAGAAGCTGGACGACTGGTCTGCCTTGCGCCGATCGAACCAGAAGGGGCGGTGCAGCACCTCGGCGAGGTCGGGTCGCCGGCGGGCGATCTCGTCGTGGATCGCGACGCCGCTCACGATCATGCTGGCTCCGCCGCGCCACGCAGGGCGCAGGCAGAGGAGGCCGACCAGGTCGGATGAGTCGGAGTGGAAATCGAGCCTGTCGCGGGTCTGGTAGCCGCGGACGGTTGGGTCGGAGAAGCTCTTGCCTTCGTCTGTGACGCTGACGAGGAGGTCGCCGGCCTCATTCTGCCGGATGGGGATGCCGAGGTGCTCCCCGATGCCCCAGTAGAGGACGCATGCCTCTTGCCTGGTCAGCTCTCCGACAGGCATGCCGCGCAGGAGAGCAAAGCCGTGGCCGTCGACGACGTCGTCCAGGACGCCTAGCAGCCGCTCCGACAGCGTCGGCAGCATGAAGTCGTCCCGCGTCAGGTTGCCGACTCCCTTGCCCGAAGCCAACGCCGACCTCGTCGCTGCGACCAGCTCCTGAACCTGTGCGGAGTCGAACTCGTGAACCCACGAGCGGTCCGATCTCACTGTCTCGGAATCCCAGGCGGAGGGGCCGCCGGCGAGTCGCACGGCTGTCAGCTCCTCGAGGGAACGGTCCCGCGCCATGGAAGGGGCGCGATCGGGTCGCCGCCGAGGACGGTCCAGCGCGCGTCGAGTCGCCGCGCCGAGATCGAGTGGCCGGCCGCGTCTGGAAGCTGATCCTCATCCTCGAGCAGCTCGAAGACGCTCAGGTGGGCGGCACCGCCGACCTCGACACGACCGAAGCCCTCGTCCCACAATCCGAGTGTCCGCGCCGGAGAAACCGTGGCCAGGCGGACCACCTCTTCGAGCGGGACCCCGAGCGCCACCAGCTTCGACATGGTTGTCAGCAAATCGAAGACGGGACCGTTCCAGTTGCGGTAGCTGGTATCGGAGCAGACGATGTCGGGCAGGAAGCCCTGTTCGATCGCGGGGCGGGCGACCTCGAAGCTGAAGTTGCTCTTCCCGTGGGCGCACTCGAACAGCACCCCCCGGCCCCTGGCGTCCCAGACGGCGTCTGACACCTCGCCGTCCTCGAGGATGTTGTTCTCCTTGCCGGTGTAGCAGTGCGCCACCACGTCGCCGGGACGGAGAAGGGTCAGTATGTCCTTGAGGGGTGCTGCGGTCTCGCCAATGTGGACCATGAGAGGCAGTCTCGCCTCCTCCCCGACCTCCACGGCTTTCGTCAGCAGCTCGAGGCACTGCTGCCCGACCACGTCGGTCGACAGGCGGATCTTCAGTCCCCTGACGATGTCGGGATGCGCCGACGCCACGGCTACTGCGTCCTCGCCGACGAGCGTCGCCGGGTTGAGCAGCTCCCCGAACCGGAAGTCGATGAGCCCCAGTACGGAGACGTTGAGAAAAGACAAGACCCTCGTGCGCGATGCGTCCGCAACATGGTGCTTGAAGGCGGCGAACGTAGAGGCACCTGCCGTACCGGCGTCGCAAGCGGCGACCACACCTCTTCTGAGATGAGCTTCGTCTACCGGCGCGCCGACCTTCGACACCTCCGAGAAGATGTGCGTGTGGCTGTCAATCAGTCCGGGGGAGACGAACGCGCCCTCGCAGTCCAGCACCCTTGCCGCGGTCGCGTCCATGGCGGGAGCGATGGCGGTGATGGTGGAACCGTCGACCGCGATGTCGGCCTTGCGCGACTCGCCGGCGGAGGGATCTATCAACGTCCCGCCCCGCAGCAGGAGGTCGTGGTGCGATGTCATGTCTGCTTGTTCTCCTTGTAAGCGGGTGAGAAGAGCTCGCGGCGGACCGCTCCGGCAAGGAGGGCCAGGTCCGAGCTCATGGTGATGTACCGGGCGCCGTGCGCCGTCAGTCGGTCGGCCGCGATGGAGTTGGATGCCCATCCGCCGAGCACGGTCGGGGGGCCGGCGGCCGCGACGGCGCCGGCGATGCGTCCCACAACTTCGTCGACCGCCGGGTCGTCCGGACCGCGGACCCCGAGGTCGACCGCCAGGTCGGTCGTGCCGGCGAACGCGACATCGGTGCCTGCGAGGATCGTGGAAAGGGGATCGTCGGTCTTGGCGGTCTCGATCTGGACGACTACGAGCGGCCCATCTTGCGTCCTGGCCAGGTGCTCGGAGACGCTCTCGCTGCCATAGCCGGCAGCGGGGTGGGAGAGGCTCAGGCTGCGCCTGCCCGCGGGCGGAAACCGGCAGGCGGCCAGCAACTCTTCCACCTGCCCGCGTCGGGTGACCGTGGACAGCTGGATCCCGGCGGCACCCGCTTCCAGCAAGCGGTTTATCAGCCCGGAGTCGACCGACGGCAGGCGCACGACAGCGGGCAACCCGAGGGCGGCCGCATGGCGTACCAGACCCCGCGCCTGGGCGTCCGACAGCTGGCTGTGTTCGAGGTCGACGACCACCGCGTCGATTCCGGCGCCGCGGAGCAGGTCGATGACTTCCAGCGCTGCGAGCTTGACGAACGTGCTGTGCACCGTGGCCCCCGAAGCGAGCAGCGCTCGGAGCCTCGCAGCAGGGGTTTCGCTCATGCGATCGCCCCAGTGGCGACGCCAGCGAGTCTCGCGGGCGGGCCGATCACGTTGCTCACGAGCGGCGGCAAATGGCCGACCCGGACTTCGATCGTGTCGCCCGCGGCCAGGTATCGTCCCGTCTCGTCACCGGTGCCAGCCGGCGTGCCGGTCAACACCAGGTCTCCGGGGCGGAGCAGGACATAGCGGGACAGGAGCGAGACGAGATCCGCTATCGGGATGAGCATGCCGTCACTGGTGTCCTCCTGGCGGAGCTCGCCTGCCACGTGAGTGGTGATGGGAATCCCGTTCACATCTCCCGGATCGTCGACGCACGCCATCGCGCTGCCGAGCTGACCGAACCCCGGGAAGCTCTTCGCGATCGACGGGCTGCCGGATCGGCGCATCACGTCGCGGGCTGTCACGTCGTTGGCGGCGAGGTAACCGGCGATTCCCTCGCCTGCCTCAGCCAGTCCGGCGTCGTGCAAGGACGCGCCGATCATCACGGCTATCTCGCCCTCGTAGTCGACACAGTCGGGTGCGGCCGCGGGTATCGCGATCGGAGAGCCGGTTCCCCGAAACGACGAGGGCGCCTTGACGAACAACACCGGTTCGTCAGGTTGGGGCCTCCCGGTTGCGAGCTGTTTGGAGCGGTAGTTCATACCCACGCCCCACACTGACGCCCCAGCGGCCAGCATCGAATCCTCGGCTGCCTGGCCGGGCGGGAACCTCCGGCGTACGGCACACGATTCGAGCGCCTCCATACCTGCCCTGCGGCCGTGCTCCGACAACAGCGCGGCGACGGAAGGCTGTGGCAGGTCGAGCTCGCTTATGGACCCGTCCGGCTCGAGGCGGCCCACCCCGCCCGCCAGTGCGACCAGGTTCATGAGTCAGGAACCGGTTGGTCGGATGCAGCCCCCATCCACTCGACGAGGTGCGCCAGGTCCGACCTGGCTGGGGCGAAGACATCGAGGTTCTCGACGGTCTGGTCGCCCACCGGCTCGATCCAGTGGGTGACTCCGGCCGGTATGAGCAGCAGTGACCCCGGGCCGACCCGGTGGGCGTCGTCGCCCACGTGGTAGACCGCCTCGCCCGAGATGATGCATGCGATCTGGTCGAATCCCTCGTGGCTGTGGGGCCCTGGCTGCATGACCGGCTCGATCTCGTTCATGACGAGGAGCACCTCGTCGGTCCCGAAGGCCTTGCGCGACACCCCGGGGCGCACGGTCTCCGAGGGGATGGCCGACCAGTTGGCCACCACGGGCCGTTCGCCGCCCTCACCCACTGCAACCCCCCTTGCCCATCCTCCGCCGGCATGACCTCGTCGCCGGCAGCTTGTCTTGCTCTGCGAGATCGTTTCTCGCAGAGCGAGTCTGCCCCTCTGAGCAGCGGTCTGTCAAGGATGAAGGGAAGCCCCTGACACGATCCACCATACGTTACGCTTCACTAGACGCCGTCTTGCAGAGCAGGACGCCCTTCCCGGGCTTGTGGGGGTGAGATGAAGCTGACCGACGTCACGCCGGTAACCGTCACGGTCGACGACGAGCGCGGCCCGATCTCGTACTGCTTCGTGCGCGTCTCATCCGACTCCGGCCTGGTCGGCTGGGGTGAGGCATGCGACAGCTACGGGTGCACCTACGCCGGGGTCGTGGCCGAGACGATCCTCCAGGCCTTCGCGCCCCTGGTGCTCGGCGAAGAACTCGACTCGGTGGAGCGGATCGTGGCGCGCATGGAGTCGCACACCCGGCGCCGGCTCGGCTTGGGGGGCGTCACGGCCCTGGCGCGCTCGGCCGTTGAGACAGCCATGTGGGACCTGGCCGCCCAGGAAGCCGCCCGGCCGCTCAGCGGGTTGCTCGGCAGGGTTCGCGACAGCGTCGAGGTTTACGCTTCGACCGGCTTTCTGGAGGAGTGCGACGCACAAGCGCAGGTCCAGCGCCTGCTCCCGCTACTCGACCGGGGCGTGGCGCGGGTAAAGGTCCGCATAGGGCCTTCGTGGCGCGACGACCTCGAGAAGCTCCGAGAACTCCGCCGGCGACTGGGAACCGATGTCGAGATCATGGTCGACGGCAGCGAGACCTTCACCGAACCGACAGCCGTGCAAATAGCGCACAATCTGAAGCAGTTGGACGTGGGATGGTTCGAGGAGCCGCTTGTCCAGGAAGCGCCGGCGGGCATCGAGCGGCTGGCGTCCGCGTGCACGGTGCCGCTCGCGTACGGCGAGCACCTGTTCACGGCGGGTCAGGCTCTCGAGATGCTGCAACGGTGCCGCATATCGGTCCTGCAGCCCGACGCTACGACCTGCGGGATCATCGCGGCCCGGGCGATGGTCACGGCGGCCGGCCAGTTCGCGGTCATGGTCGTGCCTCACATCTGCGCCGGACCGCTCGCCGTGGCAGCCAACCTACACCTGGCTGCTTCGTCATCGAGGATTCGCCTCGTCGAGTACCCGTTCGACCAGGCGCCCTTCTGGGAGATGCTGGCACCCGGATCAAAGCTCGGCGTCGACAGGATCGAGGGCGGCAAGCTGCCAGTCCCGGACCTACCCGGCATCGGTGTTGTCCTCGACGAGCAGGCCGCCGCAGCACACCCGTTCCGGCAACCCGGTGAACGCGTCGCAGGTCACCGCTCGGGGCTCGCCGACCGCTTCGCCGGAGACGTCTGACAGGAGAATCGCAATGCAGACCGCAGCCGACCGATCCAAGTTCGAACCCTTCAGTGGCCCGAAGGGCGCGAGGATGTCCGACTTCAGCCCCGAGTACCTCGCATACCTGGACCGCTGGGTCCAGGACGACCTCACCTACGTGCCGGAGCGGCTACTGACATTGCTGCGCATGCTCGAGTTGCAGTGGGAGGGGATGGAAGTCAACCAACTCCAGCATTCCTTGCAGACCGCCGCACTGGCGGAGCGTTCCGGCGCTGGTGACGAGCTCGTCGCGGCCGCGCTACTGCACGACATCGGCAAGGTCGTGTCCAACTCCAATCATCCGAGCATCTCCGCCGAGATCATCAGGCCGTGGGTGAGCGACGACGTTCACTGGATCGTGAAAGTGCACCAGGACTTTCAGGGTTCGCACTACTTCGCCCTCATGGGAGTGGACCCGATGATCCGGCGGCGCTACGTCGGCCACCCTGCCTACGGTCTCGCGGAGCAGTTCGTCGACGAGTGGGACAATGCCGCGTTCGATCCGAACATGGACACGCCACCGCTCGAACACTTCGAGCCTCTGGTACGGGACATGTTCTCGCGCGCGCCTCGCCGCCCCGATCATTGGAAGCCCGCCGCTCCGTGATCCGGCACATGTTGATGTTCCGCTTGAAGGCGGACGTGGATCCCGAGTCGTGCGACGCGATGCTCTCGGAGCTTGCCGGTTTCCCCCTGCGCTTCCACGCGATGAGAAACTTCGCGTTGGGCCGCAACGCAAGCAAACGAGACGACCGGTTCACCCATGCAATGACCGTCGAGTTCCAGACCTGGTCCGAGCTCGACTCATACCTGTCGAGCGCGGAGCACGAACAGTTCGTCGCCGAGAAGTTCAGGCCACTGATCGACGAGCGCGCCATCGCGAGCATCGAAGACAGCTCTGCGCCGACCGGCTAGCAGCCGAGATACGACCGGGCTGCCTCCGACCAGATCTCGCAGAAGAGCCCCAGATCGGCTATCCGCACTCCCTCGAGCCGGGGGTCGCGGCGGTGCCTGAGCATCTCGGGGCCGACCCTGACGGTCGGCACACCCAGTGAGCGGAGGAGTGCCCCGTCGGTCGAGCCCCTCCAGCCCGTCACCTCGCGCAGGGGTAGCCGGCGTTGCCAGGCCGCGTTGACGGATTCGACGAGGGGGTGGGACGGTTCGGTCCGGCCCGCCGGGAGCGACCCGTATGCAGTGACGCCGACTGTCAACGAACCCAGCTCCGCATCCGAGCGCAGGTGTTCATCGAGCGATTCGGTCACGGCCGCGTCATCGTCGCCTGGAACCGTAACGACGTACAGGTAGAGCCTCGCCGTGTCGGGCAGCAGGTCCGGCTTGGACGGTGAGCCCGCCTGCAACGCGCCGAGTGTCACTTCGGCACCGGCTTGGCCTTGCCGGCTGAGCCGCTCGGCGAGGTAGAGGTTCCTCCAGCTCTCGATGCTGCGGATCACCGTCGCTGCGGCCGCGGGCGCGCCCGCGAGCTGCCCTCCAGAGGGGCGCGCGAGCGCCGGCCCGAACTCCTCGCGCACCGATACGGCGATGTAGAGGCTGCCGGGTTCCTCCCACAGGGGAGCCGGGGCGCCGCCCTTGGGGGAAAGCACCGCACCAGGGCGGAACCCCGAGTCGAGCGCTGCCTTGACACCGGCGCCCATCTTGGGATGCATCGGGCCGTGTGCTGAGACGGGCCAGGGCGGGGGAGCCCGGTGGGTGCCTCCCGAAGCGATCAGCGCGCCCAAGCGTCCGGGTCCGGCCAGCTCGCGCAACGACGCCACCACGGCGAGCCCCGCCGCGCTCGGCGCCAGGGCGACACCGATCCCGGCACCCCAGAGGATGTCACCGTCAGAGGAGGGTCCTGGCGGGGGGGAAGCTTCGGAGACGAGAAAGGTGTCGTCCCACGGACCGAGCCTCAAGGACGTGTCCAGGTGGCCGTAGAACGCGAGCTCTGGCCCGTCGTCCGGCCCGATCAGCACGTTGGCACCGAACTGGCCGACGTGCTGCACCCGAGCCGGTAGTGAGCGGTCGACGGCCCAGTTGCAGACCGCTTGTGCGATCTGGATCTCTGGCTGGCCTGCCTCGGTGCGCTGAGCCAGGTCGAGCGCGAGCTCGACAGCCCCGGCGACGTCGACCGGGGGCACGGGCCTAGAAGCCGGCCCAGTCGTCGGCCGCCGGCCGCCAGATGTCGATGTTGCGAGGGTCGAGGGTCATGCGGCGCGGCTCGTGCGTTTCGTGCTGCACGGGATCGAGCACGACGTGCCCGTCGCACAACTCGATGCGGGGGCCGTGCCGGGGATCGAAGAGGTAGGTGGCAATCGAACCCGACGCTGAGTGGTTCATCATGTCCGCGGGCAGATCGACCTTCTTGTACAGCGCCCGCGCTCTCCGGCGCATCATCTCGTCGAAGTTGGCCATCAGGAAACAGATGTGTGCAACGAAGAACTTGCTGTCGCGACGCAGGGCGAGGCTGTGATGGTAGCGATTCTCACTCCGGAGAAACGACGTCGATCCGACGATGTGATCGGAGGCGAGGAACCCGAGCACCCGCGTGTAGAACTCCAGGGACTCGTCGAAGCGATCGGTCGAGAGGAACGGGTGCACGATATCGGTGGGAGGCATCTCGACGTCGGGAGCAACGGCGAACTCCTCGAACCCGACCATCAGCTCGACGACGAAACCGTTGGGGTCGGTCACGGCGAAGCCTTCGCTGCACAGACCTTTGACCGATGCGTCGATCGGCCCGACCTGGCAGCCGGCGGCGGTGACCCGGTCGTGCAGTGAATGAAGCACAGCCGGGCTCTCGACGGTGAAGCCGGCGGCGGCCGTCCATGCCTCGTGCCTGCCGGGCGCCGGGACGAGCTCGAGGCAGTGGTGCGGCCGCCCGAAGCGGAGGAACACGCTGTCGCCGTGGGTGCCCGCCCGCGCGAGCCCCACGTGGTACTCGTACCACGCGGTCGAGGCGTCGATGTCGGGCACCTGGATCCGGGCGTAGGCAAGACCGTGAGGCCCTCTGGGCCGGGTGGCATCGGGCATGTTCGGCGTCATCGGTTCGTCCTTCAAAGTATGAAGCTCAACCGGCTGCCCGGCTTGAGCTGGTCTCCGGCGATCAGCGAACGGCGGCGGCGGAAGCGCAGACCTTCTGGGGTGTGTGCGAGCAGGTGGTCGTACCAACCAAGGTAGGGGTCGACGTGGCGGTCGCGGACCCGGTGGACGGTGAAGGAGGCCCGAACCCTGGCGAAGCCTTCGCCGGCGGGGAACACGAGGATGTTGGTGATCTGGCGGTGCGTGACCGAACGGGGCTGCTCGGAGTGGGCGTTGCGGCTCTGCAACCGCTGGACGCGCACTTTCAGCAGCTCGTGGTCATCGGCGATGAAATACTGCGCCTCGGTGGCGGGCAGATCGCCGGCGTCGGGGGTCGGGATCTCGTAGGTTCCTTCCGGGAGGAAAAGACCGAGCCAGTCGTCGAGCAGCCACTGGTCCAGCATCAGCGCTTCGCTGTAGAGGAACTCTTCCGCCTGTTGTCGCGAGAGGGCCGTCTCAATGCCTGTTGCGCTCATCGCGCCACCGCCGATCCCACTGCGGTATGCCATTGCCGCCAGAAGCTGCGGATGGCCGATTCATCGATCGAGCGCGACACCGTGCCTCCGAGGATCTCGTCATGGGGGAGACCGGCGAGCTCGTCGGCGAGGCCCCGGGAGATGTCGTTCCAGTCGACGCCGGGCCGCTCGTCGCCGGCGGTTGCTTCGACGCCCCGCTGTATGGCTTCGTAGGCCTCGATGTCGTCAGGTGTCGCGAGGCCGCCAGGGCCGACGAACGACACCAGCATCTTCAGCCTGAGCTCCCGGGCCGATGCCGGTTCGCCGACAGGCGCGAGCTCCCAGGCGCGCACGTCGGTACGCCCCGGTGACACCGGTTCGAGCTGCCGTATCGATAGGGCCTCGATGTCGAACAGCAGCAGGTTGGGAAAGACGTAGAGGATCCGGCTCGTCTCTGCGATGCGCCGTCCGCGCTCCTCGCCGACACGGGCGAACAGCTCCTGGCGGTTGGTATCAGTTCGAGCCCTTTCCTCATCGCCGAAGCGCGGCTCCCACTGGAGCCCGACGCGGCCCGAGTGACCTGATTGCACGAGAACGCTGTGGCCGCCGCCGAGGACGACAGCCTTGCCCCCTTCGTCTGTAGTGGTGAAGCCCGTCTCGCGCAGCCAGGCGACGAACGTCGCATGGGTGGGGCCGAAGTGGTACCCGTCCATCGCGTTCTCGACGGCCAGCTTCCAGTTACCCCGGACGCTGTAGCGCTGCGTTCCCGGCAGCACTTCCATCCCTTCGGCGCAGTGCTCGGCGACCATCGCGATGTAGTCGCCGGCTACCCCGAGGTGGTCGGCGAGCGGTGCGGCGGCCGGGTCGAAGCAGACGAAGATGAAGCCGCGGAAGTTCTCGACCAGGGGGACGGTCCGCAGCCCCGACCGTGCCTTGAAGGCCTCGCCCGGTGGGTACGCCCCTTCGTCGGGGAGGGAGACCAGCTGCCCGGAGTTCGAAAACGACCAGGCGTGGTAGAAGCACTTGAAATACCGCGCGTTGCCCTCGCACTGGCGGGCCAGCACCGTTCCGCGATGAGGACAGCTGTTGAAGTACACCCGGATCTCCCCCTGCTCGTCGCGCACGACGAGGAGGTCGCGACCACCGACGATCCGTGTCTTGTAGTCCCCGCGCTCGGGGATCTCGCTCTGGTGGGCCAGGTACAACCACTGGTGGCCCCACAGCTGCTGCATCTCGGCGTCGAAGACGGCCTGCGATCGGAACGCCGAGCGGTGCACCCGGAAGGTCGGCTCGCCGGCGTCCTCCTCGATCCAATGTCCGCCCGCGCGCACGCCCGCGCGGTCCACAATCGTCACGGCTGCCTCCCCGCCGCCACCTCGCGGCTCATGGCGTCACGCTACAGCAAACCCGATTGGTCCACCATAGCGAGCTAACATCTCGCTATCCAAGACGCCCTTCCCAGCAGCCCAGACCTGCTCGTCACCGGTGGCGACGTGGTGACGATGGACCGCGACCGGCGCGTTCTGTGCGGCGGTGCGGTCGCCGTCGCGGGGTCGACGATCCTCGAGGTGGGTTCCACGTCGGAGCTTCGAAGGCGGTGGCCGGGTGTCGCCGAGCTCGACGCTGGAGGGGCTGTCGTCACTCCCGGGCTCATAAATGCCCATCAACACCACACGGGCGACCCGCTGCTACGCAGCTGCATCCCCGACGACCTCGCCCCGGGCGAGTCGATCTTCTCGTGGTCGATCCCTATACACGGGCATCACGGACCCGAGGACGACGAGCTCTCGGCCACCCTCGTCGCAGCCGAATGTGCCCGAAACGGCGTCACCACCGTGATCGAGGCCGGCACCGTCGCACACCCCGTTCGCGCTGCGGCGGGGATGACTGCGGTCGGGGTGCGCGGTGCCATTGGCACCTGGGGGTGGGACGTCGACGGCCTTCCCTACAGCGCGCCCGTGGAAGAGGTTCTCGCCCGGCAGAGGGAGGTACTCGACGCGTTTCCGCCTGGCGGGACCGTCGCCGGTTGGGTGACGCTCGTCGGGCACAGCCTCGCTTCAGATGAACTGCTTGCCGGAGCCGCGGAACTCGCGAGAGAGCGCAAGACGAACATGACGATGCATCTCTCGCCGACGCGGTCGGACCCTGAGATATACCTCGAACGGCACGGGCGCCGGCCCGTGACGCACCTGGAGCATCTCGGGGTTCTCGGGCGGCACCTACTGATCGCACACGGCGTCTGGATCGACGACGAAGAGGTTGCGGCCCTCCTGCGGACCGGGACGGCGGTCGCTTACTGCCCGTGGGCCTACCTGCGGCTGGGGCAGGGCGTGACCGGGCACGGGCGCCACGCGGAGCTGTTCAAGTCAGGCGGCAGGATCGCTCTCGGCTGCGACGCCTCCAATGCCGGTGACCAGGCGGACATCCTCAGAGCCGCCGCCCTTGCGGTTGGACTGGCGAAGGACGTACGCGAGGACCCGACCTGGTTCAGCGCGGCGGACGGGTTCGAGATGGCCACGTGCCGTGGGGCCGAGGCGGTCGGGCTCGGCGACATAGTGGGTTCCCTCGAGGCCGGCAAGCAGGCCGATCTCGTCATCTTCGAACCCACCAGTGCGGCTTGCAGCCCCCGCGGCGAGACCGCTTTACAACTCGTCTGGTCGGCCGACGGGCGCTGTGTCCGTGACGTGATGGTCGCGGGCAAGATGATCGTCCGTCACGGGCGCTGTCTAGGGGTGGACGAGGAGTCCGCTCTGGTGGAAGCGGAGAAGCAGCGGCGGTTCCTGCTCGAAAGGGCCGGCATCACCATCCCGCACCGCTGGCCCCACCTAGACGCCCGCTGACATCCCGCTGCCACCCGGACGGCGGCGCTGGGAAGCGTCGTCGAGGGCGGGCGGTCGCCAGCCGGAGTCCGCCGGGTTGATCGTGTGGCCGGGGGGTACGAGCGCGTCGATTGCATCGAGCAGCTCCGGATCGAGGGTGATGTCCGGGGCTGCGATCTGCGAGGTGAGCTGGTCGAGCGTGCGCGGGCCGATGATGGAAGCTGTCACAGCCGGATGGTTCAGAGTGAACGCCAAGGCCATGTGGGAAAGACTCATACCCGCCTGCTCCGCGAGCTTCGCAAGGCTCTCGGCGAGCTCGAGCTTGCGTTCGCTGACGGGCTTTCCGTAGTCGATGTGATCGGGCTCCCTCGCCGCTCTCGACCCGGGAGGGGGTTCGGCGCCGCGGCGGTACTTGCCTGTGAGCCAGCCGCCGTTGAGGGGTGCCCACACCATCACGCCGAGCTGCATCCGCTGGCAGGCGGGCAGCACGTCCGCCTCGATGCTTCTCGCGAAGATCGAATATGGCGGCTGCTCGGTAGCGGGGCGCACCAGCTGTCTCTTCTCGGCGGCCCATTGCGCTTCGACCAGGAGATCCGCCGGGAAGGTCGAAGTCCCGACAGCGAGCACCTTGCCCTGCCGCACGAGATCGTCGAGGGTCTCGAGCGACTCGGATATGTCCGTCTCGGGATCGGGTCGGTGAAGCTGGTAGAGGTCGAGATGGTCGGTCCGAAGCCGGCGCAAGCTCGCTTCGACCTCCCGCACGATCCACCTCCGGCTGTTACCGCTCATGTTGAGCCCCGGGCCCATGGCGTTGTTGACCTTGGACGCGAGGACCACTTCGTCGCGGCGGGATCCCAGGATCTCCCCGAGGATCTGTTCCGACTCGCCGAACGCGTAGACGTCGGCGGTATCGACGAAGTTGACTCCCGCGTCGAGGGCCGCGTCGAGCATCCGGCGGCACTCCTCGAGCGTGGTCTTCCCCCAAGCCCCGAACATCATGGTGCCCAGGCACAAGACGCTCACCTTGATCCCGGTCCGTCCCAAAATGCGATATTGCATCCCGTCCTCCGAGCCGACGTATGATGGGGGAGTCTCGCAGAGACCCGGCAACCTCGCCAGGGTGCCTGGTCGACGGTTGATGAGGCCGACCCAGCAGGGAGGACGACATGGCCAAACAGCTGACAGCGCCACGGTGGACTCACGTGGCACTACCGGTGAGCGATCTAGAGCGATCGATCGAGTTCTACACGACGTTGACGCCGCTGGTGGTCGTCGCCAGAAACAAAGACGAGAACGGGCAGGGCGCCTGGCTGTCGAATGACCAACAGGTCGAGACGCCGTTCGTTCTGGTGCTCTCACAGCTCATCCCGGATGTCGGGCGCCAGTTCGGCATAGAGCCGGGCCAGGAGGTGCCCACCCTGGCGCCGTTCGCGCACATCGGCATCGAGCTGCCGAATAAGGAAGACGTCGACAACATGGCCGATCGTGCGAGGCAGATGGGCGTCCTGATGTGGGAGCCCCGCCAGATGCCGGAGCACATCGGATACATCTGCGCCGCACGGGATCCCGACGGCAACGTGATCGAGTTCTCCTGGAACCAGAAGGTCTACACGAAGATCCAGGAGCTCTGGGGAGAGCCCGAGACGGCCGCTGCCAGCTGACCTCCGCTCGATGCCCGACCTCAGCACCAGGGAGGTTGTCGAGGGGTACATAGATGCGCTCAACGGAGGCGAACCCGAGGCCATCGCCGCATGGGTGGCCGAGGACTTTGTCAACGAGCACACGTCGTCGCTCGGCCACAGCTTGACCGGCCGCGACAGCTACCGGGAGCGGCTGCGAACCTTCCTCGCGCAGTTCCGGAACCTCCACTACGAGCTGGAGGACCTGATCGTCGACGGTTCACGCGCGGCCGCCCCGTACCTGATGACCTTCCGGTGGCGGGGGGAGGGCACCGACCCGGTTCCGGTTCGGATCCGGGGCATGTTCCGTTTCGAGGTCGCGGGAGGCCTCGTCGCGAGACGAGTCGACTACTGGGACAGCGCTGAATTCGAACGCCAGGTCAACGGGTCCGGCCGCTGAGGCTCAGACCGTCGGCCACTTGGAGCGATCCGGCAGCCCGGTGCGGGCCACGAGCGCCTCGGCCCGCTCCTGAACTCTGTCGTAGAGACGATCCTCGTCGATCGTCGTGAGACGGTATGCCTCGACCAGCACCTTGCCGTCGACCATCACGGTGTGGACGCCGCGCCCATCCGCCGCCCATACGAGCTGGTTCGCCACGTTGAGAAGCGGTGTCCACTCAGGCCGGTTGCGGTCGTGTAGCACCAGGTCCGCCCGCTTTCCCGGCTCGATCGAGCCGATCTCGTCCTCGGCGAGCAGCGCCTTAGCGCCTCCGAGGGTCGCCATCTCGTAGGCGACCTCGGCAGGGAACATGGTGGGGTCCCGCCGGGCGTCCTTGAACAGCCCGGCGACGAGATAGGTGGCGCGCATCATGTCCGAGTAATTGGACGCGTTGTTTCCGTCGGTCCCGATGGTGAGGTTGATGCCGGCCGCCTTCATCTCGGGCATGCGCCCGATCTGGGTGACGCCGTAGGAGACCTTCAACGCGGTGGTGGGGCAGTGCGCGACGCTACAGCCGTGCTGCGCGAGCAAGGAGATCTCCGAGTCGTCGACGTGCACGCAATGCACGAGCACCGCGTTGGCGCCGAGCACACCGATGGAGGACAGGTGCTCGACCGGACGCTGGCCGAACTGCGCCAGGAAGCCCTCGGGGTCCATCGCCGCGGGCGACATGTGAAAGTTGAGACCGGTGCCGTGGCGCCGGGCCGCGTCTGCGGCCGCGCGCCACAGCTCGTCGCTGCACGTCGTGTGCCCCACGATCATCGACCACGCCTGGATGCGGCCGCCGGCGACGTGGCGGTGGCGTCGGAGGGTCGACTCGACGTTGGCGATCGCCTCCTGCGTGGTCTGCCGGTAGACCTCCGGCTCGGGGGGGATATCCCAGATCCACTTGCCCACCCTCGCCCGGATGCCGACCTCGACAAGGGCGTCGACCACCGCATCGACGTACTGGACCGTGCCGGCTTCCAAGAACGCGGTGCACCCAGACTTCAAGAGCTCCGCCGAAGCCAGCTGCGCCGAAACGCGCTCGTCGTCCTCGTCCTGCGCGGCGTAGAGAGGACAAAGCCACGCGAACACGTTCTCCTCGAAAGGTGTGTCGTCTGGAACGAACCCGCGGGTGATCGGCTCACCGGTTACGTGGATGTGGGTGTTCACCATCCCGGGGGTCAACACGAAGCGAGGACCACCGATCGTCTGTCTCGCCTGGTAGCGGTCGGCTATCTCTGCTCTCTTTCCGACCGCCACGATGTCACGTCCTCTCACAGCGACGGCGCCGTCTACGAGCACGTCCCTCGTCGGGTTCATCGTGACGACGTGGGACGCCTCGATGACGAAGTCGACTTCCTCGCTCATGACGCTTCCTCCGGAATGGATGGCTCGGACGCCGAGCGTGCCTTACGGGCGGTCATGACTTCCTGACCGGGGATCAGCTGGTGTTCCTCGACGCCGACCAGGCCCGCCGCTTCGAACCAGCCCCGGTGCTCGGAGCGAGTCGACGTCCTTCCCTCCGTGGTCGCCGCCATCATCGTCAGGCCCAGGAGCAAGGAGTTGACGGGGCCGCTGCGATCGTCGTCGACGAAGTAGTCCGCCACGACGAGCGTTCCTCCGGGAGCCAGTGCAGCGGCGGCTCGAGAGACCAGACCAGGTGCACGGTCGCCTTCGGCGCGCAGGATGTGACCCAGCACCACGACGTCGAACCCTTCGGGATCTACGGGAACTTCCCAATAGTCGCCGGCGATCAGTTCGAAGCGATCGCCGAGTGCGTGCTCCGCTACCTCGGCACGAGCCGCGGGCAGGACGGCAGGCAGGTCGATGGCGACGGCTCTCGCGGCCTGGAAGGCTTCGAGCAACGCGATGCTCCACGGGGCGGCTCCTGCACCGAGGTCGAGAACCGCTCTCGCAGCGGGAAGACGCGAGGCGAGGACCTTTGCGGCCGCGTACTGGGTCGGGAACGTCGCCTGGACTAGCGCAGCGTAGAAGGCGGCGTCCGCGGGACCCGGCGGGTCGGCTCCGCGCATGGTTGACGCGAGAGCCGGCCAGTTCTGCCAAGGTCCCGGCGACCGAAGCAGCAGATCGGTCATCGAACGTTCGGCCCCCGAGACCAGGAACGCCCGGGCGGTGTCACTGATGCGGTATCGGTCGTCCGGGCCTCGCTCGAGCAGCCCGGAGGCGACCAGCACGTCGGCGAGCGATCGAAGTCGAGACACGGCGCAGCCGGCGCGGGATGCAAGCGCTGCCACCGTCGCAGGGGACTCGGCCAGGGCGTCGAACACGCCGAGTTCGACGCCGGCGACAGCCGCCCAGTAGAACTGGTAACCGGCGATCGTCGCCCACACCGGCGCGGGAGTCAGGACCGTGTCGGGTTCGCCCGGTGTTCCCGGCCGGGGCGCTTTCACAGCCGTAGGAGGATCTTGCCCATCGCCTCGCCGGATTCCATTCGTGCCTGGGCCTGCGCTGCTTCGTCGAGGCCGAATTCGGTGTCTATCACCGCTACGAACCTCTCTCCCCAGTAGAAGTCGAGCATCTCTGCAAATCCGGTGTACGAATAAGGCTCCACGCCGAGCAGGCTGATGCCGAAGTGGTAGGCGTAGGGAAGATCGATCGCCGCCTCCCTGCCCGTGGTGGACCCGCAGAAGACCAGCCGCCCTCTTGGTTTCAGGGCGAACAGCGACCGGCCGAACAACGCCGGGCCGACATGGTCGAACACCACGTCGACGCCGCGCCCGCCGGTGGCCTCACGAGCGTGCTTCACGAAGTCGTCGCTGCGGTTGTTCACACCAAGGTCTGCGCCGAGCTTGCGAGCCAGGTCCAGCTTGCGCTCCGACCCGGCGGTCGCGAGCACCTTGGCACCGACGCGCTTCGCAAGCTGGATCGCCGCTGTGCTGACCCCGCTCGCAGCGGCGTGTATCAACACCCACTCGCCTGGGCGCACCTGGCCGCGGACCACCAGTGCCTGCCAGGCGGTCGACCAGATCGTCGGCACTGTCGCAGCTTCCTCGAAGGACACGTGGTCGGGGATCGGGTGGACGTGGCTGGCGGGGACGGTACAGAGCTCCGCGTAGCCCCCCGGATGGTTGCCGCCGATCACCCGCGTCGCTGGGCAGAACGGATCCTCGCCGCGCTCGCACCATTCGCAGGTCCCGCAATGGAGAGCCGGGTTGAGGAGAACACGGTCGCCCTCGCTCACCGAGCGGACGCCGTCCCCGAGCTCGGCCACCTCTCCGACGACGTCCATGCCGGCTATGTGCGGAAGCTGGAAGTGCGGCAGGAGCGCAGGCCCTTCGCGCTGAATCACGTCGAGGCGGTTGAGCGTGGTCGCGCGAACCCTGACGAGCACCTCACCGGCGGCCGGCCGGGGATCGGGAACTTCCTTGACCTGGAGTTGATCGAGTCCGCCGAAGCCGACCTGGACGGCGGCTTTCACGCGGCTCCTCTCTCGAATGGCTGGCCGAGTGCTGCCGGCTGTCTGAGACGCTTGGCGAAGAAGCACATGGCGATGAGAGCGAGCAGGTATGGCGAGGCGATGAGCAGCTGCGGGTTGATCGTGTAGCCGAGCGCCGGCAGCGCGAGTCGCAGCGCGTCGACACCTCCGAAGATGAAGCACCCTGCTGCCAACCCGCGGAGGGTCCAGCCTCCGAATATGACCGCTGCTATGACTATGAAGCCTCGCCCGGCGGTCATGTCGCTGTTGAACGTGCCCACTTCTCCCACCGAGAGGTAGGCGCCTCCGAGCCCGGCCAGCAGGCCGCAGATCACGAGGCCCTGCCGGCGCCTGCGGTTCACGTGGATCCCGGTCACGTCCGCGGCCTTGGGATTTTCGCCCACCACCCTCATCTCGAGTCCCCACCTGCTGCGCTGCACCACCCACCAGACCAGCGGGACCAGGCCGTACAGGAGGAAGAACGGCCAGCGTTCCGAGAAGAGCGGCTTGCCGATGATCGGTATGCGAGACAGCCCCGGGATGGTGAGGATGCCCACCTGCCGGGGAGTCATCTGGATCTTCTCGAGCAGATAGTTGGTTATGCCGAGAGCCAGCACGTTGAGGGTCAGGCCGACGACGAAGGTGTTGGCCTGCAGGCGGTGACTGAACTGGCCGTGGATTATTCCGACCAGCAGGCCCGCGCCGATTCCCCAGAGGAGGCCGATCGCGGCGCTGTGGCACACCGAAGAGCCGACTGCGCCGCCGTAGGCGCCTGACAGCATCATCGCCTCCACTGAAATGTTCAGCGTGCCGGCGCGCTCGGCTATGTACTCGCCGAGGCCGGCGAACAGCAGCGGCGCGGTGAGGCGCATCGCGCTCGCCAGGATGGTGGTGATGTCGTGGTTCATGACGCCTCCGCCGCAGCAACCGCCTGCTCGGAGCGCTTGAGCCGGTAGCGCCTCAGAGCCATCAACGCCGGAGGGAACACCGCCGCCAGCACCAGCAGCGCCTCGACGATGTTCACCAGGTCGGTCGGCACCCCTGTCGTCTCGAGGAACCCACCGCCGGCCTGGAGGGCTCCGAAGAGGAACGCGACGGGGACGGCCACAGCCGGCCGGTTCCTCGCGACCAGAGCCACGAGCAGGCCGTTCCACCCGAAGTTGTTCGAGAAGGTAGGAGTGATCCGGTACGCCTGCCCCGTGAGCATGATCGAGCCGGCGAGACCGGCGCACGCTCCCGATATGACGATCGCGGCACCACCGAACAAGACCGCGCTCACCCCGATGCGGCGGGCGACGACCGGGTTGAAGCCGAGCACCTTCAGCCTGTAGCCCCAGGTCGTGCGCGTGGCGATGGTCCCGAGGAGCACTGCGACGGCCACGGCGATGATCAGCCCGGTGCCGAAGTTGAAGTTCGGGTACTGGCCGATGTGGGGTAGCTGCACCTTGGAGGAGAGCTGGTCCGACTCGGTCAGCGTCGCTCCACCCGAGCCGTGCTCCTGAAGGAACGTCGGAGAGCTCAACGCGTACGACAGAAGCTGCCCCGCGACGAAGATGAGCAGCAAAGAGCTGATCACCACGTCGACCCCGCGCCAGAACTTCAGCAAGGCGACGATGCCCGCCCAGATCGCACCGCCGGCGGTTCCGGCCAGCAGGGCGAGGATCAGCACCAATGGTCCCGACGGGTGCACCTTCAGCGCCACGAACGCGGCACACATGGCACCGATGGTGAGCTGGCCCTCCTGACCGATGTTGAAGAAGCCCGCCCTGACCGTCACGATGGTCCCCGCCGCCACGATGAGCAACGGGGCCATGTTGTCGAGCGTGTACCCGAGTGAGCCCCAACTCCGGACGCTGCCGTCGAACATCGCAGTGAAGACCTTGGACGGCGAGCCGTGCGTGACCGCCACCAGCACAGCGGAAAGACCGAAGCCCACCGCGATCGACACGACGTAGAGAAGAATCGTCTTGAATCGCGGGGAGGTCCACCACTGCCCGCGCGGCTGTACGCCCGAGCCGTCGCCGGCGGCTCCAGCTGGAGCGGTCGCCCTTGGCGCGGGGAGCACGGTACTCATGCGGCCTGGCCGCCCATCATCATCCCGATTCTCTCCAGGTCCGCCTCGCGCCTCGACATCTCACCGACGATCTTCCCGCGGTGGATGACCGCGATCCGGTCGGCGAGATCGAGGATCTCCTCCAACTCGGTCGAGATGAGAAGGACTGCCACGCCTGATCTCGCCGCTTCGCGCAAGCGCTTGCCCATGTACTCGACGGCTGCCACATCCAGGCCGAAGGTGGGTTGGGCCGCCACGAGCACGTCGGGCGAGCGCGACAATTCGCGTGCGAGCACGACCCGCTGCTGGTTTCCGCCCGACAGCGATCGCAGGGGCGCGTCCAGCAACGGAGCGACGATGTCGAAGTCGGTCACAAGTCGGGCCGCTTCTTTGAGCATCCGGCGGTGGTTGACGAAACCTCGTGAGCTCACCGAGGCGAAGTCGCACAGCATGAGGTTCTCCGCCACGGACATGTCGAGGACACAACCGGACTGCCGGCGATCCTCGGGTATGACCCCCACACCTGAGCGACCCATGGATCCCGGCTGCTTCAGGTCGACACTCTTGCCGCCAACCTCGACGCTGCCCGAGTCCAAGGTGAGGACGCTGGACAGTAGGTCCCCGAGCGCCTTCTGGCCGTTGCCTTCGACTCCGGCGAGCCCCAGGATCTCTCCCCGCCGGACCTCGAGCGACAACCCGTCGAGCAGCAAGCGGCCGTCGAGACCTCGGGCCGTCGCATCACGGATCGATAGCGCGATCTCGGATCGCTCGGGCGGTCCAGCGGTGGTCTGCTCTGTGGTACCACCAGGCGCGGACGCGCCCGGGCCCGTGGCGTCGGAGTCCTCGGTGGGCTGCACCTGGAGATGACCGACGGCCGTCGCCACCTGACGCAGAGACACATCGTGGCCGATCATCTGTCTCGCCAGTTCCTGCGCGCTCATCCCGCTGGTGGGTCTTTCGGCAACAAGGCGACCTTGGCGCATGATCGACACGCGGTCGGTCGCATGCAAGACCTCGTCCAGCTTGTGGCTGATCAATATGACGGCCCGCTCCTCCTGCCGGACAACCTGGCGCAGCACCCGGAAAAGCTCGATCGACTCACGCGCGGTCAGGACGGACGTCGGCTCGTCGAGGATGAACACCTCGGGGTCCTTCATGAGGCACTTGACGATCTCGACCCTCTGCCGCTGGCCCGTCGTGAGATCGTCGACGACGGCCAGGGGATCGACGTCCAGGGTGTACCGGCTGGCGACCTCGCGGATGCGCGTGACCGTCCGTCGCTTGTCGATCCTGCCCGCCTCGCCGAGCGTGAGGTTCTCCCACACGGGCAGCGGGCCAACGAGGCTGAAATGCTGGTGGACCATCGCGAGCCCGAGGGACGCAGCCCGGGCGGGGTCGGCGATCGACACCGCGCGGCCGTGCAGGAAGATCTCTCCCGAGTCCGGGCGCGCCAGGCCGAGGAACATGTTCATCAGCGTCGTCTTGCCGGCGCCGTTCTGGCCGAGGATCGCGTGGATCTCGCCCCGGCGGACGCTCAGATCGACCGAATCGCAGGCGAGGACTGCGCCATATCGCTTGGTGAGCGAGCGCGCTTCGAGCGCGGGAGCGGCCGAGGAGCGAGGCTCCTCCGGCCGCTGTCCTGCTTCCATTACTTCCTGGCTCTCCGGATCTGTTTAGGAACCGGACGGCACGTAGCCGCTGTAATCGTTGAGACCGGTGATCTGATCCGTGCGGATCTGGCCCGTGCCGATCTCATGGATCGTCTGAGCCAGCACCTGGGCCTGGTCGCCGGTCGGGCTGCAGATCTTCACGGTCGGGACCGGGTCGACGCCCATGTGGAACACCAGGGCGGTTCCGACCCTCAGCTTCCCATCCTTGAACGGGGTGAGGGCGGCGGCGAAGTAGTCACCGGGGCTGAAGATCACCGAGATGGCGAACTTCGGGCTGGGAACCGAGCAGTTGTCGGTTCCAGGGGTCAGCACGGGGATGTTCGCCTGGTTGGCCTGCGCCGCTACAGCGAACGTCGCGCCGCCCAAATAGGGGTAGACGATCCCGACACCCTGCGACTTCATCGCCTGGAAGGCTTCGACCGCCTTAGCCGAGTCGTTGAAGTCGCCGGTGTAGGTGACGACCGTCGTCTCGTTGGGAACCTGGGACTTGATGCCGGCTTCCCAGGCCTTCTCGAAGTCGGTCGTGAAGCTCGCCTGCGGGCCGGTGAGGAATCCGGCCTTGGTGGTGCCCTTGGCCTTCATGAGCAGACCCGCTGCGACGCCGGCGGCGTAGCCGTCCTGGCTCTCGATGTCATTGGTCTGGACGAAGTACGGCGTCTGGTTGACTCCCTGGCCGCCGGCGACGTACCAAACAGTGTCCTTGCACACCGCCTCGGAAGCGACAGGTATCGCGTCCTTGAGCTCGCTGGCCGCGATAGCCACCATGTCCGGGTGCTGCTGGCACATGTTGCGCGCTGCCTGTGCGGCGTTGGAGTCGGGCACCTTGTCGACGGTGATGACCGTCCAGCCCTGCTGCTTGGCGAAAGCGTTTGCTTCGTCGACGAAGCTCTCGTAGTACCCGTGGTCGTGGGTGTCGCCGGGGCTGATCACCCCGATGACGACCTTGCCGTCGTGGTTGACGTCGGGTTCCCCGGGGGCCAGCCAGCCCTGGGTGGAGTTGCCCGGCCAGCCCCACGGACCGTTGCTCGAAGCGCCGGTTGTGGAGCTAGCCGTCGTCGAGGAGGTTCCAGCCTTGGTGCTGCTGCCGCAGGCTCCGGCTACGAGGGCACAGGCGGCGAGAGCGGCGCCCATCGCCTTGGTCCTTCGTGAGCCGAAGGGCTTCGAACTGGCCGTGTCGATGGCCCCCTGCCGGGCCGATGGCGGTGCGTTCACTTTGTCTCCCCCTTGGACGACCGACTCCAACCGGATGACCGGTTCCTCCGAGGAGATGAGTCCTCGGAAACGGATCAAACCCTAGCGGTGGCCCCCAGGGGTGTCAAGCTTTGCGAGACAGCATCTCTCGATGTGAGCCGGGCCACCCCAACGCACTCCTTCAGGCGTCCACCGACCTCCGGCCGGGCGTGAAGGTGGCCGGGACGGAATCCCACCCGGTCTGATTGCCGCGCGACGGGTAGGCGGTCAGGGCGGCATCGTCGATGCGGTAGTCGGGGAGCCGGCGAAGCACCTGGTCCAGCATCTCGGAGAACATCGCCCGGGCGAGGTGCGAGCCGGCGCAGCGGTGCACCCCCACGCCGAAGGACGTGTGCCGGTTGGGCATGCGATCGAGCTGTACCCGGTCGGGTTCGGGGAAGGCGTCCGGATCGAAGTTGGCCGCGACCCAAGGAAGCAGGATGCGATCGCCTCGGCGGAGGTGGCAGCCGCCGAGCTCGGTGTCGGCCATCACCGTCCTGGCCATCGACTGCGACGGCGCGAACACTCGCAAGAACTCCTCTGTCGCCGTCTCCCGCAGCGACGCGTCGGCGGCAAGCGCAGCTCGAGCATCCGGGTGCTGCGCCAGGTAGACCAGCACTTGTCCGGTGAGCGAGGTGGTGGTGTCAACGCCGCCGAGGATGACGAGGAAGATCATCGACTGGAGCTCCTCGTCGGTTATCGGCCGGTCGCCGATCAGGCCGGTGACGAGGTAGCTGACGATGTCGGCCTCGGGCTGCCGCCTCCGTTCGGTGATCAGGCGGCGGATCCGTTCGTGGATATAGCCCAGCCCTTCCTCACCGCGCCGAAGACGGTCGCTTCCCGGCGGAGAAGCGAAGATGTCGTGCAGGGGGAGCGAGAACCGCTCCCAGTCGGTGGTGCCGAACCCGAGCCATTCGAGGGTCACCTGTGCCGGCACCGGGTTGGCCAGGTCGAGCACGAGATCGCAGCTGCCCGTTTCGATGAACCGGTCGACCGTCGCGGTGGTGATGTCTCGGATGACGGGCTGCAGCTCCTCCACGGCCGCCCTGGTGAGGATCGGGTTCAGCAGTCGCCTGTAGGGGACCGATTCCGGAGGGTCGAGTTCGATGGGCAGCTGCACCGCACCGGGGCGTTTCGGGATGATGAACGCCGTGCCCTCGCCGCCGTAAGGCGTCCTCGCCGATGAGAACGTCTGGTCGTCGCGCGCTATCGACCAGATCTCCGTGTAGCGGGCCGGGACCCAGTAACCCCCGTGGGCCTCGGTCCATGCGACGGGGCACCGCCCGGCAATCGAACGGTATGACCCCACGGGATCCTTCGCGAACTCGGGAGAGTGATGGTCGAACTCGACGCGGGGATGCCTCTCTTGACCCTCGGCCCGCGGCTCGTCGCTGCTGTCCACGCTGGTCAGCTCAGGAGTTCCCTCAGTTGACGGCGCCACTCGACCGACGCCTTGTCGGACTGAACGCTGACGGTACCCGTCGCCTCCAACGGCAAGCTCCCGTGGATGCTCTCCAGCATCCTGCGGTCCTCCTCGCCGATCTGGCGGTCGAACCGGTTCACCTCCTCTGACGGCACGCTGAAGTCGTCGTTGCGCCAGGACATGAACGCGAAATAGGACTCGTCGTCGTCGATGGGGACGGACACCATGAGCATCACGTGGCGCAGTCCAGTCTCGTAGTCGATCGTGCTGCGGACTCCGAAGGGGAGGCTGAAGCCCGTGCTCATGCTCCGGCCGATCCTCACAGCGGTCTGGCCACTCGAAGCGGCCCCTGACATCGTGTTGGCGGCAACCACGGAATACCGGTAGCCGAAGAAGTCCCCCAGGTCCTCCATCTCCACCTTGCCGACCTCGCGCTCGGCACCTGCGCCGAACGTTCCCTGGTGGACGTAGGGGAAGTGCGAGATGTCGAGGAAGTTGTCGACCATGCGTGTAGTGGAAGCCCGCCAGCGCTCGACCGGCGACGCGACCAGGCGGAACTCGGGGTTGGAGTCCTCGGCGATCTCGGGGATCCCGGAGACCGGATCCTCCAAGCAGATCCAGACGTGCCCGTAGCGCTCTACCGCACGGACCGTCTCCAGGTGCGCCCGCGGCGGGATCGCAGCACCGGGCCCCGACGATGGCACCAGCACGCAGCGGCCGTCGCCGTCATAGCTCCAGCCGTGATAGGGGCACTCCAAGCAGCCCGCCACGACGCGCCCGTCCGATAGCGGAGCTTCCCGGTGCGGGCAGCGGTCGAGAGCGGCGCACACCCGGCCTCCGTCAGCTCGCCAGACGACGATCGGGACCGTGAGCAGCGTCGCAGCGAGCGGTGTCTCGGTCAGATCGAAGGTCCGTACCACCGGGTACCAGTAACGTCGCAGCGCCGGGTGAGAGGCGAAGGTCCGAGTCAGCTCGCTCAATTGGTCTTGCCACCTTCGATCTGTCCCTCATAGTGGGACGCCGTCTCACGATACCTCTGACCCCCTGGCGGGTCAACGGCGGGTGCTACAGCTTGACGACGGCCTTCACGACCTCTCCCGAGCGGCTCGCCTCGAAGGCCTTGGGCAGCTCGTCGAACGGCTGGACGTCGATCAACCGGTCCACAGGGAACTTGCCCGCGAGGTACATGTCGACGAGCTTCGGCAGGAAGACCCGCGGCAAGCTTCCGCCGGCGATCACCCCCGTAAGGGTCCGGCCGTTGAGCATCGTCCGCCAATCGAGGGAGATCTCGGTGCTCGGGCCCACCCCCACCACAGCGCAGGTGCCGCGGGTCGTGAGCACCTCCGTAGCGGACCGGAGGACGGCTTGGACGCCGGTGGTGTCGAGGGCGGCGTCGTAACCGTCGGGGCAGGCCTCGCGGACGGCCGCTACGAGGTCCTGCGTCGATGCCTCCACCGTGTGGAGCGCCCCGAGCAGGCGCGCCTTGGCGAGCCGCGCCGGGTCGAGGTCGACCACGGTTATGTTCCCGCAGCCCGCGGCAGCGGCTGCCGCGACCGCGGCCAGGCCCACCGCGCCGGCGCCGAAGACCGCGAGGGAGTCGCCGGGCGCGACACGAAGAACGTTGAGCACCGCCCCGGCTCCTGTCTGGAACCCACACCCGAACGGGGCGAGGATCTCGGCGGGGATGCCTTCGGGGACCTTCACTACGGAACGTTCCGTGGCGACCGCATGGCTGGCGAACGACGACTGCCCGAGGAAATGCGCGTGCAGCGCCTCTCCGCCGGCGTGGATCGCGCTGGTCCCGTCCGGCCTTGCGCCGGAGAAGTTGAGCGCGTCGAAGTGTCTGCAGTAAGCGGGTGATCCTTCCAGGCAGGGCCTGCACGCCCCGCAGTGATTGAAGGTCATCAGGACCCGATCGCCGGGACGCACGTAGGAGACCCGGTCGCCTGCAGCGGCCACCGAGCCGACGCCCTCGTGACCGAGCACCGCCGGGAGCGGCCAGAAATGGCCGAACTCGGTGTCGGTGCGGCAGACGCCGACGGCCTCCACCTCGACCAGGACCTCGTCAGGGCTCAACTCGCCGATCTCCACTGCCTCGAGCTGCGGCAGTCCGCCGTGTTCCCGCAGTACTGCAGCAGTGGCGCGCAAGTGCCCTCCCCGTTACGATTTGGTAGATGTCATCTTTCATCGCGAGACGCGCGGGTGTCAACGAGCCGGGCTCGACGGGACCACGTCGGCGCGAGATGAGAGATCACTCTCTCGCCATCCGAGACGGATTAGGTTCGAAGCCGTGGCTCGGCGTCCACTGACCGCATCGGGACCCCCGGCCGCGGACGGGGCGGCCCCCGACCAGGCGGCCGGCGAGGACGAGGCCGGTTCGACCATACAGTCGGTCGAGCGGGCAGCGAAGCTCCTCGGGTTCTTCACGGTCGGCCGGCCCCGCCTCACCCTCTCCGAGATCACCGCCCGGCTCGGCGTCAGCAAGGCGACCGCGCACCGGTACGCGATGGTGCTCAGGAGGGTGAACCTCCTTCGCTACGACTCCGCGACCGCTTCGTACACCCTCGGGCCGCAGGTGCTCACCCTGGCAGCGGCCGCCAGAGCCGGCCTGCCGATCATCACCGTCGCCGGCCCGCTCATGGAGGAGCTGGTCGGCGAGGTCAACGAGACCGCGGTCCTCAGCGTCTGGGACGGTGAAGCGCCGGTCGTCGTGCGGGTCGACGACGGGACTGAGCGCCTGGTGCGCATCAGTGTCCGCGCCGGGGCGCGCCTGTCGCCTCGCGACTCTGCGCAAGGCCGAGTGTTCAGCGCGTTCCTGCCCCCATCGTCGGTGCCGGACCTCGAAGAGGATCTGCGCGCGTCGTCGCAGCTCGCCAAGGATCTCGAATCGGTTCGTGGGTCCGGCCTCGCGATCAACTCCCCCGAGATCCACGGTGTGAGAACCCTCGCAGCGCCGGTGTTCAGCGACGGGAACATCGTCGCGGTGATGGCGCTGATAGGAACCACCGCGACCGTCCCCGACGACATCAGCTCCAGCCCGGCCAAGGCGCTCAAGAGAGTGGCGGCTCGCCTGAGCGAGCAGTTCGGCGAGCACTCGGTGGGCGCGGCAGAGCTCGCCCCCGCCGCGGGAGGTTGACGCCCGCGCCGGTACTGGCCGTCGTTGGGGCGGTCAACGTCGACCTCGTCCTGCCCGTCGGCGAGATCCCGGCCCCGGGTGAGACGGTCCTCGGAGGGCGTTTGGCCCGCTTCGGCGGCGGCAAGGGGGCGAACGCGGCGGTGGCGGCCGCGCGGGCGGGTACGCCCGTCTCTCTGATCGGCGCCGTCGGCGACGATGATTACGGTCGGCTCGCGCTTCAGGACCTGACCGTCGAGGAGGTCGACTGCGGCACCGTCGCCGTGTCCCAAGACGAGACAACCGGTGTCGCACTCATCCTGGTCGCGCCCGGCGGGGAGAACATCATCGCCGTCGCGCCGGGGGCGAACGGGTTTCTGGACGGTGCCGCCGTGCGAGCGGCGCTCGGGAGTCTCCCGTCGATCGCGTGCGTTCTCGCGAGCACGGAGGTACCTCTCGAAGCCGTGAGGGCCGCAGCTGACGAGTCGCGCCGCGCGCGTATCCCCTTCGTTCTGAACCCTGCACCGGTGCGCGACGGGCTGGAGAACCTGCTCGAGTACGGACCCATCGTCGTCCCCAACCGCACGGAGTGCGCACAGCTGGCGGCGCTGGTCGGGCGGCCGGGTGCCGGCGTCGTCGAGGACGCCATGACGATCGCAGGAGTGACCGGCTCTTCCGTGGTGGTCACGCTCGGCAAAGACGGTGCGCTCGTCGTCGAGGTCGGGCGGCCTCCCGAGCACATCGCCTCCCACCCCGTTGAGGCGATCGACTCGACCGGCGCTGGAGACACGTTCAACGGTGTTCTGGCCGCCGGCCTCGCAGCCCGCCGGCCACTCACGACGGCGGCGCGCCGAGCCGCCATCGCTGCGTCTTTGTCCGTGCGGACCTTGGGAGCGCGCACCGGTATGCCGACCGCGGCGGAGATCGACGCAGCGGCCGGCGCCTGAGGCTCAGTCGACCCCCGGGTCGAACCCGGCGCGCCGGCGCTTCAGCTCACCCCGCCGGCGTTTCTGTTCGACCCGGCGCCGCTGCGAGGTCGTCGACGGGCGGGTCGGCCGTCTGGCCTTCTCCACTCGCATCGAAGCAGCCAGGCGCTCGGCCAAGCGCTCCAAGGCGAGCTCTCTGTTCCTCGCCTGCGACCTGCGCTCGCCGGCCGCCGCCGTGACCACCGGCCCCAGCCGTGAGACAATGCGCTCCCTTGCCCAGCCCGGCAGGCTCGGCGATCCGGCAGCGTCAAAGACAACTTCGGCCCTCGTGTTGGAGGTGTTCACGTGCTGGCCACCAGGGCCGCCAGCCGAGGTGAACCTCCACCCCAACTCGTCCAACGGGATTGCCACGCCGGGAGCGACACGTAGCTCCTGCTCAGCGGCCACGAGCGGTCCCGGGTGCTAGCATGTCAGGAGCGTCCGGCGTAACCGGGCGCCCACTGGATGCGCCGCCAGCCTGAGACGCCCAAGCCTGAGTGAACCCCAAGCCTGAGTGGATACAGCCTGATGTGCCATCACCGTCCAATCCCGAGGGAAACCCTGCTTCATGCCAGACAAAGCCGCAACGATCGCGACCTACCGTACCCACGAGACCGACACTGGCTCTCCTGAGGTCCAGGTCGCCATCCTCAGCGAGCGGATAGCGCACCTGACGGAGCACCTGAAGGTCCACAAGGGTGACCACCACACCCGGAGGGGCCTGATGAAGCTCATCGGGCGCCGGCGCCGCCTCTTGGACTACGTCCGGGACAACGACGTCGAGCGCTACCGCGACCTCATCGCCCGGCTCGGCCTCCGCCGGTAGTCGCCCACGAGCGGCCTTGCGGCCGCTTGTTCGCGCCGGGCAGGAGTGGACACGTCAAGAACACCGAGCGGCGACGCCAAGAATTAGGCAACGGGGTCAGCTGCCAGTCGAGAACCTCCCGGACCCTGGGAGCTTCCCCACTGGGAACTGGCCCGACCGCCGCTCCAGAACCCCATTTGGGGAGCGAAAGGAGCGAGCCGAAATGGCCGCAACCACCGAACCATCCACGAAGGTCTCAGCACCGCTGACCGGCACCGGCAAGGTTCTCGGCTTCGAGACCGGGCTGCTGGCCCACCAGTCACAGGGAGCCGTCGTCGGACGCATCGGCGACACTCTCGTCCTCGCGACCGCGAACGCTGCGACGTCGGTGCGCGAGGGCATCGATTTCTTCCCTCTCACGGTCGATGTCGAGGAGAGGATGTACGCAGCCGGGAAGATACCCGGATCCTTCTTCCGGAGGGAGGGGCGCCCGACTGACACGGCCATCCTCACCGCCCGGCTCATCGACCGGCCGCTTCGCCCGAGCTTCGCCGACGGGTACCGCAACGAAACCCAGGTCGTCATCACCGTCCTCGGCGCCGACCTCGAGAACCCACACGACGTGCTCGCTATCAACACCGCCAGCGCGGCATTGATGCTGTCGGGGATCCCCTTCGACGGCCCCATCGGCGCGGTGCGCATCGCGTACAACTCCGAAGGCGAGTGGGTCGCCCACCCCACCTACCAGCAGGGTGACTCCTCGGCATTCGAGCTCGTCGTCGCCGGCCGCGAGGCCGCCGACGGTGACATCGCGATCATGATGGTCGAGGCCGGTGGCACCGACGCGGCCTGGGGCATGTACCAGGCCGGGGCGCCCAAGGTCACCGAAGAGGTGATCGCTGACGGGCTCGAGTCCGCCAAGACCTGGATACGGGAAAGCATTGACCTGCAGCGCCGGCTCGTCGCAGAAGCCGGGGCGCGCCCTCCGATCGCCTACGAGGCGCAGGTCGACTACGGCGACGACGTGGCAGCGCGCGTCGCAGAGGTAGGGACCGAACGGGTCGACAAGGTCACGACCATCACAGCGAAGGCAGAGCGGGAGGCTGCGACCGACGAGGTCGCGGCCGAGATCGTCTCCGAGTTGTCGACCGAGTTCGAAGGTCGCGAGAAGGAGATCAAGTCCGCTGTCCGCTCGCTCACGAAGAAGCTCGTGCGACAGCGGATCGCAAGCAGCGGAGTCCGTATCGACGGCCGGGGCGCGTCGGACATCCGTCCCGTCTCGGCTGCAGTGGGGATCATTCCGACGGCGCACGGTTCGGGCCTCTTCCAGCGCGGCGAGACACAGGTCCTCAACGTCACCACTCTCGGCATGCCACGCATGGACCAGCTCCTCGACACCATCGGGGTCGACGAGAAGAAGAGGTACATGCACCACTACAACATGCCGCCGTACGCGAACGGCGAGACCGGCCGGGTAGGAAGCCCGAAGCGGCGCGAGATCGGTCACGGGCTGCTGGCTGAGAGGGCGCTGCTGCCGGTCGTTCCACCGGTGGATGAGTTCCCCTACGCGTTGAGACTGGTGTCCGAGGTTCTCTCGTCCAACGGATCCACTTCGATGGCGTCGGTGTGCGCGTCGAGCCTGTCGTTGATGGACGCCGGAGTACCCATCAAGGCTCCGGTGGGCGGCATCGCCATGGGCCTCGTCAAGGTCGACGAAGAGTACGTCACCCTGACCGACATCCTCGGTGCCGAGGACGCGTTCGGTGACATGGACTTCAAGGTCGCCGGCACGGCGGACTTCGTCACCGCTCTCCAGCTCGACACGAAGATCGACGGCCTTCCCGCTTCGGTACTCGCGGATGCATTGCGCCAGGCGCGCGAGGCGCGCCTCAAGATCCTCGACGTGATGGCCAAGGCGATCTCGGGGCCGCGTGAAGAGGTCCGCGACACGGCGCCGAAGATCATCAGCCTCGAGATCCCGCTCGACAAGATCGGCGAGGTCATCGGCCCCAAGGGCAAGGTGATCAACGCCATCCAGCAGGAGACCGGCACCGACATCGCAGTCGACGACGACGGCATCGTCGGGACGGTGACCATCGGTGCCAGGGACGGCGGAGCTGTCGCCGAGGCCCGCCGGCGCATCGAGATGATCCTCGACCCGCCCAAGGCCGAGGTCGGAGCCGTGTACACGGGCAGGGTCGTGAACATCACCAAGTTCGGCGCGTTCGTCAACATCCTGCCGGGTCGGGACGGCCTCGTCCACATCTCGAAGCTCGGGCAGGGAAAGCGCGTCGACAGGGTCGAAGACGTCGTCGATCTGGGCGACGAGATCGAGGTCCGCGTCGACGACATCGACCCCCAGGGCAAGGTGTCGCTCTCCCTGGCGTCGGCCCTGGCCGAAGCACCGGCGCGCAGTGCGCCGGCGGATGCGGACGGCGGTGCCGCGGGCGAGGTCTCGTTCGAGGACACCTGGGAGGCCGAAGCTCAGGCCGCCTTCGGCGACCTCGGACCGGCGGACAACGGTGGGGACCGCGCCGAGCGCGGTGACCGCGGCCCGCGCCGCAATCCCCGCCGTCGCCGGCCCTGACCGGCCACGCGTGACCGTTCGCACCACGTCCCTTCCGGAGGGACTGACCATCGTCACGGAGCGGATGCCCGACGTCCGTTCCGCGAGCATCGGGTTCTGGGTGGGAACGGGATCAGTCGACGAGGCCCCGGCTCAGGCCGGGGCCTCCCACTTCCTCGAGCACCTTCTTTTCAAGGGGACCGAGGAACGAAGCGCCAGGAGCATCGCGGAGGCGGTCGACCGGGTGGGCGGCGACATGAACGCTTTCACGACGAAGGAGTACACGACCTTCTACGTGCGCGTTCTCGCGGAGGACGCGGCCATGGGGGCAGACCTGCTATCGGACATCATGTGGTCGCCGGCGTTCCGGTCGGACGAAGTCGAGTCGGAACGCCAGGTGATACTCGAAGAGATACTCATGCACGCCGACGAGCCGGCAGACCTCGTCCACGACGTGCTCGCCGGAGCGCTATTCCCCGACCACCCATTGGGACGCGAGGTCATAGGGGATGAGTCGACCATCAGCGTCATGTCGCGCGAGGAGATCGCGGCGTTCCACAGGGAGCACTACCGCCCGGCGAACATCGTCGTCGCGGCTGCGGGATTGATCGATCACGACGAGTTGGTCGACCGGATCCGGTCCAGCGTCGACGGGCGCTCCGGGGGCAAGGCGCCCGAGCGTCGCAAGCCCGAGCGTCCGTCCACTCGCGTGCAGGTGATGAACCGGATCACCGAGCAGGCTCACATAGCGGTAGGGCTGCCGGCGCCCGACCGCGACGACGAAGAACGTCACGCGATGAGCATCGTGGAGCACGTTCTCGGCGGGGGGATGTCGAGCCGGCTGTTCCAGTCGATACGCGAGGAACGCGGCTTGGCGTACTCGGTCTACGCGTACCGGCTGGGTTTTCAAGGTGCGGGTGCGCTCGCCGTGTACGCGGGCACCTCACCAGCGAACCTCCGCCAGGTCCGGGATCTCATCCTCGAAGAGATCGAGCGCACTGCACGCAAGGGCATCACGGCCGCGGAGCTGGACAGCGCGCGAAGTCACATCCGCGGCGCCATGGCACTCGGGCTCGAGGACTCGGGGGCGCGCATGAGCCGGATCGGGCACAGCCAGCTCGTTCACGGACGCGTGCTCTCGCTCGACGAAATCGAAGCACGCCTCGCTGCTCTCAGCGTCGATCAGATCAACGACGTCGCCTCGCGCTGGTTGAGCAGTCAGCCGACGGTGGCCTGCGTGGGTCCATTCAGCGAACCTGACATCCGTTAGCGAATGTTTACCGGCGGGGGTCCCGTCTGGGAGTCGCTAGTCTCTGCCGGCGTGCGAGTCGGGGTGATCGGCGCGGGCGGCCGGATGGGGTCGACCGTCTGCGCTGCCGTGAGCAATGCCTCCGACATGGAGCTCGTAGCTGCAGTTGACCCAGCGGCGGCCGGCACGCCGGCGATCCCAGGTGGGCCGACGATCGTGGCCGACCTGGATGCGCTGGCGGATGCGCGGGCCGAGATCGCGGTCGACTTCACGGTGGCCGGTGCAGCAGTCGCGAACGCCAAGCGTTGCGCGGAGATGGGCCTCCACGTCGTGATCGGTACGACAGGCATCGGAGACGCTGAGCTTCGCGAGCTCCGCGCGGCATTCCCCGGAGACGGGTTGGGTTGCGTGGTCGCACCGAACTTCGCGATCGGTGCGGTGCTGATGATGCGCTTCGCCGAGATCGCCGCCCCGTGGTTCGAGACCGCCGAGATCATCGAATTGCACCACGACTCGAAAATCGACGCCCCCTCGGGGACCGCCATGCGCACGGCGGAGCGCATGGCCGCTGTGTCGAGCGAGTGGGCTGCCGATCCGACGAAGGTCCACACCCTCCCCGAAGCGCGCGGGGGCAGCGGGCCGGCGGGCATCCGCATCCATTCGGTTCGCCTGCGCGGACTCGTGGCCCACCAGGAGGTGCTGCTCGGCACCACCGGCCAGACTCTGAGTATCAGGCACGATTCGTATGACCGGGAGTCGTTTATGCCCGGCGTACTGCTCGCCGTGCGGGAGGTGGCCAACCGTCCGGGCCTGACCGTTGGGCTCGATTCCCTTCTCGGTCTCTGAGAACCCCGCAGCGCCGGGGGCGCAGGGTTGGTAGAACATGACCATGCCGAGCGAAGCCACCCTGTCGGCGGTGGTGCTGGCGGCGGGGGAAGGGACCAGGATGCGGTCCGAGCGCCCGAAGCCCCTGCACCGTCTGTGCGGCCGCCCGATGGTCCTGCACGTGCTCTACGCGCTCGCGGAACTCGACCTCGACAGGGCCGTCGTGGTCGTCGGGCACGGCGCGGACTGGGTCACCAAATCCGTCGGAGACCAGGCGCCACCCGACCTGAAGCTCGACTTCGTGGAGCAGCAGGTGCAGCGCGGTACGGGCGACGCCGTCCTGGTCGCGCTGACTGGGTTCCCCGAGGACGACGACGAGGGCGACATCGTCGTCCTGCCGGGCGACACGCCGCTGCTGCGGCCGCCGACGGTCGCTTCCCTGGTACGCACCCACCGCCGCGAGGAGGCCGCGGCCACAGTGCTGACCGCCAGGCTCGCGAATCCAGCCGGTTACGGGCGGGTCGTGAGAGATCGCAACGGACTGGTCGCCCGGATAGTCGAGCACGCCGACGCGTCCGACGAAGAGCGCGAGGTCGACGAGGTGAACACCTCGATCTACGTCTTCCGCCGGTCCATCCTGGCGCCGGCGCTGCGCCGGCTGACGCCTGACAACTCGCAGGGCGAGTACTACCTGACGGACGTGATCGCCGTTCTTCACGACGCCGGCTACCCGGTCGTCTCCGAGGTCATCGACGACCCGATGGAGGCCGCCGGAGTCAACGACCGCCACCAGCTCGCGGTCGCTGAGGCCGAGCTACGGGACCGGATCAACGAGAGATGGATGCGCCGCGGCGTCACGATGGTCGACCCGGAGGCCACCTACGTCGACACGACCGTGGAGCTGTCGGCAGACGTGGTCCTGTATCCGGGGACCCACCTTCAGGGCGGCACAAAGGTCGCGGGCGGGGCGGAGCTCGGGCCTAACACCCAGCTGGCGGATTGCGCGGTGGGCGAGCGGGCGGTGGTGACCGCGACCATCGGGCGCAACTGCGAGATCGGCGCCGACGCGCACGTCGGCCCATGGGCCTACCTGCCGCCGGGCACGACGATTGCCCCCGGCACTTCCACCGGTCCGTGCTTCACTGGAGGGGCGCCAGATGCGACCTGAAGGGACAACAAGAGCGGTGACACGATGACCGGACCAGATCAGGCGGAAGAGGGCTCCGCGCCGATGGAGTTGGTGCCGACGAGGAAGCTCCACGTCCTATCGGGCCGCACCCACCCCGCCCTGGCCGAGGAGATCGCCTCGAACCTCGGCGTGTCGCTCGGAGAGCCCAACCTGGTCGACTTCGCGAACGGCGAGATCAGGCCGCGCTTCCAGGCGTCGGTCCGGGGTGCCGACGTGTTCATCATCCAGTCGCACGGGCGCACCCCTGGACGGTCGGTCAACGACTCGCTTCTCGAGCAGTGGATCATGATCGACGCAGCCAAGCGCGCTTCGGCCAAACGGATCACCGCCGTGTGCCCTTACTATGGCTACTCACGCCAGGACCGGAAGTCCAAGGGACGTGAGCCGATCACGGCGCGGATGGTGACCGACTTCTTCATCACCTCCGGCGCCGACCGCATCATGTCGGTCGACCTTCACTCCGGCCAGATCCAGGGTTTCTTCAACGGTCCGGTCGACCACCTGACCGCCGTGCCGCTGCTCACCGACTACCTCCGCCACAACGCCCCCAACGGGGACTTCGTAATGGTCGCGCCCGACACCGGCAGGACGAAGGTCGCCGAGCAGGCGGCCCGCCACGCCGGCGAGCAGGTGGACGTTGCGTCGGTGTACAAGAGGCGCGCCAAAGACACTGTCAACCAGGTGGAAGCCCTCGACGTTATGGGAGACGTCGAGGGGAGGATGTGCGTGCTCATCGACGACATGATCGACACCGCCGGCACGATCTGCGCGGCCGCCGAGATCCTCCTCAAGAAGGGGGCGACAGAGGTGTGGGCCATGGCCACCCACGCCGTGCTGTCGGACCCGGCGAGCGATCGTCTCAAGAACTCCGACATTTTCCGCGTCGTGGTGACCGACACGCTCCCGCTGCCGCCCGAGAAGCAGATAGACAAGATCGAGGTGGTCTCCGTAGCCGGTGTGTTCGCCGACGCCATCGCGGCGGTCTTCGGCGACGGGTCGGTGTCGGAGATCTTCGGCGGCGAGAACCAGACCTAGTCGTCAGGTCCCGGCCGGGGCCCCAACCCCGGTCTCCTTCGGAGCGTGGGGCCCCTGCCCCACGCCCGACCGTGTCGTCAGGTCCCGGCTAGAATCTCCCGGTCCCCCGGTCCGACGCCCGTCGGCCTGAAACACCACTGGCAGGAGCGCTAGTCGATGGCTGAGTACACCCTGGTAGCCGAGTCCGGTCGTACCACCGGTTCCGCAGCGTCACGCCGGCTGAGAGCCTCCGGGCGCATACCCGCCGTCGTCTACGGGCACGGGCTGGAGGCGAGGTCGGTGTCGGTCGACGCCCGGGAACTGCGCCATGCCCTGTCGGGCGAGGCCGGTCTCAACCAGCTTCTGTCGTTGAAGATCGGATCCGACACGGAGCTAGCGGTCGCCCGTTCCCTCCAACGTCACCCGGTCCGCCACACCGTCGTCCACATCGACTTCCAGGTGGTTCGCAGGGATGAGGTGATCTTGGCCGACGTGCCGATCGTCCTCGTCGGCGAGGCGAAAGCCGTGGAGCAGGAAAAGGGCATCATCGAGCAGCAGCTGACGGCACTGACCGTGCGTGCCACCCCCGGCCTCATCCCGGGTCACATAGAGGTGGACATCAGCGGCCTGACGGTGGGCGAAGGCATCAGGGTGGGCGACATCTCGCTCCCCCGCGGTGTGAGCACCGACGTGGGCCCCGACGAGGTCGTCGCCATGGGGATCGTCACGCGCGCCATGGAGGAAGTGGCTCCGGAAGGCGAGGCCGAGGCCGAGGGAGCCGAGGCCGCCTCTGCTGCAGGCGAGGGCGGTGCCGAGCCGGAGGGTGCCGCCGGCCGAGAGTCGGAGGAGGGATAGCTGCTCGGCCGCTCCCGGTCGGGCACGCCTTCTGACCTGCTCGCGGTCGGCCTCGGCAACCCCGGCGCGGAGTACTCGCGCACGAGGCACAACGCAGGCGCCGACGCAGTGGAGCTGCTCGCGTCCCGCTGCGGCGAGCACCTGAAGCGCTCGAAGGAGCAAGCTCTCGTCGCCGAGGTGCGCGTGGACGGCCGGCGTCTCGCGCTGGCGTTCCCGCAGACGTACATGAACGACTCCGGCAGATCGGTCGTGCGCCTTGTCCGTCGCTTCGGTATCGAGGACATGTCGCGTCTGGTCGTGATTCACGACGAGCTCGACCTTCCGCTTGGAACGGTTCGGGTCAAAGCGGGTGGCGGTCTGGCGGGCCACAACGGGCTGCGTTCGATCAAGGCTCACCTGCACACCGACGAGTTCACGCGCGTCCGAATCGGGATCGGCAAACCGCCCGGCGGCAAGGAGCAGGGTGCCGAGCACGTTCTCAAGGCGCCTTCGAGGCGGGACAGGACGGAGCTCGACGTGAGCATCGAGGTCGCTGCGGACGCCGTGGAGTGCATCCTCGAACACGGCGTCTCCGCCGCCCAGAACCGGTTCAATGGCTGAGGTGGAAGCTCCCCCCGCAGCGGTCGAAACGAACACGGCGACCCTCTCACCACTGCTGCCGCTGCTGCGGTCGGATCCTGTCTTCCAGGGGCTGCGCGATCTGCGCAACGCTGTCGTGGCAGTACCCGAACCGGCCCGGGCGTTCGCGCTGGCCGGCATCGCCGAGGCGTCAGGCCGCCGCCCGACCCTGGTGGCGGTCGCGACCAACGCCGAGGCCGAGCGGCTTGCCCATGACCTCGGAGCCTTCCTCGGGCCCGAACAGGTCGACCTCTGCCCCGCTTGGGAAACGCTGCCGTTCGAACGGGTCAGCCCGAGTGTGGAGACCATGGGTCGGAGGCTGCGCTGCATGTGGCGGCTGCACCAGGGTGGGTCTGACCCGACGCTCTTGCCGAAGGTGGTCATCGCGCCGGCGCGGTCCCTCCTGCAGCGCCTCGGGCCCCACGTCGAGGACTCGGCTCCGGTAACAGTCTCGAAGGGGGACCAGGTCGACCCGCAGGACCTGGTCGAACGTCTGGTGTCCATCGGCTACCGCCGGGAGTACCAGGTCGAGCACCGAGGCGAGGTGGCTGTGAGGGGGTCCATCGTCGACGTGTTCGGCTCCACCGCCGACGTTCCCGTGAGGGTCGATCTGTGGGGCGACGAAGTCGACAGGCTGGGCGAGTTCTCCGTCGGGGACCAGCGGTCGACCTCGGAGATCGGCCACGCCGAGTTCTTCGGATGCCGGGAACTACGCCCCACCGAGGAGGTCAGAGAGCGTGCAGCCGCTCTGGTCGGCGAAGCCCCTTGGGGGCGCCAGCAGTGGGAGCGGATAGCGGAAGGTCTCGTCTTCGACGGCATGGAATCGTGGCTGCCGTGGCTGGCCTCCGACGAGCACCTGCTCGTCGACCTGCTCCCGCGGGGGTCGCTGGTCGTACTGGTTGACCCCAGGAGAATGCGCGACCGGGCCGCGGAGCTGCTCGACGAGGAAGCGGCGCTGGCCGGGACGCTCGCCCAGACCTGGGGGGCTGACGGCGAGGCGTTCCCGCGGCTTCACCTTGCCTTCGACCGGCTGCTAACCGGCACCGACGCGGCGGTCTGGACGTTGACGACCGCCCCGGAGAACCCCGGGACCGAGGTCGTAGCGGCGACCGGCTGGGACCCGGTAGCCATGGGGGGGGACCGGCTGGTGTCGCAGCTGAGAGGTCTGCGCGACGCGGACTACCGGATCGTTGTCTGCGCCGACGGAGTGGGCAGCGCCTCGCGCCTTTCCGCTCTGCTGGCCGACCACGGCATCACGGCCCCTGTCGCCGAAACGGCCAATGGCGCGACTGGTTTTGCGGAGTCGCTGGTGTCGCCCGGTGCGCGGGTCGTGGTGCAACCCCTCGAAAGGGGCTTCATGTACCCGGCGATGCGCCTGGCCGTGCTTGCCGAGGGAGACCTCACCGGGCGGCGGCGCGCCCACCGCAGGCCGCGGCCGCGGGCGCGCAACGCGGAGACCTACTTCGACGACATCAACGCGGGTTCATACGTGGTGCACTACCAGCACGGCGTGGGTCGTTTTGGCGGGATGGTCCGCCGGTCGATCGGGGGGGTCGAGCGCGACTACCTGCTGCTCGAATACAAGGGGGGGGACAAGCTCTACGTTCCGTCGGACCAGGTGGACCTCCTGCGCCCCTACACGGGAGGCGAGTCGCCGGCGCTCAACCGTCTCAACGGTGCCGACTGGCAGCGCGCCAAGTCCCGCGTCCGCTCCGCCGTCCGCGAGATCGCGCAGGAGTTGGTCGTGCTCTACCAAAAGCGCGTCAACCAGCCCGGCCACGCCTTCTCGCCCGACACGCCGTGGCAGGCGGAGATGGAATCTGCATTCCCCTACAACGAAACCCCCGACCAGCAAAAGGCCATCGACGACGTGAAGGCCGACATGGAGGTGCCGGCCCCGATGGACCGGCTGGTGTGCGGGGACGTCGGGTTCGGCAAGACCGAGGTTGCGATCCGGGCAGCCTTCAAGGCCGTCCAGGACGGCAAGCAGGTGGCCGTTCTGGTGCCCACCACGTTGCTCGCGTCGCAGCACTTCCAGACCTTCTCCGACCGGTTCTCGGGATACCCCGTCCGGGTGGAGATGCTGTCGCGGTTCCTCACACCCGCGCAGGCGAGACAGGTCGAGGACGGGCTTGCCGACGGATCCATCGACGTGGTGATCGGGACCCACAAGCTCCTGTCCTCCGAGGTGTCGTTCAAAGACCTCGGATTGCTGGTCGTCGACGAGGAGCAGCGCTTCGGGGTGTCCCACAAGGAAGCGATCAAGAAGCTGCGCACGGACGTCGACGTGCTCACCCTCACCGCTACCCCCATCCCCAGGACGCTCGAGATGAGCCTCACCGGGATACGCGACCTGACCTTGTTGCACACGCCGCCGGCGGACCGGCAGCCGATCCTGACCTACGTAGGCGAGTACGACGACAGCGCTGTCTCCGAGGCGATCCGCCGGGAGCTGTTGAGGGAGGGCCAGGTCTTCTACGTTCACAACCGCGTGGCGGACATCGAGAAGGTCGCCGCGGAGATCCGAGCGCTGGTTCCCGAGGCCCGCGTCGTCGTCGCCCACGGGCAGATGGACGAGGGTGCGCTGGAGAAGGTCATGCTCGACTTCTGGGAGGGCGAGTACGACGTGCTGGTGTGCACGACGATCATCGAGTCGGGGATCGACATGCCCACGGTCAACACGCTCGTGGTCGACCGGGCGGACCGCCTCGGCCTCGGCCAGCTCCACCAGCTGCGCGGGCGGGTAGGGCGCGCTGGGCAGCGGGCTTACGCGTACCTGCTGTTCCCCCCGGACCAGGTGCTGTCCGAAGAGGCATACGAGCGGCTGCGGACCATCGGCGAGCACACGGAGCTCGGTTCAGGTTTCAAGATCGCGATGCGCGACCTCGAGATCCGCGGCGCCGGCAATCTCCTCGGAGGCGACCAGTCGGGGCACATAGCGGCGGTCGGCTACGACCTCTACGTGCAGATGGTCCAGGAGGCTGTAGCCGAACTGAAAGGCGAGGAGCCTCGAGAGCCGGCAGAGATCAAGCTCGACCTTCCCGTCACGGCCAACCTTCCGGTCGACTACGTGGCGCGTGAGGATCTCCGCCTCGAGGCCTACCGGAGGCTCGCGACGGTGAGCAGCCACGAAGAGGTCGACGACATCGAATCGGAGTGGCTGGACCGCTACGGCCCGCTTCCCGAGCCGGCCAAGGCGCTCATGCGGATAGGCCACCTAAGGGCCGAGTGCGCCCGGCTCGGGGTCAAGGAGGTCGCGGTCGTGAGCGGAGGAGTGGGCCTCTCCGGCGGGGGGTACACGGCGCGGTTGTCGCCGCTCTCGCTCAAGGCGAGCCAACGGGTCCGGCTGTCGAGAATCGCGCCCAAGGCGGTCTTCAAGGAGGACTCGGGGCAGCTCGTACTGCCGTTGCCGCGTGGTTCGGACCCGGCCGGCGACATCGCCGCCTTGCTAGCCCAGCTGGCGCCACCGGTAGCATCTGCGGCGCCGTGAAAGCCACCAACCGTTTAATTCCCGTGGCCGCAGTTCTGCTGGCCATCTCCGTGACCGCGTCCGCCTGTGATGTCTCTCCGTACGCGGCGAGCGTCAACTCCCAGGTGATCAAGCAGACCGCTGTCAGCGCCGAACTGCGGGCGTGGGCCGGCAACCGCCAGTACGTGTCCGCGTTCGATGCCAGTAGCCGGCAGTCGGCCCAGTGTCAGCAAGATCCCCCCGCTTGCGTGTTCGTTGTCGGCGATGCTCCGGGCACGTACAACAGCGGGTGGGTCTCCAGCATCCTCACCGACATGATCAGCTCCAGCGTGGTGCACCAGCGCCTCCACGCGACCGGCCGTCACGTCAGCCGGGCCGGCCTCCAGGCGGCGCGCGCCGTGAGCGAGATCAGCCAGATCGGCTGGACCAGCTTCCTGCCGTCCTTCCGGGACACGCTGGTGAACCGCCTTGCCGAGGACGCTCTCATCACGCCGCCGCTCGCGGAACTGTCGCAGACGATCAGCCAGATCTACCAGCAGTACAAGCAGTACTGGTTCTCGAGGGTGTGTGTGCTGCAGACGGCCGTCTTCAGCCTCGACGCGGCGAAGAAGCTGAGCTCCGGAAACCATCTCGGCGGGACACCGGTCTGCTACAGCCAGGTGGACCTCGAGAGGCAACCCTCCGGCCTGAGATCCACCATCATGGCGTTGGCTACGGGCCACGTCTCGCAGCCGGTGAAGACCCCGTACGGGTACCTGGTCGTAGAGGTGACCGGCCGCGACATCATCGGCCTCACCCCCGAACTGCGGCGGACGATCTCGGTGGCATTCATCGACGCCGAGGGCATCCCCAACGGCAGTGTCGACGCGCTTCTCGCACACGCCCGCGTGAAGGTGAACCCGGCCTACGGCACCTGGAAGGGCAAGCAGGTCGCGCCACCAAGGACACCGGGCTCCTCGACGTGAAAGCGGGCCGGGTCGTCGTCGTAGGACTCGGCCCGGGTGACCCCCGGCACGTGAGTGCCGGCGCAACGGCCGCCATCGCGTCGATCCCGAAGCGCTTCCTTCGCACTGTGCGCCATCCCAGCGCGCACCTTGCGCTGCCAGCGGAGACATTCGACGACCTCTACGAGAGCGCGCAGACGATGGAAGAGGTCTACGGCGGGATCGTCGAGCGCTTGACCAGCGAAGCGCGGACGGGCGACGTCCTGTACGCGGTCCCCGGGTCTCCTCTGGTCGCCGAGCAGTCGGTGGTCCTGCTGCGGGCGCAGCGAGAGGTGGAGGTCGAGGTCATACCGAGCCTGTCGTTCGTGGACCTGGCGTGGGAACGGCTCGGGGTAGATCCGATGGACGCCGGCGTGCGCCTCGTGGACGGGCACCGGTTCCGCACCGAGGCGGCGGGCGCGACGGGCCCGATGCTGGTCGGCCAGTGCGACAGCGTCGCGGTCCTGTCGGATATCAAGCTCGCAACCGAGGCCGGTCCGCCGGTAGTGGTGATGCAGCGTTTGGGCCTGCCGGACGAGCTCGTGTTCGAGGTTTCCTGGGACGACCTCGACCGAGAGGTTCGGCCGGACCACCTGACCTGCGTGTGGGTGCCGGGCCTCGCCGAGCCCGTGGCGTCGGAGCTGGTCCGCTTCGAGGAACTGGTGCGCACGCTGCGTGCCCGCTGCCCGTGGGACATGCGCCAGACGCACCAGTCGCTGACACGGCACCTGCTGGAGGAGACCTACGAGGTGCTGGAGGCCATCGACGAGCTCGGCAGCCCGTCGGGGTACGCGCATCTGGAGGAGGAGCTGGGCGACCTGCTGTTCCAGATCGCGTTCCACGCGATTCTCGCAGCGGAGCAGGGCGAGTTCACGCTCGCGGACGTTGCCAGGGGAGTGCACGACAAGCTGGTCGAGCGCCACCCGCACGTGTTCGGCCCAGCGGGGTCCCCGATGCCCAACTGGGAGGAGATGAAGAAGTCCCAGAAGGGTCGCTCGAGCGTGATGGAGGGGGTTCCGGGGAACCTTCCGTCGTTGCTGTACGCGTTCAAGCTCCAGTCGAAGGCCGCATCGGTAGGTTTCGACTGGAAAGACGCAGCCGGCGCGTGGCCCAAGATCCGCGAGGAGCTCGCAGAGCTGGAGCAGGCGATCGCATCCTCCTCCTCGTCCCGGCACGACGTCAACGACGAGCTGGGCGATGTGCTGTTCTCGGTTGTCAACGTCGCCCGCCATCTCGGCATCGACCCGGAGGCAGCGCTGAGGGACGCGTCGGCGAAATTCCGCCGGCGTTTCACAGCGGTCGAGGCCCTGGCGGAGCGGCGCGGGGTGCCGGTGACCGACGAGCTCTGGGACGAGGTCAAGTCCTGGCAGGGGCCCGATCTCGGGGAGTGACGCTCCGGCCGCGCGCCGAAGTAATACAGTTCTCACACCAGCAACAGGAGTCACATCTGCATCATGAGCGAGATCGAACAGCTGGTCGGGAGGGAAATCCTCGACTCCCGCGGGAACCCCACCGTCGAGGTGGAGGTCCTGCTGCAGTCCGGCGCGGTCGGGCGCGCGGCCGTGCCGTCGGGCGCCTCGACCGGCACCCACGAAGCCGTGGAGCTCCGTGACGGCGGCGAGCGCTACCTCGGCAAGGGTGTCGGCCGTGCCGTGGCCAACGTCAACGGCGAGATCGCCGACAGCGTCATCGGTCTCGAGGCGCTCGACCAGCGCGGTCTCGACAGCGCGCTGATCGACCTCGACGGCACCGCCAACAAGGGGCGGCTCGGAGCGAACGCGCTGCTGGGCGTGTCCTTGGCAGTCGCGCACGCCGCCGCCGACGAGGTCGGCTTGCCTCTCTACCGTTACATCGGCGGGGCCGGAGCGCACGTGCTGCCGGTTCCGATGATGAACGTCATCAACGGCGGGGCCCACGCCGACAACAACGTCGACCTCCAGGAGTTCATGATCGTCCCCGTCGGGGCGGCGTCTTTTTCCGAAGCCCTGCGGTGGTGCGCAGAGACCTACCACGGACTGAAAGCCCTCCTGCACGAGCGGGGATTGTCCACGGCGATCGGCGACGAGGGCGGGTTTGCACCGAACCTCCCGTCCAACGAGGAAGCAGTGAGAATCCTCGTCGAAGCGATGGAGAAGGCCGGGAGGACCCCCGCCTCCGACATGGCCATCGCGGTCGACGCCGCGGCGACTGAGTTCTTCCGCGACGGCTCCTACGTGCTGGCCGGAGAAGGCCGCTCGCTGCCGGCGCCCGAATTCGCCGGCTACCTCGCTCAGCTCGCGGACCGGTACCCCATCATCTCGATCGAGGACGGGATGTCGGAGGACGACTGGGACGGCTGGTCCGCTTTGACCGAGATGCTCGGTGAGCGGATCCAACTCGTCGGCGACGACCTGTTCGTGACCAACGAGGAGCGGCTCCAACGCGGTATCGACGGCGGAGTCGCGAACGCGATCCTCGTGAAGGTGAACCAGATCGGCACTCTCTCGGAGACACTCGACACGATGGCAGTCGCCGCACGTGCGTCCTACGCGGCTGTGATATCGCACCGTTCCGGTGAGACCGAGGACACCACCATCGCCGATCTCGCCGTCGCGACGGGGTGCGGGCAGATCAAGACCGGCGCGCCCGCGCGCTCCGACAGGGTCGCCAAGTACAACCAGCTGCTGCGCATCGAGGGCGGCCTCGGTGACGTCGCGCGATACCCGGGCCGCAAGGCCTTCGCACCGCTATGAGGACCGCGGTGCGGGCGCTGCTCGTCGCCGTCGTCGCCGGGGGCATTCTCTTCTTGTTCCTCCTTCCCGGGCGTACCTGGCTGGAGCAGTCCCGGGCCATGTCCGCTGCCCAGCGGAGAGCGTCGGTGCTCGCCCAGGAGAACGCCGCGCTGACCAACCGTGTCAACCAACTGCACAACACCGCCTACATAGAGCAGGTCGCCCGGCAGCAGTACGGGCTGGTGATGCCAGGCGAGAAGGCGTTCGGGATCCTCCTCCCCGAAGCCACCACCACCGTCCCCCCGGCGGGCGGTCACGCGGGCGGTCACGGGAACGGCTAGTTTCAGGTCGCGGGCCCGGCCATCCGCGTCACGGGGCCTCTCACCACCGTTAAGGGGAGGGTATGAAGATCTCAGTTCGTGTCAACGGAGAGGCACGCGACCATGACGTCGAGCCGCGGACCCTGCTGGTCCACTACCTGCGCGACGTGGTGGGACTCACCGGCACCAACATCGGTTGCGACACTTCCTCATGCGGGGCGTGCACTGTTCTCGTGAACGGCGAATCGGTCAAGTCGTGCACGATGCTGGCGGTGCAGGCCGACGGGACCGACATCACCACCATCGAGGGGCTGGCCACCGGCGACAAGATGCACCCGATGCAAGAGGCGTTCCGTGAGCACCACGCGCTGCAGTGCGGGTACTGCACTCCGGGGATGGTCATGGCGGCCGTGTCGTTGCTGGAGGAGATCCCTCACCCGACCGAGCGCGAGGTGCGCGAGGGGCTCGAGGGCAACCTCTGCCGGTGCACCGGCTACCACAACATCGTCGAGGCCGTTCTCGCCGCCTCCGGTCAGGGGGCAGCCAAGTGATCCCCGCGGCATTCGAGTACCGCAGGGCTTCCTCGCTCGGCGAGGCCCTCCAGCTGCTGACCGACGGCGGCGAGGAGGCGAAGCTGCTCGCGGGCGGCCACTCACTGCTGCCGCTCATGAAGCTCCGTCTAGCCGCCCCGTCCGTTCTCGTCGACATCGGCAGGTTGACCGACCTGTCCTACGTGCGGGAGGAAGGCGACCGTGTCGCGGTGGGCGCCCTGACCAGGCACCGAGATCTGCAGATCAACGACGTCCTGATATCCCATACGCCCCTGCTCGCTCACGTCGCAGGGCAGATCGGCGACCCGCAGGTCCGCCACCGCGGGACGATCGGTGGTTCGATAGCGCACGGCGATCCCGCCTCCGACCTGCCGGCGGCGTGCCTGGCGCTGGGCGCGACGTTCATGGTCGAAGGGCCCAGCGGCAAGCGCCAGATCGAGGCCTCGGATTTCTTCAGGGGCTTCCTCGAGACGGCCCTCGAACCCGACGAGATGCTCGTCGAGATCAATGTCCCGAAGGCGACGGGGGCCGGTTGGTCCTTTCAGAAGTTCAACCGCCGCGCGCAGGACTGGGCGATCGTCGGGGTCGCCGCGGTGACGGGAGCGAATCCCGGTATCGGCCTGATCAACATGGGAGCCACACCCATCCGAGCCGGCGCTGTCGAGTCCGCGCTGGCGTCGGGAGCGACGCCTTCGGAGGCCGCGGCTCACGCGGCGGACGGCCTGGAGCCGCCCGAGGACCTCAACGCCAGCGCCGAGTACAGGCGTCACTTGGCCCAGGTTCTCGTGCGCAGGGCCCTGGAAGAGGCCGGCGCTGCCTAGCCTGGGGGCGTGACAGGCCCCGACCGGCTAACCCCTTTGAGCGTCGACGACGTCGCCGCGGCTCTTGCCGCGCACGGCTACCTCGCCGATGAGGGACTCGCGACATCCATCTTTCTGGCGATGGTGTTGCACAGACCTCTGCTTCTCGAAGGCGACGCTGGCGTCGGCAAGACCGAGGTCGCGAAGGTGCTGGCCGCCTGGACCGGCGGCGAGCTGCTGCGCCTTCAGTGCTACGAGGGCATCGACGTGGCGCAGGCCGTCTACGAGTGGGACTACGCGCGCCAACTGCTCCACCTGCGTGCAGCAGAGGCGGGAGGGGTGTCTGCGAGCGAGGACGACGTCTACTCGGAGCGTTTCCTGGTACGTCGGCCGCTCTTGCGCGCGATCGACCACACAGCCCCGGTGCCGCCGGTCCTCCTGATCGACGAGGTGGACCGCTCAGACGACGAGTTCGAGGCCTTCCTGCTCGAGTTCCTCTCGGAGTACGCGGTTACCGTCCCCGAGCTGGGGACGTTCAAGGCGCTCGACCCTCCCCTCGTGATCATCACCTCCAACCGGACGAGGGACGTCCACGACGCCCTGAAGCGCCGGTGCCTATACCACTGGGTCGAGCACCCGGACTTCGAGCGGGAGGTGGCGATCGTCCGCTTGCGGGCGCCCGAAGCTGTGCCTCGCCTGGCGAGGCAGGTGGCCGCGCTGGTCGAGTCGCTGAGGGAGATGCACCTCTACAAGCCGCCGGGGGTGGCCGAGTCGATCGACTGGGCGGCCGCGCTGGCGTCGTTGGGCCGGAGCGAGATCGACGAGCACACCCTGGACCTCACCCTCGGGACGGTACTCAAGTACCAGGAGGACCAGGAACGGGTCAGGGCGGTCGGAGTCGCGGAACTGGTGCGTTCCGCCTTGCTGCGCGGGAGCTGACATGGCGGACGCCGACCGGATCGTCACGGGTTTCGCCTCGGCGCTGCGCGGGGCCGGCCTGGCGGTCCCGACCGGTTCGGTCGTTCTGTTCGCCCGCGCTCTGGCAGAGGTTGGCCTCGCTGACCGCCAGCGGGTGTACTGGGCCGCGCGGGCGACCCTCGTGTACAGGCAGGAGGACCTGGCGGTGTTCGACCGGGTCTTCGCCGCGTACTGGGAGGACAGACCAGTCGAACTGTCACCGCTGGTCACCGAAGCGGTCCCCGTTGTCCTCGCCACCGACGACGGGGAACCCGAGACCGGCGACGCGCCGGAGGACGCCGGCGCCGAAGAGATCCAGGCGGTCAGATACTCGGTCGTCGAGATCCTTCGCCGGCGGGACCTGTCGGCGCTGACAGCCGACGAGTGGGCGCAGGCGCGGCGGCTCATATCCGCCCTGCGAGTCTCGGCCGAGGAACGGCCGACCCGCCGCCGGCGCCCGTCGCGGCGCCGGACCGGGGGAAGCCCTGATCTCCGGGCGACGATGCGCCGGAACATGCGCCGCGGCGGCGCCCCGATAGACCGGGCCTGGAAGGTGCCGGGGTCCCGGCCGCGCAGGCTGGTGTTCCTGCTAGACGTCTCGGGCAGCATGGACCCCTATGCCCGCGGGCTCGCCCTGTTCGCCCATGCCGCGTTGGCATCGCGGCGGGTGGGCGGCGTCGAGGTCTTCGCGGCCGGCACGAGACTCACGCGGATCACGAAGGAGCTCCGGCGGCGGGACCCGGACGCGGCCCTGGACGCCGTCGCCGGCGCTGTCGAGGACTGGTCGGGCGGCACCCGGCTCGGCGCGAGCATCCGGCAGTTCAACGACCGCTGGGGCGTGCGAGGAATGGCCCGCGGCGCAATAGTCGTGATCTGCTCGGACGGCTGGGACCGAGGGGACCCGGAGGTGGTCGCCGCCGAGATGGCCAGGCTCTCCCGGGTCGCCCGCCGCGTGATCTGGGTGAACCCGCTGAAGGCCTCCCCCGGGTACGAGCCGCTGGCCCGCGGAATGGCCGCCGCACTGCCGTATGTTGATCAGTTCGTGGAGGGTCACGCTGTCGCCTCGTTGGAAGACCTGGCGCGTGTGATCTCCTCAGGCCGTCGGCAGAAGGAGCCCGTGTGAAAGAAGTGCTCAGCGACATCGAGAGATGGCAGTCGGAGGGCAAGCGTGTGGCGCTCGCCAGGGTGGTGGGCCTCGAAGGCTCAGGACCGCGTCTGCCCGGTGCGACCATGGTCGTGTCGGACGCCGGTGAGGTGGCCGGCTCCGTCTCGGGCGGCTGCGTCGAGGGGGCGGTCGTGGCCGAGGCGCTCGAGGTGCTCGCCGGCGACGGCACCCCGAAGCTGTGCACGTTCGGGTACTCCGACGACGAGGCGTTCGCTGTCGGCTTGACCTGCGGGGGGACCATCCGGGTATTCGTAGAGCCGCTGGACTGGTGAGCGGGTGAGCGAGCTGTTCGGCGAGCTCGCACGAGCACTGCGCGACGAGCGCCCTGCCGCGCTCGCGGAGGTGATCGAAGGCCCGAGGGAGCTCCTCGGAGGGAAGCTCCTCATGCTCCCCGGCACGGACAACGAGGTCCTGGGGTCGTTGGGCGATCCGGACCTCGACCGCGTCGTTGCCCGCGACGCCGCCGGCGAGCTCGCGGCCGGTCTCACCGCGACCCGTCACTACGGGCGCCACGGAGAAGCACGCGCGAGGGACGTCTCGGTCTTCATCGAGTCGTTCGCGCCGCCACCCAAGATGATCATCTTCGGGGCGGTCGACTTCACCGCCGCCCTAGCGAAGATCGCCAAGGTCCTCGGATACCGGGTCACGGTGTGCGACGCACGACCGGTGTTCGCGACCAGGGCCAGGTTCCCTATGGCCGACGAGGTAGTCGTCGCGTGGCCGGACAAGCACCTTGGCGAAGTCGGAGAGACGCTCGGTGAGCGCGACGCGGTCTGCGTGCTGACCCACGACCCGAAGTTCGACGTCCCCGCGATCACCTCGGCGCTGCGCACCAAAGCCGGGTACCTGGGGGCGATGGGTTCGCGGCGCACGACCCTCGAACGGATAGAGCGCCTGCGCGAGGCCGGCGTCGACGACGCGGGACTCGCGAGGGTCATGGGCCCGATCGGGCTCGACATCGGAGCGCGGACACCGGAGGAGACCGCAGTCGCGATCTGCGCGGAGATCATCGCCATGCGCACCCGCAAGGTCGCTCCGTCGCTTCGCGATCGCGAAGGTCCGATCCACCCGCAGGCGCCACGGGGGGACTCCTGAGCGGCTGCGCGGCGGTGGTGCTCGCGGCCGGCGCAGGAGTGCGCTTCGCCCGTGGCGGTGAGGGCCCGCACAAGCTGCTCGTGCCCTGGAGGGGCCGGCCGCTCGTCGTCTGGGCGATAGAGGCAGCCGTCTCGGCGGCCGTCGGCCCGGTGTGGGTGGTGGACGGTGCCGCGGACCTGTCGGGCGTGGTCCCAGAGGGTGTGTCCGTCCTGCACAACTCCCGCTGGGAGGAGGGCCAGGCGACATCCCTGCAGGTCGCGATCGAGGCCGCTCGGAGGGCCGGCCTCGACGCTGTGGTCGTCGGACTCGCGGATCAACCGTCGATCCCCCCGTCCGCGTGGGAGGCCGTGGCGTCCAGTGAGGCGTCGATCGCCGTTGCCACCTACGATGGGCAGCGCCGCAACCCGGTGAGGTTGTCGGCGGCGGTCTGGGATCTGCTGCCGACCGCCGGCGACGAGGGCGCCCGATCGGTCGTCCGGCGCCGGCCCGAACTGGTGGAGGAAGTGCCCTGCGAGGGCGATCCAACCGACATCGACACCCGAGAGGATCTAGTTAGATGGAGTTGAAGAACGACTTTCGCGTCGGGATCTCGGTCCCGCAAGCGTGGAAGGTCCTTACCGACGTCGAGCGGATCGCGCCGCTGCTTCCAGGAGCGCAGCTTCAGGAGGTAGAGGGCGACGAGTACCGGGGAGTCGTCAAGGTCAAGGTCGGCCCGATCACGGCCCAGTACAAGGGAACCGCCAAGTTCGTGGAGCGCGACGAGGCCGCCGGCAAGGTGGTGCTCTCCGCGTCAGGTCGCGACACCAGGGGTCAGGGCAACGCCAGCGCCACCATCACGGCGACGATGGAGCCGGCCGGGGACACAACCCAGGTCACCGTCGTCACGGACCTGACCGTGACGGGGAAGGTCGCCCAGTTCGGCCGCGGCGTGATGGCGGAAGTGAGCGCCAAGCTGCTTGGCCAGTTCGTCGACGCCCTCGAGGCCGACCTCGCCGCGTCGGGACGCCAGGCGCCGGCGGAGTCCGAAGCTCCGGCGGCAGGCGGGGCGGAAGAGGACGGCCAGCCCGAGCCGGGCCCGCTGAGCGCGGCGGCCGCGGCGAGCGGCCTTTCGGAGGCGGCCGCCGTCGGCGGGGCGGCTGAAGCAGTGGAGTCCGGCCCAAGGCGGATCGACGGCCCGGAAGCGCAACCCGTGGACCTGCTCGCAGTGGCGGGAAGATCGACGCTCAAGCGCCTTCTGCCTTTGGCGGGGGTGGTGGTGATCATCTTCGTGGTGATGTCGAGGCGGCGCGCCCGGACGCGGGCGCGGCTCGCGATAGCCGGGTCGTAGGCGGCGTCCTGAGCCAAGCGGGAGAAGCCGACCGCCGGCGTGTAGCCGAGCTTCTGGGCAGGGAGCCAAGAGGGCCGTTCGAAGTAGCCGTGCGCGACGCGGGCGGCGACCCGGTCGTCATCCGCAATGACCCCCTGCTCGTCGACGGGACGCCGATGCCGACGCTGTACTGGTTGGTCGGCCGGGAGGAGCGCCTGGCGGTGGACCGCCTCGAGGCGGGTGGCGGTGTCCGAGAGGCGGAAGCCGCCGTGGACGCAGAGGAGATCGCGAGGTCTCACGCTCGCTACGCCGCGGAGCGCGGCCGGCTCCTCCCCCCCGGGTGGGAGGGGCCGGCGCCTTCGGGTGGGGTCGGAGGCGCCCGCGCGGGGGTGAAGTGCCTACACGCCCATTACGCGTGGTTTCTCGCCGGCGGCGATGATCCCGTGGGCCGGTGGGTGGCCGGCCGTCTGCGCCCACAGTCGCTGGCGGCGATCGACTGCGGGACCAACTCCACACGCCTTCTCGTGGCCGACGCGGAAGGGCGCACGGTCGAACGGCTGATGCGGATAACACGACTCGGTCAGGGTGTCGACGAGACGGGACGTCTCCGGCCCGTCGCGATCGACAGGACCATCAGCGTGCTGTCGGAGTACCGCACCGTGATGGACAGCTTCGGGGTCGGGCCGGTTCGGATCGCGGCGACTTCGGCGGCGCGCGACGCGGCGAACCGCGAAGACTTCTTCGGGCGTGCCCAGGCGGTGGTCGGCGTGCGCCCGGAACTGCTGGGAGGAGACACGGAGGGCGCGCTGTCCTTCGCCGGTGCCACAGCAGGGCTCGACCCGTCGGGAGCACCGTGGTTGGTGGCCGACATCGGCGGCGGGTCGACGGAGCTGGCCGTGGGGGACGAGCCAGGCGGGGATCCGATCGACGTGGTCTCCCTCGACGTTGGATGCGTACGCATCAGCGAGCGCTTCCTTGACGGCGACCCCCCGGCGGTACCGAGCATCGCCGCGGCGCGGCGACACGTGTCGGGGGTGCTGAAGGAAGCGTCCGCCGTCCACCCGGGTTTCGGGACGGCGGCGACACTGGTCGGCCTCGCCGGCACGGTCGCTTCCCTCGCAGCGATAGACCAACGGCTGGACGAGTACGACCGCAGCCGGGTCCACCACTACCACCTGAGCCGCCAGTGTGTGGAGGAGATGCTCGACGTCTTGGCGCGCGACACGGCCGAGCAACGCGCCCGGCGGCCAGGCGTGGAGCCTGGCAGGGTCGACGTCATCGTCGGCGGGACGATCGTGCTCGCGGCGTTGATGGACCACTTCGGCTTCGACGACTGCCTCACGTCCGAGGCTGACATCCTGGACGGGATGGTCATGAGCCTGCTTCAGGCCCGTTCGGCTCCCCACACCGGCGTCTAGCATCGGCACCCATGGTTCTGACCGATCGAGTGCTCATGGGTCCCGGCCCCTGCAACCCCTATCCGGAGGCGACAGCCGGGCTGTCCCGCCCGATGCTCGGGCACCTCGACCCGGAATTCATCACCATCCTCGACGAAACCTGCGACCGTCTGCGCTCGGTGTGGAAGACCACCAACCCGGTGACGTTGCCCGTCTCGGGCACCGGGTCGGCCGGCATGGAAGCGGCGTTCGTCAACCTGGTCGGGCCCGGCGACGTAGTCGTCGTCGGCGTGAACGGTCTCTTCGGTGAACGGATGTGCGACGTGGCGGCCCGCTGCGGCGCCGAGGTCGTCCGCGTGGACTTCCCGTGGGGGCAGCCGGTCGATCCGGACGCTCTGCTGTCGGCCCACCCCGCGCCCAAGATGATCGCCCTCGTGCACGCCGAGACCAGCACAGGGGTGCGCAACGACGTGGCCGCGGTCGCCGCAGGCAAGGGGGACGCCCTCGTGCTGGCGGACTGCGTCACCTCGCTCGGCGGCATACCGGTGGACATCGACGGTTGGGGTGTCGACGTGGCGTACAGCGGCACACAGAAGTGCATCGGGGTGTCGCCTGGCCTCGCGCCCATCACCGTCGGTCCCCGCGCCTGGGGCCGCAGGGTGGAGTGGCCGCGCAGCTGGTACTTGGACCTCGGGATGATCGGTGACTACACCGCCGGGGCTACGCGCAAATACCACCACACCGCCCCGATCGCGATGGTCATGTCGCTGCACGCAGGGCTGGGCGCGTTGATCGAGGAGGGGCTCGATGCGGCCGTGGCCCGGCACGCCGAATGCGGGGCCGCGTTGCAGGAAGGTCTGCAGAAGATGGGGTTCGAGCTGTGGGCCGCCGAAGGCCACCGCCTCCCGCAGCTGACCACGGTCGTGGTCCCCGCCGGTGTCGAGGACGCAACGGTGCGCCGCACCCTGCTCTCGCGCTACGGCATCGAGATCGGCGGCGGGGTCGGGCCCTGGGCCGGCAAGATCTGGCGTATCGGGTGCATGGGTCACACCGCGCGCCTCCGCAACGTGACCCTGCTGCTCGCAGCGCTCGGCGAGATACTCGGCCGGTGAGCTGGATCGGCACCAACCGGGTGAGCGTGCCCTCGCTCACCGGGCGACGGGTGCTCCTGCGCCCGCTCACCCCGGCGGACTTCGAGGCGTGGCGCGAGGTGAGGACGCGCTCCCGGGATTGGCTCGTGAAGTGGGAGCCGCGGCCGCTGCCGGGCCAGCCGGACGCCACGGAGGATCGCCGCGTGTTCGCCGCCCGCTGCGGGGCTCGCGAGCGCGAGCGGCAGCTCGGGAGCGGTTACGGGTTCGGCATCTTCGTCGGGCCGGGGCGCGACCGCTTTGCCGGCGAGATAAACCTCGGGTCGGTCCAGCGGGGCCCCTACCAGAACGCATACGTCGGTTACTGGATCGACGAGGCCGCGGCCGGTCACGGCTACGTGCCCGAGGCGTTCGCCGTGCTCTGCAGGTTCGCGTTCGACGATCTGTCCCTGCACCGTCTGCAGGCGTCGATCATCCCGCGGAACCGGCCGAGTCACCGGGTGGTCGAGAAGCTGGGCTTGCGAAACGAGGGCGTCGCGGTGCGCTACCTGCAGATCAACGGGGTCTGGGAGGACCACGTGCGCTACGCGATCACGTTCGAGGAGTGGGCCGAGCGTCGCGAGGAGCTCATGGCGGCGTGGATCCTGCCCGACGAGGGCGACTCCTAGCGCACGGAGGAGTTACCGGGCGGAGTCCTCAATGGCGTACGACAGCCGGCGAATGCCGGAAGAAGGCCTCCACGTCGCCCTCGTAGCGGTACGTCGGCCTCGTCTCGCCCATCACGCGACGCAACCGGGTGTCCTCCACGAAGTTCTCGACGGCGCCCGCGGTGGTGTAGCGGTAGCGGAAGCCGGCGGCCTTCAGCTTGCGGTTGTCGATTCCGCGGCCGAACCGGAGAAGGTCGAGCACCTCCGGCGGGAGCGACAAGATCCTGGCCCGGTTGAGCGGTGCGACCGCAAGACCTGTCAGGACCGGGCTGAGGGGGAGCGCGGGCTTGCCGGCGATGGCCCGGATCTCCGACCATGGCAGCCGCCCGTCGCCGGCGACGTTGTAGACCCCTTCGAGGCACCCCCGGATCACGAACTCGATGGAGCGCACGACGTCTTCCTGCTCCACGAACTGCAGCTGCGGGTCGAAACCGACGATCGACGGGACAGCCGGCATGGACAGCGCCTTGGATAGCGAGGTCGCCAGACCGTCGCCGAGCACGTTCGCGCAGCGCAGCACGCAAACCGCGACGGCAGGGTTGTCCTCCGCGAACGCTCTCAGGTAGCTCTCCACCTCCAGCAGCGACCGTTCCGTGCGCGTGCGAGCCGGACCGGTGCGCCGGGTCTCCTCGCTGAACCAGGTTGGATCTGTCCGCGACGCTCCGTACACGAGGGCCGAAGACTTCACCACCAGGCACCGGACCTTGCTGTCCTCGCCTCCAGCCGCAGCGAGCAGGTTCATCGTGCCGATGACGTTCTTCTCGTGGATGCGCCGGTCGGGCATGAGCGACGAGTCGACGACCAGTCCGGCGTGGACGACCGTGTCGACCTGCGTCGCCTTCATCAAGCGGGCGAGGATCGAGTAGTTGTCGTCCGCGCGAACGAACTCGGTGCGCTCGAGCGGGACCACGGGGTTCTCGCTGTCCATCCCGACGATCACCTCGACGTCGGGGTCGCGCTCGAACGCGAGCGCCAGGCGGCCGCCCCAATACGTGGAAAGGCCTGTGATCAGGAGTCGGCGGCCCAAAACGTCACCCGAACCACACGCTGCGGCGTTTGCGAAGCATGTCGTAGATGCTCATCTGCATTCTCCGGCGAATCGCCTCGGCCTCTTCGAATACGTGGCTTCGCGGGTATCTCTCCTGGTCCGGCTCGACGTCGAAGGTGACCGGGTCGAGCACTCGCACCTTGATCTTCGCGGGGAAGTAGCCGAGTAGCCCGAGTGGTCCGAGCAGCAGCATGTTCGCCGTGATCGGGACATACGGGACACCCAGGATCTTGGCCAGGCGCTGCGCCTTGACCACGATCGGCATGACCTCTTCCGAGCCGACGACGGTGATCGGGATCACCGGTACGCCCGCCCGCATGGCGATCTCGACGAATCCCCCTCTGCCGAAACGCCTGAGCTTGTAACGCTCGGTGAAGGCCTTTCCGGTTCCCTTGGTGCCTTCGGGGAACACGAGCGCAAGGTGCCCCTGGTCGTGCAGGAGCCGGTAGGCGTTGTCCGGGTGGGCGGCGACACCACCGCCCCGGGCCCACAGCGTGCCCACCACGGGCAGGGACCGGAACAGGTGGTCGGCCATGCCGTACACGGGCCTTCCGATCTCCTCCTCGATCCCGTGCATGATGATCGGAGCGTCCGCCGGTATCGCGCCGGCGTGGTTGGCGACGAGGAGCGCCCCGCCCTTGGCCGGGATCTTCTCGATCCCCTCCCACTCGACCCTGAACCAGTACCGGTACAGGGGTGTATAGATGCGCCGGAAGAGCTCCCTGGCCGATTCGGACCGGCCCCACTCGTCCACGTCGCTGTGCCGCAGGTCGGGTGGTGGAGCCGGCTCCTCCAGGGGACGGAGCGGGACCAGGGCACCCCCGCGGGCTGGGTGCTGCGTGACCCCGGCCGGTGGCGACATGAGATCCGATGGTACTAGGGACGCCACGTGGCCCTTTCCGTCGGCGCGTAGCGGTACACGATCTTCCCCACCACCGCGCTCCGGCGCACCGGGCCGAAGGTGCGGCTGTCGGTGCTGGCCGAGTCGTTGTCGCCCCTCACCTCCAGGGAATCTCGGGAGACGCTATGGACACGCTTCACCAGGAGCCGTCCCTCTTGCCCGGGATCCGGCACCGCGACGACGTCGCCGGGACGGATTCGCCCCGCCCTGACCGCCAGCAGACGGTCGCCGGCCTCGAACGACGGCAGCATGCTGTCGCCCACGACCTCCAGGCGCCTGCAGCGACGCGCGATCTCCCACGCTGCAGCCGCGACGGTCCCGAGGACCGCCGCCGCCGGCCAACCGCGTCGGGGAGAGTGGGTAGGGTGAGAACGCTCACAGACCATGACGAAGGAGCCTCGGATTATGACGATTGTCTCTCGACTGTTCAGCTTCGCGGATCGCGTAAGCGCGCCGCAGCAGGCCCACGCGCACTGCGACCTGCCCTGTGGCGTCTACGACCCGGCGCAGGCCCGGATCGAGGCAGAGTCGGTCAAAGCGTGCATGGAGAAGTTCAACGGCTCCGACGACAACGTCTTCAAGACCCGCGCCGTGATGATCAAGGAGGAGCGAGCGGAGCTCGTGAAGCACCACCTCTGGGTGCTGTGGACCGACTACTTCAAGCCGAACCACCTCGAAGCTCACCCGGAGCTGCACGAGCTGTTCTGGAACGCGACCAAGGCCGCCGGTGAAGCCAAGAAGACCAACGATGTGTCCGTCGCCGAGGACCTCCTCGCCAAGATCGGCGAGATCGACAAGATCTTCTGGGAGACCAAGAAGTAGAAACCACAGGCGCTGGCCCCACGGAGCCTCTCGGGGCTGCGCCGCTGTGGGCTCCGTCAGCCTTATCGTTGGTCTGAATGGGAGCCATCGACTACGGCCGGCAGTGGCGCCGGCACGCGGATCGGGCTGCTCGGGCGACGGGCAGGCATCTCGACCGCGTTCTCGGGGGTCCGGATCGGCGCCGGATCATCGTGGTCATGGCGTGCGTGCTGGCGCTCAACAGTGCCGACTCGGCGACGGTCGGCGCATCCGCCACACAGCTCCGCTCGGCGCTGCACATCGACAACGCCGACATAGGCATCCTCGTGGCGGTCAGCTCCCTGGTCGCTGCGGCCGCCAGCATCCCTTTCGGCATCATTGCCGACCGGTGGCGGCGAACCCGTGTCCTCGGCTTCACCATCGTCACCTGGAGCGCCGCGATGCTCTGGAGCGCGACTGCCGGGTCTTTTTCCGAGCTGCTGTGGTCCCGTCTCTTCCTCGGGATGGGGACGGCCGCCGCCGGGCCGATCGTCGCTTCTCTCATCGGCGACTACTTCGGCAGCGCCGAGCGGGGGCGCATCTACAGCTACATCCTCACCGGTGAACTCGCCGGCGCGGGTGTCGGCTTCGCGATAACAGGCGACATCGCCGCTATTTCGTGGCGGGCAGCGTTCGTCGCCCTTGCCCTGCCGGCCATGTACCTCGCCTGGCAGGTCCTGCACCTGCCCGAACCTGAACGCGGCGAGCAGGACCCACTGCGGGGGATGGGGGGCGCGGCTTCAGAGCCGACCGACGCCCAGCGGCTCGCCGAGGAACGGGGTATCCAGCCGGACCCGGCGAGGATCCTCGGGCCGGAAGTTCGCAGCATGGGCCTGCGCGACGCCGTGCGCGTCGTGCTCGGGATCCGTACGAACGTCACGCTCATCATTGCGAGCGCGTGCGGCTACTTCTACCTCTCGGGCATCGAGACGTTCGCAGTGGAGTATGTAAAAGAGCAGTACGGGGTGGATCAGGCGCTCGCGAACCTGCTCCTGTTCGTGCTCGGGGTGGGGGCGGTCGGCGGTGTGCTCCTGGCGGGAGGGCTGAGCGACCGCCTGTTGCAGAGGGGCTTTTTGACGTCGCGGGTTGTCGTCCCGGGTGTCGCAGCGATCCTGGCGAGCTTCCTCTTCCTGCCGGCGATCCTGACGCGGAGCACGATCACCGCCATTCCTTATCTGACCGCCGCGGCCTTCATGCTCTCCGCCCAGAACCCTCCGATCGACGCCGGCCGCCTCGACATAGTCCCGCCTCTTCTGTGGGGGAGGGCGGAAGGTATAAGGACGGCTCTGCGAACTGCCGCTCAGTCGTTGGCCCCGCCGATATTCGGGTTCATGTCCAACTCGGTGCTCGGCCACGGCAGGAAGGGCCTCCAGCTGACGTTCAGCGTCACCTTGGTCCTGCTCTTGGCAAGCGGGGTGATCCTGCTGCGCGCGGTCAGGACGTATCCGGCCGACGTGGCAACAGCCTCGGCGTCGCGGGACCGCGAAGTGCGCCAGGGTCCGACGCGGGGAGCCCAACCGGACAGCGCGGGCTCGCCGGTACCCCCGCCGCCCGCTGGGCCGGTATGGCCTGACCCGCCTGTGCCGACCTGAGCTCAGTCCGTGGGCGCGGAGGGATTCGAACCCTCATGCTCGAAAGCCGCAGGGTTTAAGCCCGCTGTGTCTGCCATTCCACCACGCGCCCTCAGAACCTGTCGCCAAGCCGCGTGACGGGAGATGCGACAGCTTCTCATCGCACAAGTCTGGCATGAGCCAGATCGCCGGCGACGCGAGGGAACCGGGTTACCCTCGCCCGATGTTGGCGGTGCTGTGCGCCATTGGAGCGGCGATGATGTACGCGCTGGCATCGGTGCTACAGCAGCGCGGCGCTGCGAAGCAGCCTCTCGAGAGCTCTATGCGGTTCGGCCTCCTGGCCCGACTGCTACGCCATCCGGTTTGGGTTCTCGGGCTCGGGTGCGACGTGGCGGGCTACGCACTGCAGTTCGTGGCCCTCGGTCGCGGACCGATAGTCGTGGTGCAGCCCCTTCTCGTCTGCGGCCTGCTGTTCGCGCTTCCGGTGGGTGCCGCCTGGGCGGGGCGGATGCTCACCGTCCGCGACTGGCTGGCAGCGATCGCCGTGTGCTCGGGCCTCGCCGTCTTCCTCACGGTGGCCGCGCCGGAGAGAGGCCGCGCCGACGTCAGCGCGCCGGTCTGGGCGGCCCTGCTCGCGGGCGGCGGAGCGGTTTCCGCCGTCTTGGTGCTGGCGAGCCGGAGACGAGCGCCGTGGCAGCGAGCGATGCAGCTCTCGGCAGCGGCCGGCGTGATCTACGGGGTCGCGGCTGCGCTGACGGTGACCGCAGCTCATCTGCTCGGGAAAGGGGTTCCGGTGCTTCTGGAGCACTGGCAGCCATACATGCTGGTCGCGGCGGGAGTGGTCGGCATGCTGGTGGCACAAAGCGCATTTCAGGCCGGTCCGCTGGACGTGTCCCTACCGATGATGAGCGTGGTGGATCCCGTGGTCAGCATCTTGATAGGCGCCTTGGCCTTCGAGGAGAGCGTCGCGTCGGGAGCTTCGGCCGTGGCGGGCGAGGTGCTGTCACTGGTGGTCATGTTCGCTGGGGTCGTCGTCCTCGGCCGCTCGCAGGCGATGCAGGCTCTGCACGGGGCCGGGGGGCCAGGCAGTTCGAAGGCTTGAGCCCCCGACGCAATACCATGCCTTCACCCATGCGCATCTCTGACACCGAGCGCCAACGGACTATCGACGAGCTGCGCCGCCACTGCGCGGCCGGGCGCATCGACGTCGACGAGTACGCACACCGTATCGAGACGGTGATGGGCGCCTCGACCCTCGAGGATCTCGATGCGGTCCTCCATGACCTGCCGATGCTGCGCATTGCCGACCCCTCGATGCCAGGGGAGCGGTCGGGGTCGGGCTCGCTGTTCGAGCCTCGGGGTCTCGCCCCGGGCGAGGAAGCGGGTGGTGGACGGCGTCTGGCGGCCGCGGTGACGGTCCTGCTGACAGTGGCGATCGTGATCACTGCGGCCGTGCTGCTCGCTGTCGTGTCGTGGGGCTGGGCGCTGGTGCTCCTGGGGGGATGGACAACCGGCCTGGTCCAGGGAGTCGTCCTGCGAAGGCGCCGTCGCGCCTAGCGAGGCTCTGCGAACCTCTTTAGCCGGTGGTCAGCAGGATCTTCCCGAACTTCCCGCCGCTGTCGAAGTGGGCGTACGCGTCCTCGGCTTCGGTCAGGGCGAAGGTCCTGTCGATCGGGACCCGCAACCGGCCGGCCTCGAACAAGGGCAGCACATGTGCCTCCACGAGCCGAGCGGCGGCTGCCTTTCCCTCGAGAGGCCGCGAGCGCAGCGTCGAGCCGTGGATCCGGCCGCGCCGCGACATGAGCAACCCGAGGTTGATCTGCCCGCTTGCCCCGGCCCCGATTCCGATCACGCAGATGCGCCCGCCGGTCGCGAGCGAACGCAGGTTCACGTCGAGGTTCACTGCGCCGAGGAGCTCCAGGATCACGTCGTAGGGGCCGTTTGCCTCGGTCTCGGCGGGGTCGACGACGGTCGCACCGAGTTCTTCGACCGCCCGCCGGCGGTCCACCGAACGCACGGTCGCCACGACCCTCGCTCCTGCGGTGGCAGCCAGCTGGACCGCCGCCGTGCCGACACCGCCGGCAGCCCCGTGGATGCAAACCCGGTCGCCAGGTGCCAGCCCAGCCTGCGTGAAGAGGGCGTCGTGGGCAGTCGTGAACACCTCAGGCAACCCGCCGGCGGACCCCCAGTCCAGGCCGGCCGGGATCGGCATCGCCTCGCGCTCGTGAACGACTGCCAGTTCGGCCTGCCCGCCACCACCGACCACCGCCATGACCCGGTCGCCGAGACTGAAACGCGAGGTCCCGGGGCCGGCACCAACGACCTCGCCAGCGAGCTCCAGGCCCGGTATGTCCGGGGGTGCTCCCTGCGGGGCGGGGTAGAGGCCGCGCTGCTGCATCATGTCTGCGCCGTTCAAACCGGCAGCTCTCACCCGAACCAGAACCTGGCCCGCGCCCGGGACGGGATCGGGGTGCTCTTGGACCGAGATCCGTCCGTCGCCGGTCGTGACAGCAAGCACGGCAACGATGGTAGGCGTCAGCTGGAGGTGGTCACTCTCCCTGCGCCGAGAAGGTCGGACCAGTAGATCGACTGGATGCTCACGTTCTGCCCTGTCTGGGGTGCGTCGATCATCTGCCCGTTACCGATGTAGATGCCCACGTGGTCGACGTTGTTCGGGGTCCCGAAGAAGATGAGGTCGCCCGGAATGGCGCTCGACACTGGGACCGGCTGCGTGAGGTTGTACTGGTCTTGAGCGAGGTGCGGGAAGTAGATGCCCGCCTGCTCCCAGGCCATCATCGTCAAGCCGGAGCAGTCGAAACTGTTGGGGCCGGCGCCGCCCCACTGGTAGGGCTTGCCGAGCTGCGCGTACGCATACGCGATCGCTTTGTTCGCCCCGGGAGCTTGCGTGTAGCTGCCGCTGGAACTCCCCGAGGAGCTGCCCTGCGACGATGAGCCCGAGGTGGCCGGTGTGGTGCCGGCCAAGGTCGTCGACGTGTGTCCGGCCGGCGGGGTGGTCGTGGGTGATGGTTTGGAGGTGGTCGGCGGTGCCGATACCCGGTGTTGCTGTGCCGCGAGGGCTGCTGCTTTCGCGGCTGCCTGCTGCTGGGCCTGCACTTGTGCGATCAGAACGGCCATCTGCCCGTTCACCTGCGCGAGAGCCTGGCGCCGGGCCGTGTCGGCCTGGATCGCAGCCGCTTTGTCGGAAGCGATGGTCGACAGCGTGACCGCGGCGTCGTGTTGCGCCGTGGCCAGCTGGCGCGCCTGCGACGCCTGCGCGGACATCACCTGCTGGTAGGCCTCCAGCGCCCGCTTCTGGCCTCCGCTGACGATCTCGGCGTACGACAGTGCGATGTTGGGGTCGTGGTTGGCGTTGCCGGGGACCGAGCCGACAACTGGAGCCCCTCCTACGACGTAGGAAAGGACTGCCTGCTGCTTGAGCACCTTCCGGGTCACTACCGCCTCAGCGGCGGTGCGCGCGGACTCCGCCTGCAACGCCGCGACCTGGCTCGCCAGCTGCGTGCTCCTGATCTGAGCGGCGTTGTAGGCCTCGGCCATCTTGTCCAGCTGACGGCCGTCGGCCTGGATCTGGGCGGCGAGTTCCTGCGCCTGGACCTGGAGCGAGGCCTCCGTCGGAGCGGTGGTCGTGGGACCACCGGAGCCCGCGGCGGCGGCCGCAGGCGCGCCGGCGGCGAATGCGGCGGCCGCAGCCAAGGCTGCCGCGAGCGCCGTGGCCCGGACCAGCCGGGGGGAGCGTCCACACGGGTCGGTCATGAATGTCCGATCGTCGGGCAGTTCTGCTCGACTCTCAATTCACTCTAACCACAGGAGTCACTTGGTCAACATCGGCTGACCAATCGGTCACCTTGACTCTTCAGTCCATCGGTGCTGTACGGTCCGGATATGAGCAGCCAGACAAGCGGAGAGTTCCGGATCGAGCACGACTCAATGGGGGACGTGCGGGTGCCCAAGACGGCCAAGTACCAGGCGCAGACCCAGCGGGCCGTGGACAACTTCCCGATCTCGGGCACCACTGTGGAGCGTTCGCTCATTTCGGCACTTGCCGCCATCAAGGGCGCGGCCGCCGCCGAGAACGCCCGCTTGAAGACGGTGGAGCGGAAGGTCGCGGAGGCCATTCGTTCGGCGGCTGAGGAGGTGGCCGCCGGCCAGTGGGACGCCGAATTCCCCATCGACGTATTCCAGACCGGTTCGGGCACGTCGACGAACATGAACATGAACGAGGTCCTCGCGACGCTGGCCACGGAGCGCCTCGGCTCCAAGGTGCACCCCAACGACCACGTCAACGCCTCTCAATCGTCCAACGACGTGTTCCCGTCGGCGATCCACCTCGCCGCGGCGACGGAGATCCGCGGGTCGCTCGTCCCCGCACTGACGCATCTGTCGAAGGCCCTGCGCAAGAAGAGCCGCCAGTTCAAGTCGGTCGTGAAGTCGGGGCGCACCCATCTCATGGACGCGACACCGGTCACCCTCGGTCAGGAGTTCGGCGGATACGCCGCGGCCATCGAGCACGGGGTCGAGCGCCTGGAGTCCTGCCTGCCCCGGGTGGGCGAACTGCCGCTCGGGGGAACCGCGGTGGGGACTGGTATCAACGCGCCGAAGCTGTTCGCTTCGCGGGTGATCAGGCGACTCGCGGAGGAGCGGGATATCCCCCTCACCGAAGCGCGCGACCATTTCGAGGCGCAAGGAGCGCGAGACGCTCTGGTGGAGGCATCCGGTGTCCTGCGCACCATCGCTGTGTCTTTGTACAAGTGCGCGACCGACCTTCGGTGGATGGGAAGCGGACCGCGAACCGGGCTCGCGGAGATCCGTATCCCGGACCTGCAGCCGGGGTCGTCGATCATGCCCGGCAAGGTGAATCCGGTCATCCCCGAAGCTGTGTCGCAGGTGGTCGCCCAGGTGATCGGCAACGACGCCGCAGTCGCGTTTGCCGGCGCCGCCGGCAACTTCGAGCTCAACGTCATGCTGCCCGTCATCGGGCGTAACCTGCTCGAGTCGATCCGGCTGCTTTCCTCGGTCAGCGTCGTGTTCGCGGACAAATGCATCGCCGGCATAGAGGCCGACGAGGAGCGCTGCCGTACCTACGCACTCTCTTCTCCGTCCATCGGCACCTCGCTCAATCCGTACATCGGTTACGAGGAGGCGGCGAAGGTGATCAAGGCGTCGGTCGCCGAAGGCAAGGACCTCCGGACGATCGTGTTGGAAAGGGGACTGCTAACAGAAGAGGAAGTGGACCGCGCGCTCGACGTGGAGGCGATGACGCGAGGTGGCATAGTCGGCTGAGCTACAACGCTCGTCAACCATCGCTCAGCTGTTCAGAAAGCGCGGCGAGGCGGTTGTCCCACTTGGCCCCTATGTCCGCCAGCCACCGCGACGCTTCCGCCAGCCGCGCGGGCGCGACATCGTAGAGCACCTCGCGCCCGCGGCGTTGGGGGCGGACCAGCCCCGCGGCCGTGAGGGTACCCAGATGCTTCGCGACCGCCTGCCTCGAAACGGGGTAGTCGCGCGCGAGATCGGTAGCGCTCAGCGGGCCATCGGTCGACAAGCGGTCGAGTAGGCGCCGCCGGGTCGGATCCCCGAGCGCGGCGAAGAGGTCCTCGCCCGCGACCCTTCCGCTTTCAGCCTCGGGCACCCGACCACGAAGAGGCGCTCAGGCCAACCCACGCTCCCGCCAGCCGGCTGTCCCAGTCGCTCCAGCCCGCGGGGGTCCTCGCGCGTGCCGTCGGGCCGGCCGCGTGCAGGGGCGTTTCCTGAACGGTGAGGCTCGTGCCGTCCGCCGCGGGCTGCAGCAGGTAGGTCACCTCGGATGCTTCAGCGCTGTCGGCGCCGTCCGAGGGCCACCACACGAAGCGAAGTCGCCTTGCCGGGCGCACCTCTTCCACCGTGCCCTGGCGACGCTCTCCGTCGTCGCCGTGATACGACAGCGGGGCACCCGGTTCGAGGACCCAGGCCATCTCCCCTCCGAACCACCCGCACATCTGCTCAGGGTCGGTGAGAGCCTCCCAGACCCTCTCGGCGCTGGCGGGGACCTTGACGTGGCGACGGATCATCGGAACCTCCTATTGCAACCCCATAGTTGCACATCTCGACCCCGGCAGGTAACGTGCAACCAGAAAGTTGCACAGGAGAGACGAATGAGCTACCTCGTACCGACGGTCATCGAGCAGTCCCCGCGGGGAGAGCGGGCCTATGACATCTACTCACGCCTGCTCAAGGACCGCATCGTCGTGCTCGGAACCGAGATCAACGACACGACCGCCAACCTCCTCACGGCCCAGCTGCTCCACCTCGAATCCGAGGATCCGGAGAAGGACATCGCGCTGTACATCAACAGCCCCGGCGGCTCGGTAACGGCCACGCTGGGCATCTACGACACGATGCAGATCATTCGCGCGGACGTGGCCACGTTCTGCATGGGCATGGCCGCCTCGGGCGCAGCGGTGATCCTTGCCGGAGGGGCTTCGGGCAAGCGCAACGCCCTGCCGAATGCGAGGGTCCTGATCCACCAGCCGCACGGCGGCGCTCAGGGCCAGGCGATCGACATCGAGAACCACGCCCGCGAGATCATGTTCCTCCGTCGGCGCGTCGACGAGATCCTGGCCCACCACACCGGGCAACCGATCGAGAAGGTGTCGCGGGACACAGACCGCGACTACATCCTCGGCGCCGCCGAGGCGAAGGACTACGGGCTGGTCGACCACGTCCTGGAGCCACGAAGAGGGTTGACTGTGGTGCCGCCGGTGGATTGACCGGTGCCGGCAGCGGTGGAACGCAGCGCACGCGGCTAGCTTCGCCGGGGTGACCGGTTACCACATCCTCGTGATGCTGCACCTGCTGTGCGTGATCGGCGGTTTCGGCGCGCTGGCGTACAACGCCTTGTACATGAGCCTCGCCCAACGACGGCCGGCGGGCGGCACAGGAGCGATCATCGAGGTGAACGCGCTGGTGTCGGGACTGGCGGAGCTTCTCATCTACGCGGCGCTGCTATTCGGCATCGGAGCCGTCGCTTCGAGCCATTCGACCGTCAAGTTCAGTCAGGGGTGGGTGTCCGCGGCGTTCGGCGTGTACATCGCGGTGATCGCTGTCCTGCACGGATGGATCAAGCGGCATCAGCGGCTGTATGCCGCGCTCGTGGCCAGGCTCGAGAGCGGGGCAGATCCGTCGAACAGGGAAAAAGACGTGGCCGAGCTGAAAGGTCTCGAGAAGCGGGTCGGTTTCGGCTGGGGTGTCTTCAACGTCCTGGTCATCGCGGCCGTGTACCTCATGGTCTTCAAGCCGGGTAGCTGATGCACCCGATCGAGCGCCTCCGACACGTCGCCCGGGTATCGGGGGCGGACCCGGCGCTCGTCGCTTCCGAAGCTGCGGGCGCGCTCGCATCGATGGCGAGCATCGAGCCCGCCGGGCTCGTGCCCGCCTGCCGGCGACTGATCGAGCGGCACGTCACGTCGGGGCCGGTCTGGTGGATGTGCGCCAGGGTTCTCTCGGCAGCAGACCCGGCGGCCGGCGCGCGCCAGGCTGCGTCGGACCTCGACGCCGACCGGACCGACAGGGTTCTGGCCGGCGAGCTCCCGGAGGGGGCCACGGTCACCGTCGTGGGCTGGCCGGACGCGACCGCTGCCGCGCTGAGGTCCCGGGGGGACGTCGAGGTGCTCGTCCTGGACGCGGGAGGTGAAGGTGGGGTGCTCGCGAGGCGGCTGCGGGACGGAGGATCCGAGTGCGATCTCGTGCCGGACCGTGGGGTGGGCCCCGCCGCTGCTGTATCGGACGTCGTCATAGTCGAGGCGCTCATGGCATCCACGGCGGGTCTGCTCGCTCCACCCGGTTCGCTGCCGGCGGCCGCTGTGGCGGCGCACTTCGGTGTTCCGGTGTGGGCCGTCGTTGCGACGGGCCGATTGCTGCCGGCTGGCTTGTGGGACGCAGCGCTCGCGCGCCTGGACGGGAGTGGCGACGAACCGTGGGACCGGGCGGCCGAATTGGTCCCCGTCGGTCTGGTGACCCAGGTGATCACAGCGGACGGCCCGTCGACCCCCGAAGACGGCCTCGCCGACGCGAGCTGCCCGGTCGCGCCGGAACTGCTGCGTCCCGCAGGCTGACGGGCGGCGTATAGGTTCCTGCCGGTGACCGCAGATCCATCGCAGCACGGCGCGCTACATGAGCCGCTCGTGGAGGAGTACCTGCGCCTCGGCCTCGCGGTAGGCAGGCACATCGACGGCTTCGTCGACGCTTACTACGGTCCCCGGGAGCTTTCGGATCAGGCCAGCGCGTCGTCACCGGAGGACCCGGCTTCGCTGGTTGCCAGGAGCCGCCGGCTGCTCGGTGATCTGGCGGCGGACGGCGGGCTCGACCCCGCTCGGCGCCGCTGGCTTCGCTCTCAGGCCCTTGGTCTTCACACGACAGCTCAGAAGCTCAACGGCGACCCGATCGCCTACCTGGACGAGATCGAGTCGTGTTACGGCGTGCGAGCCACGTTCGTCCCCGAAGACGAGTTCGCGGACGCGCACGGGCGACTCGACGCAGCTCTGCCGGGCACAGGTGATCTTGCCGACCGGTACATCGCCTGGAAGGAGGCTCAGGTGGTGCCTGTCGAAGTTCTCGGGGAGGCGGTCGAATCGCTCGCCGAGGACTTCCGCTCGCGTACTTCCAAGACCTTCGGCCTGCCCGACGGCGAGCACGTCGACTTCGAGCTCACGGCGAACAAGCCCTGGGGCGGTTTCAACTACTACCTGGGCGACCTTCGCAGCAGGGTCGCCATCAACACCGACCTTCCGGTCCTCTCGCCGGTACTCGGAGCGCTCGTCGCCCACGAGGCCTATCCCGGTCACCACACCGAGCACTGCCGCAAGGAGGCCGGTCTGGTCCGCCGGCAGCGTCAACTCGAGGAGACGATCTTCCTCGTCGGCACCCCGCAGTGCCTCCTCGCCGAGGGTCTTGCCGACCTCGGCTTGGAGATCATCGCCGGCCGCCGGCCCGAGCCGGTAGTGGCGGAGCACCTGAAGCCGCTGAAGGTCCCATACGACGCCGATATCGCCGGCGAACTGGCAACCGCGGCAGAGGCGCTGGGGGCCGTGCGCGGCAACGCGGCGATCCTGCTGCACGACCGCGGGGCCGGGATGGACGAGGCGATCGACTACGTGGCGCGTTGGGCCCTGGTGCCTCGGGCGCGGGCTGCCAAGACCGTGGAGTTCCTGGTGGACGCGACGTGGAGGGCGTACGTCTTTTGCTACATCGACGGCCTCAGGATGTGCAGGCAGTTCGTGGGCGGGGACGCCGGTCGTTTTGAGCGGTTGATCTCCGAGCAGTTGATTCCTGCTCAACTGGTCGCCGGCTGAACCCGGCCGTAGCATCGGGCGCATGTCGCAGAGGTCGCGCACCCTTCCCAGACGCTCGTGCCATGCCGTCCCCGGCTCCAACGAGAAGTTCCTCTCGAAAGCCCCGAGTCTCCCGGCGGATATGTTCTTCTTGGACCTCGAGGACGCCGTCGCCCCGTTGGAGAAGGAAGCGGCCCGCCAGAAGGTCGTCTCGGCGATCCGCGATCAGGAGTGGGGCGACGCGGTGCTGTGCGTCCGAGTGAACGCGTGGGATACCAAGTGGACATACGGCGACGTGATCGAGGTCGTATCCAACGCGGGGACGCGCCTCGACGAGATCATGCTCCCGAAGGTGCAGAACGCAGCCCAGGTGGTCGCGATGGACCTGCTTCTCACGCAAGTGGAGATCAACGCAGGGCTCCCGGCAGGGCAAATAGGGATCGAGGCTCAGATCGAGACCGCGCAGGGCCTGATCAACGTCGAGGAGATCTGTGCGGCGTCGCCGCGGCTGGAGACCGTCATACTCGGACCGGTCGACTTCTCGGCCTCGATGGGAATGCCGTCGTTGTCCGGCGGTCTGCTCATTCCGGAGTACCCCGGAGACTACTTCCACTACGTGTTCATGAAGATCCTCATGGCCGGCCGCGCGAACAATCTCCAGGTGATCGACGGGCCGTATGTGAAGGTCCGCGACCCGGAGGGCTTCCGGGAGTACGCGCGGCGCACACAGATCCTCGGCTACGACGGGAAATGGTCGCTGCACCCCGATCAGATCGAGATCCTCAACGAGGTGTTCTCGCCGACACAGGAGCAGTTCGACCGCGCGTGGGAGGTGCTGGACGCCTACCGCCAGGCGACTGAAGGCGACCGCAAGGGGGCGGTGATGCTCGGCGACGAGATGATCGACGAGGCCTCTCGCAAGGTTGCCGTCACCCTGGTGGCCAGAGGAGAACGTGCGGGGCTGAAGCGCTCCTAAAGAGGTTCTGCGATCCTCTTTAGCGGGACGGGATCAGTTCCCCGCGCGGTCGACGAGGCGACGAGCGACCACCTTGAGCGCCAGCGTCTCGTCCGCGCCCTCGAATATCGACAGCACCCGCGCGTCGACGAACAGCCTGCTCACCGGGTACTCCTCCGCGTAACCCATCCCGCCGTGGATCTGCATCGCCTCGCGAGCCACCCATTCGGCGGCGCGGCAGACATACGCCTTGATCATCGACGCCTCGAGCGCGCCTTCTCCCTTTGCCATCAACCTGGCCACCGCGTACATGTACTGGCGGGACGCCTGGATCATCGCCGCCATGCGGGTCAGCTTCACCTTCGTGAGCTGGTATTCACCTATCGGTCTTCCGAACACGACTCGCTCCGCCGCATACGCGAGCGCGGCTTCGTAGGCGGCCTGCATCACGCCGACTGCACGAGCCGCGGTTTGCAGGCGTCCGTTCTCGAACCCCTCCATCTGGTAGTAGAAGCCGCGGTTGAGCCCGGCGTTCTCTCCGATCAGGTGGTCAGCGGGCACTCTCCAACCGTCGAACGACAGCTCGTAGGAATGCATCCCTCGATAGCCGATCGTGTCGATCGGGCGCCCCTCCAACCTGCCGCCACCGTCCTGGCCGAGGACGAAACCGGCTCCGTCCGCTCTCTCCTTGGGCACCACGAAGATCGACAGGCCCCGGTGCCCAGCGGACCGGTCGGGATCGGTGCGGGCCAGCACCATGAGAACGTCCGCGCGAGCCGCGAAAGTCGACCACGTCTTGGTACCTGAAATGACCCACTCGCCGCTGCCCGGATCCCGTGTCGCGGACACCGTCAGGCCGGCCACGTCCGAGCCGAAATCGGGTTCGGTGACGGCCACGCCGGCCATGATCTGGCCGGAAGCCAGGGCCGGAAGCCACCGGAGCTTCTGCTCCTCGGTGCCGCCGCGGAGGAGGGCGCGGGCAAGGATCTCCGGTCGGGTGATGAGGGAGCCGCCGGCGCCGAGCGATCCTCGGGAGAGCTCCTCGGTGGCGATCACCATTCCCATGTAGTCGTGCTCCCCGCCGGTGGCGAACCCGCCATATTCCTCGGGGATGGACAAACCGAACGCGCCGAGCTCCCCGAGACCGGAGATGATGTTCTCGGGGATGTCGGCGTTCTCACGGTGGATGTGCTCCGCCACGGGGGAGATCTTCTCGTCGGCGAAGCGGCGGAACGTCTCCGCCACGAGTTGGAAGTCGCCGTCGAGGTGGCGCGGGCCGCTCTCGCCGGCCAGACCCGCCAACCATGCGGGGTCCCTGTGCGCGCCCATGAAATCCATCGCGGCGCCAAACGCGTCGCGGTCCACACCCCACAGGGACTCCCGGCCGAGAGTCCGGGTGGCGACGTCCCATACGGCGTCGGCCGCGAACGCCGCTGCGAGCGCAGCCTCCGTAGCACCGTGCCTTCCATATTCCAAAACGGAGCTCGCGGTCTCGACGGCGGCAGCGGCGTGCGCGACGTCGTAGGCCACCGCCTGGTTCTCGTCGAGCGCACCGCTTCCCAGTGACGCCAGGTGACCCACCCCACGTTCGACTACCGAACGTGCCAGTGCGACGGCCCGTGCAGCGGCTTCGAGGTCGGTGGTGGGGGTGGCCATGATGGGCGAGGCTAACGAGCCGCTCGACGTGCCACCACGGTGACCAGAGGCGGGAGTATCACCGGCTCGTCACCCGGATCCACATCGGTCATCCCCTCCAGGTAGTCGGCGACAGGCCCTGGCCCTGCCCATGCCGGCGCTTCGGCCCACGCGTCGACCAGCTCCAGGCCGGCTTCGAGGACCAGCGCCGGCAGCACCGCTCCCACGTCCGCATCGCGCGCCAGGGTCATCGACAGGGGGCGCCCGCCGATTCGGCCGGCCGATGTGACCGGCTCCTGGGCGACCACCCAGCCGCCGGACCGAACGGCGGAGCGCATCCGCCTCAGGACGGCGACGGGGGAGTGAACGTGCAACAGGAGGAAGCGGCAGAACGCGAGATCCAGCTGTTCCGGCAGGGTCAGCTCCTCCCCGGCCTGGGTCAGCGCCACCACCTGGGCCTGGGCGGCCTCGGCGGCGGCTGCGGCGACCTCGTCGCGCCTCGCCGGGTCCGAGTCGACGGCGTAGACGCGCCCGTCCCTCCCCACGATCCGCGCGAGTGCGACCGTGACATCGCCGCCGCCCGCTCCGATGTCGGCGCACACCCACCCCTCGCGAAGTCCGAGACGGTCGAGTGCTGTCGCCAGGGGGCGGCGGTACACGTCGTTGCGCAGCTCCAGATCAAGCACGGCGGCGACGATACGCACTCGGGCGTGAAGTACGCATCCGCGGCTCGCCTAGCCTCTGCGGCGATGACGACGCACGACCGGCCCTTCGGCCGCTACTTCGAGGACTTCGAGCCCGGCGACGTCTACCGCCACTGGCCGGGCAAGACGATCACCGAGTACGACGACCACCTCTTCTGCATGATCACCATGAACCACCACCCTCTGCACACAAACGCCTGGTTCGCGGAGCACGAGACGGTCCACGGCCGCAATGTCGTAGTCGGGAACCTTGTCTACAGCATCGTCTTGGGCATGAGCGTCCCGGATGTGAGCGGATCGGCAATCGCCAACCTCGAGGTCGAGCAGCTCACACACAAGATGCCCACCTTTCACGGCGACACCATCTACGCGGAAACCCGGGTCCTCGACAGGAAGGAGTCCTCCAGCAAGCCCGACCGTGGTGTCGTGACGGTAGAGACCAAGGGCTTCAACCAGCGGTCAGAGGAGGTGTGCTACTTCCGCAGGAAGGTCATGGTGTGGAAGCGCGAGGCGGCACCGCCGAGAAGGCGCCCGTACTCCGACGCCGGCTGGGGGTAGAACATCCCTGTAGATGACACCGACGTGTTACGGACGTCACACGACCTCCCTGCTGGTCCAGCCGGGTTGTAGCCTTCCGGCCACACCATTGGGGGGTTTCGAGTGGAGTTGACCTTCTACGGGGTACGGGGTTCGTGCCCCTGTCCTTCTGAAGCGAACAGGCGTTACGGTGGGAACACCGCCTGTGTCGCCTTGACGGAGGGCATCAACCCCCCGATCGTCTTCGATCTCGGAACCGGGCTGCGGGCGTTCGGAGAGACTCAGCCGCTCGACGGGTCCTTCGTCGGCGCCGCACTGGTGACCCACATCCACTGGGACCACGTGCAGGGCCTTCCCTTCTTCCCCCCGGCAGACAGGCAGGGGGCGAGGTTCGATATCTACGGCCCGCAGCAGGACGACGGAACCCTCGCCGAGCTGTTCGACGGGTTCATGCGACCTCCCTACTTTCCCGTCACGTGCGCGGAGCTCCGCGGCGACATCCGGTTCCACGAGGTTCTGAAGGACGAGTTCATGATCGGACCGGCGAAGGTGATCGTGAGACCGGTACCCCACAACGGGCCGACGGTCGGATACCGCGTTGTCTGGGATGGCCGCGTGGTGACTTACATCAGCGACCATCAAGCACCACTTGGCCTGGACACTGTCGCGGATTCGGTCGTCGAGCTGGCGCACGGCGCAGACGTGTTGATCCACGACGCGCAGTACACCCGCAGCGAGTTCGAGGAGAAGTCGCACTGGGGGCACTGCACCGTCGATTACGCCGTGACCGTCGCCCTCGAAGCGAATGCGCGCAAGCTGGTCTTGTTTCACCACGACCCATCGCACGGCGACGACCGGATGGACGAGCTCCTCGCCGAGGCGGTTGCTCTGGGCCAACCGCATGGCCTCGAAGTGACGGCCGCTTTCGAAGGTTTGCGACTCGGTCTTTAGGGATTTTTCCCGAAATCCGCGGAAGCGTCCGTTGAGATGGCGCAAACGCGAAATCACCGAAGAGGGGTCCCGGGGTCGTCCGCGGTATCTACCGTGTTGTGAAAGTCAACTCGGTCGGACCAGGTAGGAGGCGTCCATGGAAGCGCTGTCGCTAGCTCGCTCGGACGTGCTTCGCTTCGGCGACGTCAGCGCGGCGGCCGAAGTGGCCAGGCAGCGGCGGCTTCGTCGCATCGCGATCCTGCTGGCCATCATCGCCACGCCGCTCGTGATACGGGCGGTCGTCGGGGGTCTTCGGTACGCGAACGGTAACCTGAAGGGGGCTGCTGCGGCGTTCCGCTGGCCGCTCCCGCACTTGCCAGCCGGCGCCGGAACCTACGTGCCGTCGGTGATCCTGATCCTCGTGCTGGTCGTGGTCCTCGCGATCCCGTTGCTGGGCGCCGGCCGCTCGCCGCATGTCCTGTACCGGCCCGAGGAGATCGACACCCGCCTGTCGGACGTCAAGGGATCGGCGGTCGTCGTAGAGGAGGTCGTCAAGACCCTGAACCTCTTCCTCGCATACCGGACGTTCAAGGAGCGCATGGGCGGGACTCCACGCCGGGCCGTTCTGTTCGAAGGACCGCCGGGCACCGGCAAGACCTACATCGCCAAGGCCATGGCTGCCGAGGCCGGCGTGCCGTTCCTCTTCGTCTCTTCCTCGGCGTTCCAGTCGATGTACTACGGGCAGACCAACCGAAAGATCAGGTCCTTCTTCAAGGCTCTGCGCGCGCATGCACGGCGCGAGGGAGGCGCGATCGGGTTCATAGAGGAGATCGACGCGATCGGCGCCTCGCGCGCCGGAATGGGGCCCGGTACCGGGCGCGAAGGCATCTCCGGGGTGGTCAACGAGCTGCTCATCCAGCTCCAGTCGTTCGACCAGCCGCCGGCGGGGACCCGCATCAGGGGGTCGTTGATCGATCTCGTCAACCGCTGGCTTCCTGCATCGCGCCGGCTCCGCAAGCCTTCGACGGCACCGGCGAACATCTTGGTCATCGGCGCCACGAACCGCGCCGGCGACCTCGACCCGGCCTTGCTGCGTCCCGGCCGGTTCGACCGGACCATCACCGTCGATCTACCCGGGCGGGCCGGGAGGCGGGAGATCCTCGATTACTACCTCCAGCGCAAGGCTCACGAGCACGAGCTCGAAGACCCCGCTCTCAGGGATTCGCTGGCGGCATCTACCTACGGCTACTCGCCCGTCATGCTGGAACACCTTCTCGATGAGTCGCTCGTGTGGGCGCTGCGCAGGGGTGCCGACCGTCTCAGCTGGGACGACGTTCAGAAGGCGAAGATGACAGCCGAGCTGGGGTTGGCACAGCCGGTTGCGTACGCCGAGAGGGAGCGGGTGACCATCGCCACGCACGAGTCGGGACACGCGACCGTCGCATGGCTGGTCACGCCCGAACGCAACCTCGAGGTCCTTTCGATCATCAAGCGCAGCTCGGCTCTCGGGCTCCTCGCTCATTCGGAGACCGAGGAGAGATGGACGAAGACCAAGGCCGAGATCGAGGGCCTGATCCGGGTTGCGATGGGCGGACTGGTGGCGGAGGAGCTGTTCTTCGGCGACACCAGCAGCGGCGTCTCCGGCGACCTGCAGGCCGCGACCGAAGCGGCGGCACAAATGGTTGGCAGTTTCGGGATGGCGGGTTCGCTGATATCGCTCGACGCGCTCCAAGCGCCGGGCTTGCCGAACATCGTCGCGAAGGTGCTCGCGGACGATGCTTGCCGCGAACGGGTCGATGCGATCCTCGACGCTGCTCGCGAGGATGTCCGCGTGATATTGAGCCGGTACTCCTACCTCGTGGAAGCGCTGCGCGACGCGTTGCTCGAACGCGAAGAACTCATCGGGGACGAGATCACGGGGGTTCTCGAGTCGGCGTACGCCGCTCATGACGGCGCCCACGCGACCGAGGTCGTCGATCTCCGCGATCAGGCGGTCGGTGACACGGCGCCCGCGCCGACCTTTTCCGTGGACTAGAGGGGTTCGCGAACCTCTTCAGGTCGCTACGGCTCGACGACGCCCAGCTGCCAGAGGATGAACGCCTGCACCCTGGCTTCGTCCTTCCACGCGTCGTAGCGACCTGACACACCGCCGTGACCGGCGCCCATCTCCGTACGCAGCAGCAGAGGCCGGCCGGCGGCTCCGGCACCGCGTGACCGGAGCTTGGCCACCCACTTCGCCGGCTCCCAGAAGCCGACGCGCGGGTCGTTGATCCCGCCAGTCACGTACATGGCAGGGAACGGGCCGTCCGTCACGTTGTCGTAAGGCGAGTAGGCGAGCATCCGGTCGTACGCCGAAGGGTCATGCAGCGGATCGCCCCATTCGTCCCACTCGGTTACCGTGAGCGGGAGGGACGGGTCGCACATGGTCGTCACCACGTCGACGAAGGGCACCTCGGCGACCACCGCCCGCCAAAGGTCCGGCCGCATGTTCGTGACCGCCCCCATAAGCAAGCCGCCGGCGCTCCCGCCGCGAATCGCCAACCGTTGAGGCTTCGCCCACCCCGTGCTCACGAGGTACTCAGCGGCTGCGATGAAGTCCGTGAAGGTGTTCACCTTGTGATCCAGACGCCCGTCCTCGTACCAGGTACGACCCAGCTCGCCTCCGCCCCGGACATGGGCGATCGCGAAGTTCACCCCGCGTTCGACAAGGTTGAGCCTTGCGGCGGAAAAGGACGGGTCGATGGTTGTCTCGTAGGCCCCGTACCCGTAAAGCACGCATGGGGCCGATCCGTCGAGGGGAGTGTCGGCGCGGCCGACGACCGACACCGGGACCAGGCGCCCGTCCTTGGTGTGAGCCCACAGGCGTTCCGTGCGGTAGTCCGCCGGGTCATGGCCCGAGGGAACCAGCTGGCTCCACACCGGCTGGCTTGTGCGCGCCTGCACGTCGAGCTCCACCGAAGTGGCAGGCGTGACCAGGGAGGTGTAGCCGAAGCGGTACGAGGTTGCGCTCCACTCGGGATTGGGCTCGCCGCTGATCTTGTACACCGGCTCCGGGTGTTCGACGTCGTACTGGTCACCGGTGGACTTGGAGACGATGCGAATGTGCGAGAGCCCGTCCGTCTGATCGCGTTCCCAGACCGCGAGGAATCCCTCGAACGCGTCGACACCTTCGAGCGTGACGTCCTCACGGTGCGCAACGACGACCTCGAGGTCCGTGGGGTCGGAGCTCCCTTCCGGCAGCCGGTAGAGAGCGAAGTTTGTCCTCGGTGAACCGTCGGGAGCCTTGAGGTTGGTACGCACGAGCCAGCTTCCGCCGTCGTACTCGACGTCGTACTCGACCCCGGTCGACCTCTCCATGATCATTTTCGGTTGGTCGACGGGCGACGTCGCGTCGACCGATCGCGACTCGGATGTCACCGAGCTCGCGGTGTGGATGACGATCCTCGACTCGTCCCGTGACAGGCCGATGCTGACGAAGAACCGTTCGTCATCTTCTTGGTACACGAGCTCGTCGCCTTGACCGTCAGGGGAGGAACCCACGACGTGTCGCCACACCTGGAACGGGCGCATCGCCTCGTCTGGACGGATGTAGAAGAAGGTCCGATTGTCCGCAGCCCAAGCTGACCCGTAGTAGACGCCCATAATCTCGTCGGGTAGATCCCCGCCGCCCCGGAGATCCTTGAACCTCAAAGTGAACTTCTCCGAGCCGTCGTGGTCGACGGCGTATGCGAGAAGGTTGTGGTCGGGGCTGATGTCGAAGACCCCCAGGGCCAGGTAGTCCCCGACTGCAAGCACGTTCTCGTCGAGGAGGACTTCCTCGACAGGGAAGGTGCCGCTCCGTGCGACTTCGGCGACTTTCACGGCGCTGAGCGCCCGTTCGGAGTCCAGCACCCTGCACGCGATCGGGTACTGGCGTCCCTCCTCGGTCCGGTAGAAGTACCACCAATCGCGGTGGCGAACCGGTGCGCCGGCATCCGTCTCGCTCACCTTGGATTTGATGCCCTCGAACAGCTCGTTCTGCAGTCGCTCAGTCGGACCCAGGATCGCCTCCGTGTAGGCGTTCTCGGCCTTCAGGTAAGCGACCGCTTGTGGATCGTCCTTGTCGCGCAACCAGTACCAGTCGTCGACGCGTTCGCGCCCGTGGTGGCTGATCACGTGCGGGCGCCGGGCGGCAACGGGCGGCTTCGGGGAGGGCATATCCAACGAGCCTGTCATGCCGGCACGGCTAGGTTGCGCGTCGATGATGGCCGAGGACGTATCGGTGGCGTTCGCTCTGGTCTTTTCAGGGTCGAACGTCGTCCTCGTGATCCCTGAGGGCTTCGATCCGGGTCCCCTGCCCGACGGTCCCGGGCGGCTAGCGGTGATGGTCGGCGAACCCGGCGACCCAGCGACCAGGGCGGCGGCAGCAGCGATGGATGCCGAGCTGTTCGGGACGGAGCGGTGAAGGCAGATTTGTGCCCGTAGAAGGCCGCCCGGACCGCGTTGGCGGGCTGCCACGTATAGTCCGCCTATGCAGATCGCCACGCAGCTCAGTTATGCCGGGGGCTTCAAGGAATCCGCCCGCCAGGTCGGCGAGATGGAGAAGGCCGGCCTCGATCTCGTCTGGGTAGCGGAGGCATACGGGTTCGACGGACCGAGCTTGATGGGCTACCTGGCCGCCCTGACCGACAGGGTCCAGATCGGATCGGGCATCCTGCCGATCTACACGCGCACCCCGACCCTGATCGCCATGACCGCGGCGGGCCTGGACGCCCTGTCGGACGGCCGCTTCCATCTGGGACTGGGTGCGTCCGGTCCGCAGGTCATCGAAGGTTGGCACGGCGTTGCCTATGACAACCCGCTCGGGCGAACACGCGAAATCGCCGAGATCTGCCGGAAGGTGTGGGCTAGGGAGGCGCCGCTGACCCACGACGGACGCAACTACCACATGCCGCTGGCCGCCGGTCAAGGCACCGGCCTGGGCCGACCCCTCAAGATCATCGCTCACCCTGTCCGGCCACGGATTCCCATCTGGGTCGCCTCCCTCGGCGAGAGGAACGTAGCAATGACTGCAGAAGTGGCCGACGGCTGGCTACCGATCCTCTTCATCCCCGAGAGGGCAAAGGACGTGTGGGGCGCCGCGCTCGCGGAGGGTGAGTCCAAACGTGACCCGTCCCTCGGAAAGCTGATGATCTGCGCCGGAGGGATACTGTCCATCGGAGAGGGCGAGGAAGTCACCAAGGTGCGGGAACTGGCGAGACCCATGGTCGCCCTCTATGTGGGGGGCATGGGCGCCAAGGGTCGCAACTTCTACAACGACCTCGCCTGCAGGTACGGATACGAGAAGGAAGCCGCGGAGATCCAGGACCTCTACCTGTCGGGCAAGAAGAACGAGGCCGCGGCCCTCGTGCCCGACGAGATGCTCGAGCTCACGTCGCTCTGCGGGCCGGCGGGGTATGTCGCAGAACGCGTGGCCGCTATGAGAGAGGCCGGCGTGACCCACCTGCAGGTGACGCCCGTCCCGACCGGGGGGCAGACGCCGGCCGACCTGATCGGGCAGTTGAAGGAACTCGCAGACAGCTAAGGCGTTGCTGGCGAGGACCTGTTCCTGATGTGACAGGTTCTGTGTCGTCTGAACTGTGGTCGTACGAGGTGGCCGGCGGTTCGGCCGGCAGCCATTCTGACTGATCCACGGAGACCCGCCGAGCTAGCGCTTCTCGCCCAGCACGACTCGGTGGTGCAGAAGATCCAGGGCGAGGTTGGTCGAGTCCAAAACCGGGCCGGTATGCTGCGACCCATGCGCCCGGCCGCCCTCTACGCCCCCGGTGAGTTCCTCTTCGCCCTTCTCATGGCCGCCTCGCCGATCGTCGGCAGCGTCTGGGTTGAGCCCGACATCACGAAGTGGACGGTCTTCGGGGTGGGCGTGGCGATGGTCGTAGGCGTGCTGCTTGCCGCGATGCGACCCGTCCACCGGCCGGAGCAACGATAAGAGTCCGTCCGGTGGAGGTCCGCCGTTCCGCTGCGGGCCGGCGGTAGCTTGCTTTCTCATGCGAGTGGGCCTTGTACTTGGGGCTGGGGGATCGGTTGGTGTCGCCTACCACGGCGCGGTTCTGTCGGCGCTTGCGGACGCGACGGGATGGGATCCCCGCCGCTCGGAGGTGATCGTCGGGACGTCGGCCGGATCGATGACCGCCGCGATGCTCCGCGCGGGTCTACCGGCCGGCGATCTCCGTGCGATCAGCGAGGGCGGGGCATTATCGCAGGAGGGAGCACGGCTCGCCGAGATCGGCCGACCGCACCGGCCCCGGCCGACCGCCTCCCACTTCCTGTCCATGCGCCCCGTCGCGGACCCCCTGGGCGTGCTGAGGGCTCTTACGCGGCTCCACGTGTTCCCGCCCGTCCCCTTATTGGCGGCTCTGATGCCGGCCGGACGGGTGCCAACCGACGCGATCTCGAGCGGGATCAACGCTGTGTACGCGGGTCGGTGGCCGAACGAGGCGCTGTGGTTGACCGCCGTCAATCTGCGGGAGGGCCACCGCGTGGTGTTCGGCCAGGAAGGGTCGCCGCGAACCGCGGTCGGCGACGCCGTGGCTGCATCCTGTGCGATCCCCGGGTATTTCCGGCCCGTCGCCATCGCCGGGCACCGTTACGTCGACGGGGGAGTCAGGTCGCTGGTGAACCTCGACCTGGTCGCCGGCCTCGGACTGGACCTCGTGATTGTGAGCTCACCGATGACCACCGCTTCCGCATGGCCGGCGCTGGCGACCGGCAGCATCATGCGCCAGCCGCTGCGTGCACGGCTCCATTCTGAGGTGGCCTCGCTCAGGCGACGCGGTACAGAAGTGGCTGCGATCGAGCCCGGTCGCAGCGTGGCCGCCGCGATGGGTTTCAACCCGATGGACGCTCGCGTGCGGGGAAGGGTTTCCCTGGCGGCCTACGTGTCCACCCGGCGCTGGCTGACCGACAACGCCGAGGGTCGCAGGCTGACCACCGCCCTCGCCGTGCTGGCGGACGGTCCCGCCGGCGCGCCCGACACTGTGGCTGTCTGATTCGCCCGAATTTCGGCAGATCACCTACCGGCTACCTCTCAGGGGTTGTTACTATCGGGATAGGAGAAATCCCCCGTCTCCCTGGGAAGGAATCGCCGTATGGCAACAACCTCGGACCTGGATCTCGGGCGTTACAAGCTCGGTTGGAGCGATGTCGAGGACTTCTACGTCTTCAAACCGAAGAAGGGGCTGTCCGAGGAGACCGTCCGCGAGATGTCGTGGATGAAAGGTGAGCCGGATTGGGTTACCCAGCGCCGGCTCAAGGCGCTGCGCTACTTCCAGCGCCGGCCTATGCCGACCTGGGGCGGGGACATGTCCGGGATCGACTTCTCGGACATCTACTACTACATCAAGCCGATCGACAAGCAGGTCAGCGCATGGGACCAGCTGCCGGAGTCGGTCAAGGCCACCTACGACAAGCTCGGCATCCCAGAGGCCGAGCGCAAGTACCTCGCCGGCGTAACCGCGCAGTACGAAAGCGAAGTCGTCTACCACAAGAACCGGGAGGACCTCGAGGCGCAGGGGGTCCTGTTCTGCGACATGGACACGGCGCTGCGTGAGTACCCCGACCTCGTCAAGCAGTACTTCGGCACCGTCATCACGGCCAACGACAACAAGTTCGCCGCGTTGAACACGGCCGTGTGGTCGGGCGGGAGCTTCATCTATGTCCCACCCGGCGTGAAAGTGGACATGCCGCTACAGGCGTACTTCCGCATCAACGCGGAGAACATGGGCCAGTTCGAGCGCACCCTGATCATCGCCGACGAGGGCGCACAGGTTCACTACATCGAGGGGTGCTCGGCACCCGTGTACACCACCGACTCGCTGCACTCCGCGGTCGTGGAGATCATCTGCAAGCAATCCAGCCGGGTCACCTACACGACCATCCAGAACTGGTCCAACAACGTCTACAACCTCGTTACCAAGCGGGCCCGCTGCGACACCGAAGCCCACATGGAATGGATCGACGGCAACATCGGAAGCCGCCTGACGATGAAGTACCCCGCGGTTTACCTGATGGGCCCCAAGGCCTCCGGAGAGGTGCTGTCGGTGGCGTACGCCGGTCAGGGCCAGCACCAAGACGCCGGGGCGAAGATGGTGCACGCGGCACCGGAGACCACGTCGACGATCATCTCCAAGTCCATCTCGAAGGATGCCGGCCGTACCTCCTACCGCGGGCTGGTCCGCTTCGAGGAAGGCGCGAAGAAGTCGAAGAGCTTCGTTCGCTGCGACGCGCTTCTCCTCGACGATCTCTCGCGGAGCGACACCTACCCCTACATCGAGTTCGGTGAACAGGACGCGCAGGTCGGCCACGAGGCAACCGTCTCCAAGGTGGGCGACGATCAGCTCTTCTACCTGATGAGCAGGGGCCTTTCCGAGCAGCAGGCGATGAGCATGATCGTCAACGGCTTCATCGAGCCCGTCACCCGGACGCTTCCCATGGAGTACGCGGTCGAGTGGAGCCGCCTGATCGAGCTGCAGATGGAGGGCTCGGTCGGCTGAGGCTTACCGGCGGCGCCCGCCCGCCGGGTACGACCGGGGGTAGCATCGCCGGTGTGACCGGAGCAGTCGCGCTGACCGTCGTGCTGGTAATCGTCGTGATCGGCCTGAGCCTGGCCATGCAGAGCCAGCAGACGATGCAAGGAACGCGTGTCTCACCTCCGGCGCGACCGGCACGAAGCCCGTCGGCGCCCAAGCGCACCCGCGAGCGGAAGCCACAGCCGGCGGCGTCTGACGTGCCGCCGCCGAGCGCCGAGCCGGCGGTGGGGGAGACCGATGTCAACCCTCCCGATCTTCTCCGCACCGGCGAGCAGACCGATGCCAAGATCATCTCGGTGGTCGACGAGCGGACGATCGGGCCGGTCACCCGGAGCCGGTTGACCGTCGAGATCACTCCGGCGGACGGAGATCCGTTCGAGGTCACCACCCGTGTCGCGTTCCCCACCCAGGAGGCGCGGGCCAGGGTCAAGGTCGGGGGCACCGTCAAGGTGCACTACGACAAAGACGACCATTCGCGCGTCGTGGTCGACATCCCCGCGGATCCCGCCGGTGGGCCCTCGTCTCCGGAGCCGGATGGGCCCAACCACCCCTCGAGCCCGTAAACTGGTGTGTCGCCGGCCCCGGCCGGCGTTCCACACCCGGGTCCCCAGGGAGTTGCTCTGTCCGCTTTCACCGTCGAATCTGCCACCGCGCTCGGAGGTCCGGCATGGTTGCGTGCCGGGCGGCAGTCAGCGGTCGAGGCGTTCGCCGGCGCCGATATGCCGACGGACGCGCTCGAGGAGTGGCGCTACAGCCGCATCGCCGATCTGGACCTGGGCAGATACATGCCCGCTACGGATGGGGCACCCGCACCTGATCTGGGCGGGCTGCTAGCGGAGCTGGTGGGCGCTGCCGGCGCCGAAGCGACCCTGGTCCGCACGGTGGACGGCAGGTTGGCCTCCGTCGCCGGAGAGGCAACTGTCGAGATATCGGACCTCGCTGACGGCGAGACACCGCCGGCTACCCTTGCCGGGCAGGATCCGGACCCCTACGCCACCCTCAACCGCGCGTTCGCATCAAGCTGGCTGCAGCTGAAGGCGCCGGCGAGTTCGGCGGCGGGCACCGTCGTGGTCGTGCACCACGTCGGTGACGGCCCCAGGGCGGTGTTCCCTCGCATCAGCGTAGAGGTGGCCCGCCTGGCCGAGCTCAACGTGATCGAGATCCTCGAGGGCGGCCACGGCGCTTTCGTTGCACCGGTGGCGCGTCTGGATGTCTCGGACGCAGGGCGCCTGACGTACACGCAGGTCCAGCTTCTCGACGGCACGGCGTGGGAGATCGCCTCGCAGTCGAGCACGGTCGGCCGAGACGCGACGTTCGTGTCGGCAGCCGTGACCCTCGGAGGCGAATACGCAAGGCTGCGGACGGAGTCTTCGCTCGTCGCGCCAGGGGCGAACGGGCGGTTGCTCGCCTTGTACTTCGGTTCCGGGTCTCAGATGCACGACTTCCGCACGGTGCAGCACCACGCCGCAGCGAAGACCCAGTCGGAGCTGCTCTACAAGGGGGTCGTCTCCGACAACTCGCACTCGGTGTACAGCGGCCTGATCCGAGTGGACAAGGGCGCCGCCGGGACAAATGCGATGCAGACCAACCGCAACCTCGTCCTGCACGAAGGTGCGCACGCGGACTCGGTCCCGAACCTCGAGATCGAGGACAACGACGTCCGCTGCAGCCACGCATCCGCCGTCGGTCCGATCGCCGACGATCAGCGGTTCTACCTCGAGAGCCGAGGTGTGCCGCCGCGGGTCGCGGACCGGCTGATCGCACTCGGGTTCATGGACGAGCTGCTCGAGCAATTGCCGGTCAGGCAACTGGCGAAGCCGCTGCGGGGAATGCTCGCCGCGAAGCTCGGCAACGTCGAGCAATCAAGAGCGGAGGCGGTGGGAAATGGCTGAGGTAGCGCGCGCCGAGGCGGAGAAGATCGAGGACGGAACAGCTATTCGTCTGGAAGGCGGCCCCGACGGCATCTGCGTGGTGAGGATCGGTGGCAGCTTCTACGCGCTGAGCGACCGGTGCAGCCATGCGAACGTGCCGCTGTCCGAGGGCGACGTCGACGCCGACGAGTGCACGGTGGAGTGCTGGAAGCACGGGAGCACGTTCTCGTTGCTGGACGGCCATCCGCTATGCCTCCCCGCTACGCAGCCCGTTCGTGTCTACGAAGCCCGTGTCGAAGGGACGGATGTGGTGGTGTACGAGAGATGAGGGGCAGCAGCGAGCTCGTCATCCGGGACCTGCGCGCCGGGGTAGCAGGCAGGGAGATACTCAAGGGAATCAACCTGACGGTCCGTTCAGGCGAGGTCCACGCAGTCATGGGCCCGAACGGGTCGGGCAAGAGCACCCTGTCGCACGTCCTCATGGGGCGTCCGGGCTACTCGGTGACAGGCGGAAGCGTCACCCTCGACGGCGTCGACCTGCTCGGGCTCCCGGTTTGGGAGCGGGCGCAGGCAGGTCTGTTCTTGGCCATGCAGTACCCGATCGAAGTTCCCGGCGTGAGCCTGCACGACGTCATGGCGGAATCTTTCTCCGCCGGAAAAAGAGATACCGCCGACGTGACAGACCTGCTCCGCTCCGAAGCCCGGCGCCTGGGTTTCGACGAGAGGTTCCTGGACAGGCCCCTCAACGTCGACCTCTCCGGCGGCGAGCGGAAGCGCAACGAGACCGTCCAGCTGGCCGTCCTACGTCCCAGGATCGCCGTGCTGGACGAGATCGACTCCGGACTCGACGTCGACGCGCTGCGAGCTGTCGCGCGCAGGGTCGAGGCGGCGACCACGGAAATCGGGCTCGGGGTGCTGGCGATCACCCACTACACCAGGCTGCTGCAGGAACTGCGAACGGACCATACCCACGTTCTGTCACGGGGGCGGATCGTCGCCAGTGGAGGGCCGGAGCTCGCAGACGAGCTCGAGAGGACTGGCTACGCGTATTGGGCGGAGGAAGAGTCCGACTCGGTGAAGCAGCCTGCCGCTGTCCATCCCGACCCCTTCGCCGATCCTCTCGCCTGACACGATGCAGGAGCGTTCGCGCTGGTGGCTGCTGACCACCGTGCTGTTCGGCCTGCTCTCGACGAACATCACCTTCACGATCTTCAACGTCGCGCTGGTAGACATCGCGCGGAACCTCCACACGACGCAGAGCACGCTCACGTGGTCGATCACCGGCCCTCTGCTCGTCGTCGGCGTGTCTGCACCGTTGCTCGGGAAGCTGGGCGACCTCCGCGGCCACAGGCGCCTTTATCTCTTCGGCCTGGTGGGGTCCCTTATCTGCGCAGCCCTCACAGCCGTCGCGTGGAACGGCACCTCCCTCATAGCAGCGCGCCTGTTCTCGGGCATCGGAGGTGCGTGCTTGACAGCGTCGTCGTGGTCGTTGCTGTTCCGGGTGTTCGGTCCTGCTGAACGGACCAAGGTTCTCGGCTGGTGGTCGCTCGTCGGAGCCGGTGGCCCGGTCATAGGCGTCGCGATCGGTGGCCCGGTGGTGCAGTACTTCGGTTGGAGGTGGATCTTCATCGCCCAGGTCCCCCTCATCGTCGTCGCGCTCGTGGCGAACTTGAGGGGACTGCCCGATACGGATCGCGCGGAAGGGGAGGACCTCGACATCGCTGGAGCCTTGCTCCTGGCGGTCGGCGTCGGCTCGCTGCTGCTCGCGCTCAACGAGGGAGGCCGCGGATGGACCCGACCCCAGGTGCTCGGGTCCGCCGGCGCCTCGGTCATCGCACTGGCCGTGTTCGGGCTGGTCGAGCGTCGCCGAACGTCGCCGATCTTCCCGCTCGAATGGTTGTCCCGGCGGAACTTCACGCTGCCGTGCGTCGCCGGGTTCGCCATGAACTTCGCATACATGGGTGGGTTCTTCCTGACCCCGTTGTTCCTGGAGCGAGGGCTGCACTACAGCATCGGGTCCGCCGGCTTGCTGCAGATCGCCAGGCCTCTCCTGTTCGCACTGAGCGCCCCGGCCGCCGGCTACCTTGCGGTCAGGACCGGCGAGCGCCCCGCGGTGCTCACCGGGACAGCGCTCATGATCGCCTCGATGGTCGTGTTCGCTCTGTTGCGCCCGGGGTCGTCGGTGCTCGTCATCATCGTCGCCCTTGGCGCCTCGGGCCTTGCCAGCGGGATATCCATGCCGCCGATCTCGGCCATGGTCGCCAACGCGGCCGACGTACGCCGCATGGGCTCCGCGAGCGCGGGCCTGCAGGTGGCCAACCAGGTCGGGGTGGTCGCCGGCATCCAGCTGATGGAGACCGTCCAGACCTCGCGAGAGCACGTGTCCGGGGTGGTCGGATCCTTCCAGGAGGCCTACGTCGCGGGGGCGGTGGTGACGTTGCTGGCGGTGGCCGCGACGATGCTCATACGCCCGCTCAGATCGAGCCCTTCGACAATCGGGATGAACGGAGTGATCGGCTTGTCCGAGGTCACGGCCGCCGCCGAACCCGCGGGTTGAGGCCCGAGCACCCGCCATGACTGTCGCCCTTGCTGCACTGTCGGCGGTGCTTGTCATCGGGCTCGCCGGCATGGTGTCCGTACAGGCGCGGCAGCGGCGGAGCTCTCGGGCACGGATTGCGGATCTCGAACGTTCTCACTCGGCGCTCGCGGGTCGACTCGAAGACGCCGGCGCTGCAACGGCAGCGTTGGAGCGGCAGCTGGCATGCAACCGCAGTGGTATCGAGGTGGCGGAGCGGATCCGGCTGGAACGTGAATGGAGCGAGCTGGCGGGCCCAACCGTGCCGCTTCCGGCCGAGTGGGACGGAACCCTGGGTTCCGCCCTCGCCGTGGAGCTGGAGCTCATACGAGAGATCGTGGGCACTCCGAGCACGCTGGAGCTCGGTGCCGTCCAGGAGGGATTGACAGGGTTCCGCGTGGCGATGGCCGCGGAGTTCCTCCGCGCCGCCGCGCGTGACGCCGACGAGATGAAGGTCCTGATCCACGGCTGCGTGGTCGTCTGGGGCTCGTCTCCAACACCGGGCGCGGCCGGCGTTTCTCCCCACCTCGATGCGATGAAGGCGCGTGCTGCAGAGGGTGGCGCGCAAGTGGTGGTGGAGCCGGGCGAAGCGGAATTCAAGGCGACGCTGCGGTTCGATCCCGACTGAAGAGGTTCGAAGGCGGCGATGCCTGTCAGGAGTGGCGGGAACGTTCGCGCCGCAGCATCTCGCTCAGCTCGACTTCGTAGTCCGCGTACGCCCGGCGAAGATCCTCTCCCGGCCAGTCGTTGGGCAGAAGTTCCTCGGGCAGCACGGGATCGTCCGCGAAATGCCTGACCATTGCGGTCGCGACCATGAACCGGTGGGCTCGGTCGCTGCTTCCGCGTAAGGCGCTCAAGAGCTCGTTGGCACGCCGGGACCAACCCTCCAGATCCCACAACGAGACCGCGAGCTCGGCCGCGGAGGGCTCCGCGAACATCGCGGAGCCGGTGAACCTCATGGCACGACCGTCGAGTTCCTGTGGCCACTCCCGCTCGAGGTTCGCCGGCCGCATCCAGACCCCTTGGCGCAGCTCGGCGAGGCGCAGCGCACCGAGTTCGTTGCCGAGGGCCATCCTCTCTGCGGCCGACCGCAAACTGGGTGCCGCGATAGCGATCTCCCAGAGCCCATCCCATTCGTGGGTCTCGGGATGATGGCCTTCGTCCTGGCGCCGCTGACGGGCGAGCAGGCGGGCCGTCAGGCGGTATCCCCGGTCCTCGGCAACGACGTCCCCGTCCGCGCACAGACGAGACAACGCGACCCTGGTCGTCCCCTCGGTGATCCCGAACAGCTCGGCCGTACGCACGAGGGTCCGGACCGGCAGGTCCGGCGGGTGCGTCCCGAGCAGAACCGAGAGGATGACCGACCGGGCGGTCAGGGGCCGCAGGCCGAGGGCGTCGTCAGCTGCTTGCATTTGCGGCGCTGGCTCAGACCAGCGGTGCGAGGGCCGGGGGGCTCTTCTGGCTCTGCTCCCAGGAGAGCGCGCATGCGGTGGAGCAGAACCTCAGGACGCTGTTGTCGGGACCGAACCGGGTATCGAGCCCCGCTATCGCCGGGAGCTCGAGCCCGCAGCAGGGATCCTTGACCATCTGGGCGTCTCTGCCGATGCTCAGCAGGTTGGCTTCCAAGGGTCGGTCGAACCCGTTGGCCGGGTACTGGTGCGCCTCGCTCGCCGAGACCCATCGCGGGGCCCGGCTGGACACCTCCCGCGTGGCCAGGACCTGGCCCGGGGCGGCCGCGTCGCAGAGCCGCGAGGCGACGTTCGTGGCCCTGCCGATGTAGTCGTCACCCTCGAACATGATCACCGCCCCCTGGGCCACCCCGGCGCGGATCTCCAGAGGCACCTCTCCCGGAACCAGCGCGGCCAACTCGAGGACCATCGCCACCACGGCGGAGGTGTCACCTGAACTCAACATCGCGCCGTCGCCCAGCCATTTGGTCACCCGGACACCGCGCCGTGCAGCGACCTCCCTCACCCTTGTCCGGAAGCTCGCGAGCACCACTACGGTCTGCTCGTCACCGTAGTGCTCTGTGAACGCGGTGAACCCGCTCAGGTCCACGAAGGCGAAGCAGCGCTCGACTCTCATGCCGCGCCAAGGCTACCGGCTGGACGGATGGGGCTCCCCTCCGCAGGGATCTGCAGGCCGGCCTCGACCGAGGAGGGGAGTACCTGCGGGGGAAGATCAGGCGACGCGGCTGGCGAGCACGAACCACGAGCTCATGGGCACGATGTGCACCTGAGCGCCCGTGTAGGGAGCTTCGACTATCTCGCCGTTCCCGACGTACATCGCCACGTGCTCACCGGGATTGGAAGGGAACACGAGATCGCCCGGCTGCAACGCCGACATCGGGATGTGAGTCGTGTCGGAGTACTGTGCTCCGCTGTAATGCGGCAGGGAGATACCTACCTGCGCATATGCCCACATGACGAGGCCGGAGCAGTCGAACGTGTTGGGCCCGGCAGCTCCCCACTGGTACCAGTCCCCGACGCGGCTCTCCGCCGCGGCGACAGCACCCGACGCACCATGACCGACCGGTGGCACGTTGGTGGAGGGCATGCTCACCAGCCGTGCTGCTGCGGCCTCTCGGGCCAACGCCTCTTGGCGCGCTTTCTCTGCTGCGGCCTTCTGCGCTGCAGCGACGAGCGTTGCGATCTGACCGGTCACCTGGTTCTTGAGAGCGGTCAGCTGCGCTGCGGTCTGCGTGGCGGCCTGGCGGTCCCTGCTCACCTGGTCGAGCTGCGATTGCACTGAAGCCTGTTGCTGTTGAAGTGTGTTCTTGGCCGCCTGCTCCTGCAGGGCCGCGAGCCGGAACTTGTCGATTGCATCGTTCTGGTTCGCGGCGAGGCTGTTGACGTACTCGGCACGCAGGAGACTGTCGTTCGCGGAGCTCATGCCGCCGGCGCCGGACATCGGGTCGCTGCCGCCGTGGACGTACGCCTGTAGGGCATCGGCCTTCAACGCCTGGCGAGCCTTGTTGGCGCTGGCCTCTGCCGTTGCGACCTGTTGAGCAGCCAGGTTGACCTGCTCCTGCAACGACTGCATGCGCATCTGCGCTGCGTCGTATTGCTCGGACAACGCTTCCTCCTGCTGTCCGAGCGCGTTGATACGAGTAGCAATCGCGGCGGCCTTGGCCTTGAGGCTCGAGATCTGATCTGCAGATGCTCGAGGAGCCACGAGACCTGAAGTCATGACAGCAACCATTGAGGTCGCAACCAAGACCCGACCCGCGTGCCGGCGGAAAATCCACGTGCACGTAGTCACAACGGGATTTCACCTTAGGCGATCCCGGCCGGGGCAAGCAAGGCTTTCCCGTTCAGCGATCCCACGGGGAGGGGGCGACACCCCTGCGACATGCCCGTCATTGGGCGCGATCAGGTGTTTCGCGCGAGCTCAGCTGAGGCGCTCAACCACCATCGCCATGCCCTGACCGCCGCCGACGCACATCGATTCCAGCCCGATCGTCTTGTTCTCGGTCTGCAGGCCGTTGATCAGAGTGGTCATGATGCGCGCGCCCGTCATGCCGAACGGATGGCCGAGCGCGATCGCGCCACCGTGCACGTTGAGCTTGTCCCAACTGATGCCGAGATGCTTCGCGCTCGGCACCACTTGTGCTGCGAAGGCTTCGTTGATCTCAACGAGGTCGACGTCGTCAATCGTCATGCCGGCGCGCTTCAACGCCTGGCGGCACGCCTCGATTGGGCCGAGTCCCATGATCTCCGGATCCAATGCGGTGACACCCGACGAGACGACACGAGCAAGAGGCGTGATCCCGAGTTCACTCGCCCTGGTGTCGCTCATGACGATGGTCGCTGCCGCGCCATCGTTGAGTGGGCAGCTGTTGCCGGCTGTAACTTCACCGTCCGGCCTGAATGCCGGCTTGAGTTCGGCGAGCTTCTCGACGGTGGTGCCAGGTCGTGGTCCGTCGTCCTTGGTCACTTCCGTTCCGTCCGTGAGTGTCAGCGGGCTGATCTCGCGATCGAAGAAGCCGTTCTCCTGCGAAGCCACGGCCCTCTGCTGCGAGAGCGCAGCGAACTCGTCCATCTCCTTGCGGCTCACGCCTTCCTTCTCGCGCACGTTCTCGGCTGTCTGGCCCATCGCTATGTAGATGTCCGGCAAACCCCGAGCGGGAGTCCAACTGTCGTTGCCGCCAAGCGACCTCGCGGCGCTGCGCTCCTCCGCATCACGGAACAGCGGGTTGTGGGTGTCGGCCATGCCGTCTGCCATGCCCTGGCCGAAGCGGCTCACCGCCTCCACTCCGGCCGCGACGAACACATCACCCTCACCGGAGCGGATTGCGTGCGCCGCCATGCGTATCGTCTGGAGGGAAGAAGAGCAGTATCGATTGACGGTGGTGCCTGGCACCGATGGCATTCCGGCGAGGATCGCCACGACACGCGCCATGTTGTAGCCCGCTTCGCCGGCAAGCTGCGCGTTGCCGAGAAGGAGGTCTTCGACGTGGGAAGGGTCGAGCTGCGGCACCTTGGCGAGAACCGCCTTGACCATCTGCGCGGCCATGTCGTCGGGGCGAAGGCTGACGAGTGATCCTTTGAACGCACGCCCGATGGGGCTGCGAGCGGTTGCGACGATGACTGCTTCTGGCATGGGACCCTCCTGTCCTTCGGCACCGGTATCGTGGGTGACGATGACTGATCTTACGGTCACGCCGGTGCGAAGCGATCCGGCGCTCGACGGCGACCACGAGCGCATGGCTCACATCGTCCTCGAGGGGTGGAAGCCCGAAGAAGGCGACTTCGTGTCAGCCGGCCCGTCCGTGGTCGAGGGCATCGTCAACGGCACAGCGGTCAAGGCCCTGTGCGGCAAGGTGTGGGTGCCCTCGCGCGATCCCAAGCGCTACCCGGTGTGCCCGACCTGCCAGGAGATCGCCAAGTCGATGGGATGGCAGGTCCCGGCCAGCTGACCTTCAGCCGTGCTCGGGTGGGGGGAACGCCGCTCCTTCTCCGATCAACCTCTGAAGCGCCATGACCTTCGCCGGACGCCGCATCCCCAGCGCCGCGGTGAGCTTGCCGCCGCGGCCGTAAGCCGCGACGAACCTTTCCTCCTCGACGGAGCCATCCACGACGACCACGTCGTCCCAAGGGCGTGCATCGCCGACGAACTGGATCTTGGCTCCGTGCTGGTCCGACCAGAAGTACGGCACGGGTTCGAAAACCGGTGCCGCCTCGGCGAGCAGGAGAGTCCGCGCAGCCGCCTCGCCCTGCTCAACGGCATTGGTCCAATGCTCTACGCGGACGTGCGTGCCGTACGCCGGATGGAACCACCGCGCCACGTCTCCCGCCGCGACCACCCCCGGGACAGGACGGCCCCCCGCAGTGGCGCGCAGCTTGTCGTCGCAGACCACCCCGTTGTCGATGTCCAGTCCGGATCCTTCCAGCCATGCCGTGACGGGACTCACCCCTACCCCGACGACCACGACCTGGCCGGGCACTACCTCGCCTTCTGCCAGCTTCACGCCTTCGACGCAGCCGGACTCCGCGACGACGCCTTCGACTGCAACGCCGGTTCGTACCTTCACCCCGTGGCGGCGGTGAAAGTCGGCCACGGCGTTGCCCATGTCATCGCCGATGGCCCGCGACAGAGGAACAGGGAGTGCCTCGAGGACCGTGACGTCCACGCCCAGGGTCGACGCGCTGGATGCGACCTCCAGGCCGATGAATCCCGCGCCTATCACCACCAGTTCCTGTGCCTTCAGCAGGGCGTCGCGAACTTGCAGCGCGTCCTCGATGGTCCGTAGGTAGTACACGCCGGATGACGGTTCGAACGCACGCAGCACACGGGGCTCGGCCCCGGTGGCGATCACAAGCAGGTCGTAGGGCACTTCTTCGCCCGCACTGCTAGGCGACGCGGGCGTCGCCGGCTCCACTGTGATGCGCCTTCTTTCGATGTCAAGGGATGTCGCTCGTGTGGACAGCATCCATTTGACGTCGTCAGCGGCCGTCCGATCGAGGACGATCGAGTCCGCGTCAGCTTTTCCAGTGAGAACCTGTTTTGACAGAGGAGGGCGGTCATAAGGCAGATGTGGCTCTGCCCCGATGACCGTGATTTCTCCTTCGTAACCGCTTCGCCGCAATCCCTCGGCGGCACGCAAGCCTGCGAGAGACGCACCTACCACTACAGCCCGGGCTGTCACGGACGGTGACGATACCGGTTCGCTTTCCTGTTTCTGCGGTTGTTGGCGCGAACTTCTCAAGCGAGGAACCGGAATCTCCGACCATCCAGGGGTCACGTCGAGCAAGTAGGCGAGGAATGCGGAACGGTCGTCCCCTGTCCCTGAAGACGCGCGCCCTTGTGGCAGCTGCAGCGGCAACAGCCGTGATTCCCGGCACGTCACTGTTCAGCGTCGCCGCTGGTGCGCCATCGACTGTCGCCGCTCATGCCCAACCGGCAGGGCACAGCGTGTCGAAGACCGCTGCAGGCGTCACCAAGGTCACGCGGGTGCAACCCCGTGAGAGGACCTCGGAGCAGCCTCCGACCGGTTCCGGATCAGCTGCCTCCACCGTTGCGACGGTCGTGGCGGCGACACCTACCCCGGACGGCCGCGGCTTCTGGATGGCCTGGAGCAACGGTCAGGTCACTACTGAGGGCGATGCGACATGGTTCGGCGACATGGCGGGCCACGCGCTCAACGGCCCAATCGTGGACATCGCTTCCACTCCCACCGGTCTGGGGTACTGGTTGCTCGGAAGCGACGGAGGCGTGTTCACGTTCGGTGACGCCGCGTTCTATGGTTCCACGGGCAACATCCGCTTGAACGCCCCTGCGTTGCAGATGGTGTCGACGCCGGACTCGCACGGATACGAGTTCGTCGCGGGAGACGGTGGAGTCTTCAACTTCGGTGACGCCGGCTTCTACGGATCCACCGGCAACATCCGGCTCAACCGGTCCGTGGTCGGAATCGCCCTCGCGCCGCATGGTGACGGCTACTGGTTGGTCGCCCAGGACGGCGGGGTCTTCAACTTCGGCAACACCGGCTTCTACGGGTCCACAGGTGCCATGGTCCTCAACCAGCCCGTCGTCGGGATGGCTCGTACCCTGGCTGGGGACGGCTACTACCTCGTGGCACGCGACGGTGGTGTGTTCAACTTCGGCAACGCTCCCTTCTACGGTTCGGGAGTAGGCCAGACCGCAGGTTTCCCGGCCATCGGCATGGTGGCTGACGGTGACGGTGGCGGTTACTGGATCATCCTGTCCAACGGCCGCGTGCTGTCCGAAGGGGACGCGACGACGTTCGCTGCGCCTGTCGCAGCCAGCAGTCCTGCGCCGTCCGCCGACAACAACTACGCCTTCGAGGTCACCAACGGCTCTGGAGCTCCGGCACGTTGGAATCCCTGCGAAGCGCTGCATTACGCGGTCGTATACCCCGGGGCGCCGAGCGGTTGGCAGACCGACGTGGCTAACGACATCAACCAGGTCAGCGCGGCGACCGGGATCTCGCTCGTCTACGACGGCGCGTTCTCGAGTTCGGCGGCGGTCCCCTCCACGTCGAAGATCGTGATCAGCTGGACATCGTCGATCACCGGCGGTGACGATGTCGGGCTAACGACCTACTGGTACTACAACACCAGTGGGTACGCCGCCCAGATGGTGTCGGCACAGATCCAGCTGCTCGGCTCCCTGAGTGGTGGTAGCGGTCCGTCAGGCGAGCAGCCGGTACTGCTGCATGAGCTCGGACACGCGATGGGCCTCGCCCACGTGAACGCTGCCGAGGTCATGAACCCGGTCGATCAGGGCTACGCCAGCTACCAGGCAGGGGACATCAACGGTCTGTGGCACCTCGGGTCCTCGCAGGGCTGTGCCAACTTCTACCAGTAGGGCGCAGCTCTACCAGTAGGCGTTCAACGTCGAGCGGAAACGGCGGCCGGCTTCAGCCGGCCGCCGGCGCGAGGTGATCGAGGGCCAGGGCAAGGGTGTTCCACGACAGCGTGGCGCACTTGATGCGCACCGGGAACTTGACCACCCCCTGGAGGGCTTCGAGGTCACCCAGAGCGACTTCGGGCTCCGGGAGCTCCGAACCATCGGCGGCGTCACCGTCACCATCGTCACCATCCAGTCGATGCTCGTGGATGGACATCATCGCCTTGAAGGTCCGGATGGTCGCTCGGGCCTCGGCAAGGCTCTTGCCCTTGACGGCGGTCGACATCATCGACGCGGACGACTGGCTGATCGAACAGCCCTGGCCGGTCAGCTTTATGTCAGCGAGCCTGTCGTCGTCGATCTGCACGTAGAGCGTGATCTCGTCGCCGCACAGCGGATTGAATCCCGTCTCGGCGTGAGCGGGAGGAGTCGGCAGCTCCCCCCTGTTGCGGGGATTGCGGTAGTGATCGAGGATGATCTCGCGATACAGGTCTTCAAGACCGGGCATCGTGTGCTCCTGCCCTTCCTATGCGAACAATCTGTCTGCGGTTGTGAGACCTTCCACGAGGGCGTCCACGTCAGCCTCGTCGTTGTACACCGAGAACGACGCCCGGGCCGTGGCCCCCACTCCGAGTCTGCGCATCAGAGGCTTGGCGCAATGATGGCCGGCCCTGACGCAGATGCCGGCCTCGTCGAGCACTTGTGAGAGATCGTGAGGATGGACGTTGTTGTAGTTGAACGAGATCACCCCGCCGCGACGCTCGGCATCAAGCGGCCCGTGCAGGACCAGCCCGGGATGGCGTTCGTGCAACTGTTCGAGCGCGTACGCGGTCAGGGACTTCTCGTGTTCGCGGACGGCGGGCATGCCGAGAGCCGACAGGTAGTCGATGGCGGCGGCGAGCCCGATCGCCTCGGCGATGGGGGGAGTACCAGCCTCGAACTTCCACGGAATGTCATTGGTGGTGAAGCCGTCGAGGCGGACGTCGCGGATCATCTCCCCGCCTCCCAGGAAGGCAGGCATGGAATCGAGCAGCTCGGCCCGGGCCCACAATGCTCCGATGCCAGTCGGGCCGAGCATCTTGTGGGCGGTGACACCGAAGAAGTCGACTCCGAGCGCCCTCACGTTGGTCGGCAGCTGGGGTGCGTGTTGGGCGCCGTCGACGAGGATGAGGGCGCCGGCGGCGTGAGCCGCGTCGGCAAGCTTCCGGACCGGGTTGATGGTGCCCAGGACGTTGGACATGGCCGAAACGCCCAGCAGCTTCGCCCCTTCGAGAGTCCGATCGAGATCGGTCAGGTCCAGCTCGCCGTCATCGGTCAGGGGCAGGTACCGAAGTTCGATACCGCGCTCTGCCTTGAGCGCGAGCCACGGCACAAGATTGGCGTGGTGCTCCATCTCCGTCAGGACGACGACGTCACCCTCGCCGAGGTTCTGGCGCCCCCACGAGTACGCCACCAGGTTGATCGCCTCGGTCACGTTCTTGGTGAAGACGATCTCCTGTGCCGAACCCGCTCCCATGAACCTGGCGAGCGCGGCACGCGAAGCCTCGAACAGGCGAGTCGACTCCTCGGCGATCGCGTACACGCCCCTGTGGACGTTGGCGTGAGTCGTCTCGTAATAGTGGCTCATGGCGTCGATCACGGCTGCCGGCTTCTGTGAGGACGACGCCGAGTCGAGGTACACGAGACGGCGACCGTGGATCTGACGGTCGAGGATCGGAAAGTCCTTCTTTATCGTGGCGACATCTAAAGACCTTGGCGCGATGGGTGGTCCAGAAGAACGCTGCTCGGCAGCGTTCTTCTGCTCGGTCGATTCTGCGAACCTCTTCAACGCCATGCTTCATACCCTTCCTGCTCGAGGCGAAGGGCGAGATCCGGGCCCCCGCTCTGGACGATCCTGCCGTCGATCAGAAGGTGAACGAAGTCTGGGAGCAGCTGCTCGAGGATTCGCTGGTAGTGCGTCACGACTATCACTCCGAGCTCCGGCCGGGCTTGGCGAACGGCAGTGACCCCTCTGCCGACGACCCCGAGCGCGTCGATGTCCAATCCTGAGTCCGTCTCGTCGAGAATGGCCAGATCGGGCTCCAGGATTGCCATCTGGAGCACCTCGTTGCGCTTCTTCTCTCCGCCGGAGAACCCTTCGTTGAGGTATCGATCCCCGAAGGAGGGGTCCATCCCGAGCTTCTTCATCCACTCCATGATCGATACGCGCAACTCGAGCACGGACAGCTCGGTCCCGCGTCGGGCGGAGAGAGCCTGTCTGAGGAACTGCGCGATCGGCACGCCGGGGATCTCCTCCGGGTACTGGAAGGCGAGAAACATCCCTGCCTTCCCTCGGACATCCGCCGGCCAGTCCGTGACGTCCTCGCCCTTGAACAGCACCCGCCCCGAGTCGACCTGGTAGGCCGGGTTGCCGAGCAAGGTGTTGGCAAGGGTGGATTTGCCCGAACCGTTTGGGCCCATCAACGCGTGGGTCTGGCCGATGTCCACTACGAGATCGACACCGCGGAGGATCAGCGTACCGTCGACCGATACGTGCAGGTCCTGCACCTCGAAAAGCGGGGGGGGCACGCAACGATTCTATTACCACTACCGAGATAGGGAAAAATATTGCGTACCGGACTGGGGGTGGGAAGGAGTGGGTAACGACAGCGGGTAACCTGCCGCGGGATGGCCGACCCGTGGAACTCGCAGGTCAGCACGTCGCTTGGCGGTCCGGGCGACCGTGTGACGCTCGTCGAGGGCTCGGCATTCCTCATCTGTGCTCCTGGCGGCCAAGTGTCGCCGGAGTCAGCCGAGGGATTCTTCTTCCGTGACACCAGGTTTCTGGCCAGATGGATTCTGCTCGTCAACGGCCAGGTGCCCGAGCCGCTCGCCAGGTCCGTGCCCGACCCCTATTCGGCCACGTTCGTGGCGAGAACCCACCCGGGGCCGGGCCGGGCGGACTCCAACCTCATGATCGAGCGGCGCCGCTACGTGGGCCGCGGGATGCGCGAGGACCTGATCGTCAGGAACTTCGGGGAGGAACCCGCCTATTGCAAGGTCGAGATCGGCTACGGAGCAGACTTCGCCGACCTGTTCGCGGTAAAGGAGGGTCGCGTTACTGGGTCGGCGGACATAGTTGCCGACAAGGGAGAGAGCGACATCCGCTTCCGTCACAAGAACGGAGCACACCGCCGATCGCTGCGCGTCGCTTTTTCTCACCCGCCACAACTCGACGGCCCGGCGGCCCGTTGGGAGGTGATCATCCCGTCGAAGGGCGCTTGGACGCTTTGCGAGCAGTTCTCGTGCGGCATCGACGACGACGAGATCGAACCGAGGTGGCTCTGCGGTCAACCGGTGTCGCGCGCGAAGCCGGCAGAGCGGATGGCCGCATGGAGGCGCAGCATCCCGGTGCTGGACACCGACCATGAAGGCCTGCGGACGGTCGTCAACCGGAGTGCCGAGGACCTCGGGGCCTTGCGGATCTTCGACCCGGATTACCCCGAACGCACCGTTGTCGCTGCCGGCGCCCCTTGGTTCATGACACTCTTCGGGCGCGACTCCCTGATCACCGCGTGGATGGCGTTGCTGGTCGATCCCGAGCTCGCGTTGGGGACGCTCCAGACGCTCGCCCGGTTCCAGGGCACCGACGTACGCCCGGGCAACGAGGAGGAACCCGGGCGAATTCTCCATGAGATGCGTTTCGGAGAGGCATCCTCTCTTTCTCTCGGCGGTGGGGCGATCTACTACGGGACGGCCGACGCCACACCGTTGTTCGTGATGCTGCTGGGGGAGCTCCGCCGCTGGGGACTCGCTCGTGAGGCCGTCGACGAGCTGCTGCCGCACGCGGACAGGGCGATCGACTGGATCCAGAAGTTCGGTGACAAGGACGGCGACGGGTACGTCGAGTACCAGCGCACGTCTGACCGGGGGCTGCGCAATCAGGGCTGGAAGGATTCGTTCGACGCCGTCCGCTTCGCCGACGGGCGCATTGCCGATCCGCCGGTGGCGCTGGCGGAGGTGCAGGGCTACACGTACGGCGCCTACCTTGCGCGGGCGTTCTTCGCTGCCGAGCAGGGCGATGTCGCCCTGGCGACGGACCTCCGGTCGCGTGCTGCCGAACTGAAGGCGGCGTTCAACCGGGACTTCTGGCTGGAGGACAAGGGTTGGCTGGCGATGGGGCTCGACCGCGACAAACGACCCGTGGACGCGCTGACATCGAACATGGGCCACTGCCTGTGGACCGGGATTCTCGATGCGGAGAAGGCGGACCAGGTGGCGCGCAAGTTGATCGGGCCCGACATGTTCAGCGGCTGGGGTGTCAGAACCCTGGCGGCTTCGATGGTGGGCTACAACCCGATCAGCTACCACTGCGGCTCGGTATGGCCACACGACAACGCGATCGTCGCGGCGGGCCTGATGCGATACGGCTACGTGCGGGAGGCTCAGCGCGTGATCATGGGCGTCCTCGACGCCGCAGTGGCGCAGGGGGGTCGCCTGCCCGAGCTCTTCAGCGGACTCGAGCGGATGGAGTTGCCGCTAGTGGTGTCGTACCCGACGTCGTGCTCTCCGCAAGCCTGGGCGGCGGCATCGCCGTTGCTGATGCTGCGCACATTGCTTCGGCTCGACCCGTGGGTTCCCCGGGGCAAGGTCTGGCTTCACCCGGCACTTCCCGAGCAGATCGGGCGGCTGCGTGTCGGTCGCATCCCGCTTGCGGGTGCCAAGGTGACGGTCTCAGTGGAAGGCGACGAGGTCTCGGTCGAGGGATTGCCGGCAGACCTGGAACTCGTGGACGCGCCCCGTCACCCGCTCACCGGGTCCTGATCCCTGGGTGGTCTACCAGCCTCTGTCGATCCACTCCTGAAGGTGCGGCCGCTCGGTGCCGATCGTCGTGTCGGCCCCGTGGCCAGGCATGACGATCGTGTCCTCGGGAAGCGGGACGAACAGCCGGTGCTCGATCGACCGGATGATCGCCGGGAAGTCCCCGCCCGGGTACTTGGTCGCTCCGGGACCGCCCGGGAAGAGGGTGTCACCGCTGAACAGGACGGGGGACCCTTCGAGCCTGAAGCACATGGAGCCGGGAGTGTGGCCGGGCGTCGCGATGGTGTGGAGCCGGAGCCGGCCGACCCCTATGACGGCCTCGTCCTCGAGCACGAAGTCGTAACTTGGGAGCATCTCCGAGTCGGCCGCCGTCACCCCCACGTCGTAGCCGGCGTCGCGCACCGCCGGCACCGCCTGTATGTGGTCCCAGTGTCCGTGGGTCTCCAGGACCTTGCGTACGCCGAGACGGGAGCAGAGGTCGATCAGCTTCTCGTGCTCGTTCGCGGCGTCGAGCAGGACCGCGTCGCCGGTCTGCCTGCAGCGGAGGATGAAGACGTTGTTGTCCACGGGGCCGACGACGAGCCGGTGGATCTCCGCCTGGCCGTCCTCGTAGTGAAGGGTTCCGGGGTGCATCCTTACCAGCCTATGGGCTAGAAACTACCTGCAGACGACCGAGTGCCCGAGGGGGACCAAGCGTGAATTTCGCCTTCAGCGAGGAGCAAGAGGAACTGCGGAAGGCGGTCCGCCGCTTCCTGGAAGACAAGTCCCCGGAGGCGGAGGTCCGCCGCCTCATGGACACCACCGAAGGTTACGACCCCGCGGTCTGGTCGCAGATGGGCGACCAGCTGGGCCTGCAAGGGCTGATCATCCCTGAAGAATTCGGTGGTTCGGGCTACTCGTACGTCGAGCTGATCGTGGTCCTGGAGGAAATGGGGCGGGCTCTGCTGTGCGCGCCGTACTTCTCCAGCGTTGCTCTCGCAGCGAACCTTCTCCTGGTATCGGGAGACGACGCGGCGAAGAAGGACTACTTGCCAGGCATCGCAAGCGGCTCGACGATCGCCACCGTCGCACTCGCAGAGGCCTCCGGGCGCTGGGACGAAGAAGGCGTGACCGTCGAGGCGAGTGGGTCCGGGGACACCTGGACACTGTCCGGCGAGAAGCTGTACGTGCTCGACGGCTACACCGCGGACCTGGTGCTTGTCGCCGCCCGGACACCCGCCGGCGTTTCGGTGTTCGCCGTCGACAAGGGAGCGCCCGGCTTCACCGCCACGCCGCTGTCGACCATGGACCAGACGCGCAAGCAGGCGAAGCTCACCTTCGACTCCACCCCCGCTCGCCTGGTGGGCACCGACGGGCAGGGGTGGCCGGCCATCTCCAAGATGCTCGATCTGGCAGCGGTGGCGCTGGCAGCCGAGCAGGTCGGCGGCGCGCAGAAGGTTCTGGACATGGCCGTTGAGTACGCCAAGGTGCGCGTGCAGTTCGGACGCCCGATCGGCAGCTTCCAGGCGATCAAGCACAAGTGTGCCGACATGTTGCTCGAGGTGGAATCGGCGAAGTCCGCTGCCTACTACGCCGGTTGGGCCGCGGCAGAGGACAACGACGAACTGCCGGTCGTGGCGTCGTTGGCCAAGTCGTATTGCTCCGAGGCGTACTTCCACGCCACCGCCGAGAACATTCAGATCCACGGCGGTATCGGGTTCACCTGGGAGCACCCCGCCCACCTGTACTTCAAGCGGGCGAAGAGCTCGGAACTGCTCTTCGGGGACCCGACCTACCACCGCGAGCTGCTCGCACAGCGAATCGGCATCTAGCGCATCCCGCCCCAGAGGGCGGCGAGGCGGGTCAATCGAGCCGGCGCAGGCCCTTCTTGTAGCGAGCGGTGTTTTCGACGTACACCTGCGCCATCAGCTTGATGAGCCCGGTGTGCGACCGGTCCGGCTTGATCGAGGCCGGTACGCCCACCGCGAGGGCGCCGGACGGGACCCGCATGTCGTTGGTGATCACGGCGCCTGCCGCGACCGTGGAGCCGTGCTCGACGACGGCCCTGTGGAGCACGATCGACCCGACACCTATCAACGACTGGTCCTCCACCGTCGCGCCCTCTATGTGGGCCAGGTGCCCCACGACCACCCACGACCCGATACTGGTGTCGAGATCGGAAGTGGCGTGGATGATGGCGCCGTCTTGGATCGACGTCGCTTCGCCGACGTGGATGGTTCCGTAGTCGCCCCTCAGCACTGCTGAGGGCCACACGCTGCTGTGGGCTCCGATCCGGACGTCGCCGATGACAGTGGCATCAGGATGGACGTAGGCCTCTGGGTCGATCGAAGGAACGCGCTCGCCTATTGCGTAGATGGGCACGTCCGCACCGTACCGGGGCCAGCTGTTGCCGTGCACGGTGCCGGTCGGTAAATGCTTGGCGCGGGCCACTCCTCCCGGTAGCATTCGTGTCACCGAGGAAAGGAGGTGGTCCAGCTGAGCAGTCAACGATTTGGGACCTCGGAGGTGTCTGGCCGCTAGGCGGCGCCTGGACCACCTGGTGAATCCGAGCCAGCTACCCGGGGTGTTCTCCGGCCGGGAGCCGGTCCCGCCCGGCGCGTAAGGAAGCGCCCTGCAATCCAGCAAGATCGAGCGAGGGGTCGCCTCAGGGCGGCCCCTCGCCTCTCTCTACGCCGAGGTCGACCGTGCGCGAGAGTGAACGGGTGACTTCCCCGAGCGGCGCCTTCTCGATCGAATCAGGCGACGCCACGCTGGCCGCTTACTTGGCGCGTCCCGCCCCCTCTGCTGCCGGAGGCGCCGGCCGTCACGGGCTCGTGCTCTGCCACGGCTTCCCGTCGGAGTCCAACGACAGCACGGTCTCGAGCCGCGGGTTCGAGGAACTGGCGGACCGGCTCGCCGCGGACACCGGCTGGGTTGTGTTGACGTTCAGCTTCCGCGGCACCTCGCAGTCGACTGGCAACTTCTCGCTTGGTGGCTGGCTGGCCGACCTCAAGGCCGCCACCGACGCGCTGCTGAGCGCGCCGGGTGTGGACGGCGCGTGGTTGTGCGGGTTCGCGGCAGGAGGCGCGCTCGCGATCTGTGCCGCGGGCGAGGATCCGCGCGTGCGCGGTGTGGCTGCCTTCGCGGCTCCGGCGGACTTCGGGGAAAGGGCTGCGGACGCCCGCAGGTTCGTCGCCCAGGCACGAGCGGTAGGGGTCATCCGCGACCCGAACTTCCCACCCGACCTCGACGCGTGGGCACGCGAACTGCGGGAGGTGCGGCCCCTGAGCCTCATCGGCAAGATCCCGCCACGCCCGATCCTGCTGGTCCACGGTGCCAACGACGAGGTCATCCAGGTGCTCGACGCGAGGGCGCTTGCGGACGCCGCAGGAGGCGAGGTCGAGCTACGGGTGCTGCCAGGCGCGGCGCACCGTCTCCGCCATGACCCGCGCGCCATCGCCATCCTCATCGGGTGGCTGGACCGGCAGCACCTCTAAAGAGGTTCGCAGACCGCCGGGCCCCAGCCGGCTTGCTCGTCGATCACTTTCCGCAGCGCCCGTGCGGCACTCTGCGGTTCGCCGGATTCGGTCAGGTACCTGACCACGACGAATCGCCGCGCTCCGGCGGCGGCCATGGCGGGGATCGTCTCGGGGGTCACTCCACCGGTGACGAACCAGGGTCTCCCGTCGAGGCGGCCCTGGGGCGTCGACGCGACTTCCCTCAGGTACCCCACGCCGGTGCCGGGACGGCCCGGTTTCGTCGGTGTCGGGGTCACCGGACCGGCGGAGAGATAGTCGACCGGTTCGCTCTCGGCGGCCGCCCATTCGGAGAGTGCGTGGGTGGAAAGACCGACGATGGCGTCGGGCCCGAGAATCTGCCGGGCTACCGCCGGTGGCGTGTCGTCCTGGCCGACATGAACTCCGTCGGCCCCCGCCGCGAGGGCGAGATCGGGACGGTCGTTGAGGACGAACGGCACGCCGTGCTCCGCGCACACTGCCATGGCGCGCTCGGCACGGCTGATCAGGTCGCGAGCGTCGAGGCGCTTGTCGCGCAACTGCACGACGTCGACTCCACCGCGGATGCACTCCCTCAGGAAGTCCTCCAGGTCCGGCCGGTCGGCGGTGCACAGGTAGAGGCGCCGCCCTTCCAGGGCAGTTACCGCCGGACGCTGCCGAGCGTCATCCACCTGCGACCGCCCTGACGAGCTCGACCCGATCCCCCTCGTGAAGCACCGTCGACGGCATCTGCGAGCGCTCGACGGGCTCGCCGTTGAGCTCGACGATCACCCACTTCGACCCGACTCCCATTGCTTCGAAGAGTTCGGGGAGTGTGGCCGCGTCCGCGAGCCTTACAGGATCGCCGTTGGCGATGACCTCCACGCGCTAAGGCGCCGAAGCGGCTGCCCTGGCCGCCGCCTTCATCTGTTGCTTGTACGCCCTCACCTTGCCGAGCGAGACGCCGTCCGTGATGTCCGCAACCGACAGGAAGCTGCCTTTCTCACCGAATTTCCCTGCCGCGGCTTGCCAGCCCTTCGGGCGCACGCCCATTTGCTTGGCGAGCAACGCCACGAAGATGCGAGCCTTCTGCTCGCCGAACCCCGGCAGCGAGCGGACCCTCTTCAGCAGCTCGTCTCCCGTGGCCGCCGTCGTCCAGACATTCGACGCCGAACCCTCGTAGCCGTCGACCACGATGCGGCACAGATCCTGGACTCGCTTCGCATTCGCCGCCGGGAAGCGGTGAAGGGCCGGTCGCTCCGAGAACACCGCCGACAGCCGATCCGGGTCCATGTCGGCTATCTCGGCGGCATCGAGACGTCCACCGAGGCGGTCCTTGAGATCCTTCGGTGAGCTGAATGCCCGTTCGAGCGGGATCTGCTGGTCCAGGACCATCCCGATCAGCAGGGCCAGCGGATCCTCGCTCAGCAGCTTGTCCGCTTCGGCGTCCCCCGACAGGTGAAGCGTGGCCATGGGCGAAGCCTAACTTCTCTAGCTGAGCCTCGGATCGGGAGCATCGGCGTCGATGCCGTAGCGGGCGATGGCGTCTTCGACTTCCTTGGCCTTCGCCTCGCCGGTCGTCAACAGGCCGTCGAGGACCGCGACCACCACGTGAGCGGCGTCGGTCTCGAAGTGCCGGCGCAGGGCCTCCCGCGTGTCCGACAACCCGAAGCCGTCGGTGCCGAGCGGGATGAAGTGTCCCGGAACCCATCTGGCGACCTGATCCGGCACGGCCTTCATGAAGTCGGTCACCGCCACGATCGGGCCCTCAGCCCCTCCGAGGGCCTCCGTAACGTACGGAACGCGTGGCTGGAGACTCGGGTGCAGCCGGTTCCAGCGCTCGACCGACAACGCGTCTTCGCGCAGGGCCTTGTAGCTGGTCGCCGACCAAAGCTCGGCCGCGACGTCGTGCTGCTCGGCAAGAACGCGCTGCGCCTCCAGCGCCGCCTGGGATGCGCTGCCCGAGAAGAGGATCGTCGCCCGCCGCGGCGGACCTTCGGGCGCTGCCGCGAAGCGGTAGAGGCCCCGCAAGATGCCGTCGTGGATACCGTCCGGCTTGGGCGGCATCTGATAGTTCTCGTTGTAGAGGGTCAGGTAGTAGAAGATGTCCTCGGGATCGGGGCCGTACATCCGGCGGATCCCGTCGTCGATGATCGCCGCCACCTCGAAGGCGAAAGCAGGGTCGTACGCCTGAAGGTTGGGCACCGCGGAGGCGAGCACGAGCGAGTGCCCGTCGTCGTGCTGGAGCCCCTCGCCGAGGAGGGTGGTGCGCCCCGCGGTCGCCCCAAGTAGGAACCCGCGCCCGCGCATGTCGCCGAACGCCCAGATCAGGTCGCCGACGCGCTGGAACCCGAACATCGAATAGAAGATGAAGAACGGGATCATCGGCTGTCCCCACGTCGCGTAGGAGGTCCCCGCGGCTGTGAAGTCGGCCATCCCCCCCGCCTCGCTGATCCCTTCCTCGAGGATCTGACCGTCCTTCGCCTCCATGTAGGAGAGCATCAGCTTCGAGTCGACGGGCTCGTAGAGCTGACCCATGGGAGCGTAGATCTTCATCTCCTTGAACAGCGCGTCCAGGCCGAACGTCCTCGCCTCGTCCGGGATTATCGGCACGACCCGCTGGCCGACGCCCTTGTCGCGCAGAAGGTTGCGCAACATGACGGCGAAGGCCATCGTCGTCGAGACCGCGCGCTTGCCGGAGCCTGTGTCGAACTCGGCAAGGGCCTTCTCGGCGGGGGCCGGCAGTGGCTTGGAGCGGACCAGCCGGTGCGGAAGCGAACCGTTCAGAGCGCGGCGCCGTTCGACCATGTACTGGTACTCGGGCGAGTCGGGCGCGGGCCGGAAGAACGGCGGCTCACCCTTCTCCAGCGCCGAGTCCGGTATCTCCTCATCGAGATAGAGGCGGTCGCGGAGCAGCTTCAGCTGCGCTGCGTTCATCTTCTTGATCTGGTGGGTCGAGTTGCGGGCCTCTATCTCCGGGCCCAGGGTCCAACCCTTGATCGTCTTCGCCAGGATCACCGTCGGCTGGCCCGTCGTCTCCGTGGCTGCCTTGTACGCGGCGTACAGCTTGCGGTAGTCGTGACCGCCTCGGGGAAGGTTGCGAAGGTCGTCGTCCGATAGGTGCTCCACCAGGGCGCGCAGCCTCGGGTCGGGACCGAAGAAATGCTCCCGGATGTAGGCGCCGTTCTCGGTGGCGTACTTCTGGTACTCGCCGTCGACCGATGTGTTCATCTTGTTGAGCAGGACCCCGTCGACGTCTCGGGCGAGCAGGTCGTCCCACTTCGATCCCCATACAACCTTGATGACGTTCCATCCCGCGCCACGGAAGGTCGCTTCGAGCTCCTGAATAATCTTGCCGTTCCCCCGGACGGGCCCGTCCAGGCGTTGCAGGTTGCAGTTCACGACGAAGATCAGGTTGTCGAGCTGCTCGCGGCCGGCGAGGGAGAGAGCTCCGAGCGTCTCGGGCTCGTCGCATTCGCCATCGCCCAGGAAGCACCACACCCTGCTGCCGGACGTATCGGCGATGCGCCGGTTCTGCAGGTAGCGGTTGAAGTGAGCCTGGTAGACGGCCGACAGGGGTCCCAATCCCATCGAGACAGTCGGGAACTCCCAGAAGTCGGGCATCCACCGCGGATGGGGGTACGAGGAGAGCCCACCGACGCCGGCCTTCTCCCCCTGCAGCTCCATGCGGAAGTAGGCGAGCTGTTCCTCGCTCAGGCGACCTTCGAGGAAGGCCCGGGCGTAGATGCCCGGAGCGGCATGCCCCTGGAAGTACACCTGGTCGCCCGCCTGCCCGTTGTCCTTGCCCCTGAAGAAATGGTTGAAACCGACCTCGTAGAGGCTGGCCGACGAAGCGTACGTTGCGAGGTGACCGCCGATGCCTTCAGCCGCGTGGTTCGCCCTGACCACCATGATCGCCGCGTTCCAACGTATGTACGCTCTGATGCGCCGCTCGATGTGCTCGTCGCCGGGGAACCACGGCTCCAGGCCCGATGGAATGGTGTTGACGTAAGGGGTCGACACGGTGGCGGGGAACCCGACCTGGTTCTCTCGGGCCCGCTCGAGGAGCTTCATGAGAAGGAACCGCGCCCGCGTCTTCCCCCGCGCGTCGAGCACCGCGTCAAACGAGTCGACCCACTCCGCCGTCTCTTCGGGGTCAACGTCGGGGATCTGATGAGAGAATCCGTCGAAAATCACCTCTACATGCTCGCGCCGTGAGGGCTGGAAGCGGCGCACGTCTTCGCGCCGGGCATGCTGTGCGGATGCAGGAGAAGCCCGACGACCCCGCAGCGCGGCCCTCCGGGGTAGGAATCAACGCTACCCAGGTGACTCTCGTGTACACCGATGGAGCCTGTTCCGGCAACCCCGGACCCGGGGGCTGGGCTTGGGCCATTCCCAACGGCTCTTTCCGCAGCGGCGCGGCTCCGCTGACGACCAACCAGCGCATGGAGATAAATGCGGTTCTCGACGCCGTCACGACCCTCGACGGGCGGTTGGAGGTCGTCAGCGACTCGACCTACGTCGTCAACTGCTTCCGGGACGGCTGGTGGCAGCGCTGGTTGTCCCGCGGTTGGACCAACAGCCAGAAGAAGCCCGTCGCGAACCGCGACCTGTGGGAACCGCTCATCGACGCTTACCGCTGTGATCCGAGGCGCATCTCTTTTCGTTGGGTGAAGGGCCACGGAGGCGACCCGTACAACGACCTCGTCGACCGCCTGGCCGTCGAGGCCGCCGCCCGCCAGGTGGGGCGCGCAGGGGAGGGCGTGCCCTAGCGGGCCCTCGACACCATTCTGAATATGGGGCGCAGCTCTCTTATACCGAACACCCTCGCCAGAAGGAGGTACGCCACCGCCGAGCCTCCGACCTGCAGCACCAGCCTTGCTACGAGGACCGGGTCGGTAGCACTCGAGGGAAATGGAAGCCCGATCAGAGCGGCAACCGCGCCGGCGACCCCCCCGGCGACGGCAATCCTCACGAGCGCCCGGGTGGTGTTCGCCCCGCCGAGCCGGCCGACCCGGCGGCGCAGGTCGGCCCAGGCTACGAACGACACGACGGTGTAGGGGGCCACCCAGCCGAGCGCGAGACCCGGCACCCCGAGGACAGGGTCGAGCGCGGCCGCGGCCGCGATCGTCAGGGCGTTCTCCAGCACGTACAGCCAGAACATCGCGCGTGCCTCCTGCATCGCCTGGTAGGCGCGCATCAGGAGGAAGAAAGCGCTGAACCCCGGCAGCCCGACGGCGAAGAGGGCGAGCGTGGACCCGACCAGGTGGGCTCCTTGGGCGCTCACCCTGCCGTGGTGTACCGCCAGCTGTATGAACGGCTGAGCCACCGCGATGTAGACGAGACCCGCTGGTAGCAGGACGGCGAGCGTCGTGCGGAGCCCAGTGACGAACTGTCGCTCGAAACCGCGAGTGTCCCGCGCCGTCCAGCGTTCGGAGAGGTCGGGCATGATTGCCGAGGCGACCGACACCGCGACGAGGGCGTACGGGAGCTGGAAGAACTGGAAGGAGAACTGGTAGGCGGTGACC